>JAIVZN010000039.1:0-13666 GCA_048634875.1 Deltaproteobacteria bacterium | reverse complement strand
AAAAAGATGGCAGGCTGAGGTTGCGGATATTAGATAACGGGATAGGAATACGCGATGAGAATAAGGATAATATCTTTAAGCCATTTTACAGTACAAAGGCAGGTGGAACTGGACTTGGATTGGCTTCAGTGAAGAGGATTATTGAGCGTCATAATGGTGTAGTAGATGTAGATTCAATTTATGGAAAGGGTACCGAGTTTAAAATTTTAATACCAGGTGAGATTTCGCAATGAGAAAAAATAAAATTCTTCATATAATAAATATTCCATGGTATTCAGGTCTTGCTGAATACGCTATAGACATGGCAAGGTATATGGAATTGGCGGGTGAAAATGTAATTTTTGCTGTTGTTGGCAATTCTACTTTGTATCGCAGGTTAAAGGGTTTATATAAAGTAATACCACTTCCCGGCAGGGGTATATTTAATTCTATCAGAGGTTTGTTTAAAATATTAAAAATAAGAGATGAAATAAAATTAGTATTTGCGCATACTGGAAGCTCATGTTTTATTGGCTTGTTTAGTGGTATAAAAGTTATAAGGGTCCGTGCGGAAAAAGGGATGGTAAGAAGAAATATATTTAATATTTTAATACACAAATTAGTTAAAGCTGTTATTGTTCCAACAGAGGCAATAAAAAGAGATTTTATGGAATTTGTTACTCAAAAAGATAAGATATTTTTTCTTCCGCCTGTTGTTGATACTGAAATATTTAAAACATCTCAATTAATTGAAGATACGGTGATAGCAATCGTTGGAAGGTTGGATGAAGTCAAGGGTCATAGAGTTTTAATTGAAAGCCTTCCTTTAATAAAGAAAGAAATCCCTGATGTAAAAGTTGTAATTGCAGGAAATGAGGAAGGCGTAAAATGGGATGAATTAAAAAGATACGCTAAAAAGCTGAATGTTGAAGAATGTATTAGTTATAAAGGATATTTAACTGATGAAGAAATAGCCAGTGTAATGAAAATCTCCAGGGTGGGGATTATACCGTCTTTAGGGTCAGAAGCTGTAAGCAGGGTTGCGTTGGAATGGATGGCGTCAGCTAAGCCTGTTGTAGCAAGTAATGTCGGCGTATTAAGTGAAATTGTTCAGAATGGATACAATGGATTTATTGTTGAACCTGGTAACTGCCAGCAATTATCATTTTCAATAGTAAAGATATTAAAAGATACTGAACTTAATGTAAAAATGGGTAAAAATGCTTTAAAGTATATTGAGGAAAATTTTTCTCCTTGTGTTTATATAAAGAGACTTGAAATCCTTATGGAAAAGTTGGCAGAAAGAAAAAAACCCTGCTATAATTAATAAAAACCCTGCTAAATAGAACTATGGGAAGCTTAAAAGATTTAATAGAAGAAAAATTTGAGATAATGGATGTTTCAAAAAGATTAAAAGTATATTGCAGTAGAGATGAAGATATTTCCTGGCAGGATTTTATGCCGTATCTACAGGATAAAGAACCTTCCTGCGATATAAGAAAGTCCATGCGTTCTCAGAGAAAGATATTTTATTTAAAAAATTATTATATTAAAAAGTTAAGTTATAAACATTCTGCGCGGTTCAGGGATGTATTTCGTGGTTTCTTCTGGCTCAGGTCAAAAGCTGAAAAACAACTGGAGTCCATACTTTCTTTACAGAAAATAGGAATTAGAACCGTGGAACCTGTTACTGTTATAGTTCATCGCTATAGCCGGCTTAAAAAACAGAGTTTGCTTGTGACAGAAACTTGCGAGGGATCCACATTGAAGAATTTTTTAGAATCAGACAATTCAATTGATTTGAAACTAAGGAAAATAGAGCAGGGTTTTAAAGATATTTATAAAATGCACCAGAATAATATTTCACATGGAGATGCTAATGTTGGTAATATAATAATTAATTCTAATAAAGAGTTGCACTGGTATGATTTTGATAGATTAAACAGGAACCCTTTATATTTATTTTTTAAAGGCAGGTTTTATGATCTGGATTATTTTATGTACTCAAGTATTTTAAGTTTGCTGAAATCCGGTTGCTGGAATTCAGATACAAAGACAAAATATTTCCAGTGTCTTGCACTTACATATCCTAAAAGTTCATTTTTAAAAAAAATGGTTGTTGTAAAAATTAGAAAGAAATTAACCCAGCCCGTTATGACGGGCTGTCCTCTGGATAAATTTTCTAATGAAAAAATTTAGGCTCTTTCTTATTTATGTTGGATTTTTAATGCAGAAAATGTATTTATTCGTTCCGTTGTTCTTTTGCCTTTGGCACGCAAAAGATATAGTTGAAACTCAAAAACTCACCTGCATCTACGACGCAGGCTCAAACAGTTTGAGTTTCTTCTTGCGAAACACTATATCTTTTACTAAAAGAACAAAAGTCACTCAAAATAATTTTCTGCATTTTTTAAAGAACTTTCAGACGATATCTCCAACTTATTTAAGAAAAACCCAAAATTTAGGTTAAAGAATTATGAATGAAATAACCGCCGTAGTAGTAACACATAATGAAGAAGATAATATCAGGGATTGTTTGAAGTGTCTTGATTTTGTTCAGGAGATACTTGTATTAGATACAGAGTCTTCGGACAAAACAGTTGAAATTGCCTCCCGGATGGGAGCTAAAGTTATAAAAACAGAAATTATTTATCCTGAGGAAAAAAAGAATTCAGGTATAGAAAGTGCAGCTTTTCCCTGGATTTTGGTAGTTGATGCGGATGAACGGGTAACCCCTGAATTAAAAAGTGAAATTGAGAGAGTTTTAGAAAATCCTGAATTTAACGGCTACTGGATTTATAGGAAAAATTTCTTTTTAGGTAAGGAGATAAAATATTGCGGCTGGAGGGGGGATAAAGTTATCCGGTTATTTAAAAAAAATGCGGGTGAATATCCAAAGAAAAGAGTCCATGGAAAACTCCGGTTAAATGGTGCTGCCGGGGTACTTAAAAGTAAACTCCTGCACCATTCTTATCGCAATGTAAGTGATTATTTCAAAAAAATTGACATATATACAAAATGGAATGCCCGTGATTTAAAAGGAAAAAAAGTTTGCGGATGGAAACTTTTTTTTAATCCGGTATCAAGATTTATAAAGATGTATTTTTTCCGGCTTGGCTTCTTAGATGGTATTTCTGGATTCATACTCTGTGTAATGGCATCATTTAGTGTTTTTATAAAATATTTAAGGATATATTTAGATGAAGATTAGTGGATTTACATTTGTAAAGGATGCAACAAAGTATGATTTTCCGGTTATAGAGTCATTAAAATCAATGCTGCCGTTGTGTGACGAGCTTTTTGTAAATGTAGGGGTTTCTCGGGATGATACATTAGAGATTGTAAAATCAATAAATGATAGTAAAATTAAAATCATAGAAACCCAGTGGGATGAGAAGTTTAAGGTTAAAAGCAGAATCCTTGCCAAGCAAACAAATATTCCTCTTTATAAATGCAGAGGTGACTGGTGTCTGTACTTACAGGCTGATGAAGTTCTTCATGAAAAAGATTATGATGTTATTGTTAAATGCATGGAAAATAATTTGAATAATGAAAAAGTAGATGGCTTAATATTAAAGTATTATCACTTGTTTGGAGACTATAAACACTATGTCCGTTCATATCACTGGTATCAAAAAGAAATCAGGATTATCAGAAATCATATTGGCATAACATCATGGCGTGATGCCCAGGGATTTAGGGTTGACGGGAAAAAACTTAATGTGAAAGAGTGCTCTGCGCATGTATATCACTACGGTTGGGTGCGGGATCCATACAAGATGGGAAATAAAAAAAAATATCATGATTCTCTTCACCACGGCAACAGGAATATAGAAGGTGAATTTAAAGATAGATTTTATTATGAGGAGTATATTGACCCATATTTAATAGCTGAATTTAAGGAAACACATCCTGCTGTTATGAAAGAAAGAATTAAAAACTGGAAACTTGAGTTTGCACCGGAAAAATTTCATTATAAACTCTCATTTAAAGATAAAAGACACAGAGTTACTGATTTTATTGACAATATAACTGGAATAAAAATTGGCGAGTATAAAAATTATAATTTAATTAAAGATTAAGTGATATATATAATACATTTTGATACAGGCCGTAGCTGGCGGGGTGGACAGAATCAGGTTTACTTATTAATTGCAGGCTTAAAAAATTATGGAATAAAACAATTACTGATAACACCTGAGGGTTCTCCCCTTGAAAAAAAAGTTAAAAAATTAAATATAGAAGTAAAAAATTTAAATCCTGTAAATGATATAGATTTTGTAAGTGGAATAAAATTTAGAAAAATAGTAAAGAAAAAAAATCCTGATATTATTCATTTTCATACTTCAAAGAGTCTCGGTATCGGGTGCTGGGCATTAAGAGGGGTTAAGGTAAAAACAGTATTTACAAGGAGGGTAGGTTTATCTGTTTCTAAGAGCAAAATAAATCTCATAAAATATAAATACCCTGATTTAATTGTAGTTATATCTGAATACATAAGAAATCATCTTAATAGTCTTGGTTTTAAAAATATAATCAGGATATATTCTACAGTTGACCTTGACAGATTCCAGTTGAAAAAAAATATTGAAAAAAATAATAGGTTAAATATAGGTATGGTTGGCGCGTTTGATTTAAGAAATAAGGATTTTATTACTTTTATTAAGTCTGCAGGTTATGTGCTGAAAAAAGAAACAGGAGTTGAACTTAAGTTTCTTATTGCAGGTAAGGGAAAAGATGAAAATAAAATCATGGAATTTATTAAGAGTTTAAATATAACTGAAAATGTAAAAATTGCAGGTTTTATTCCGGATATAGAAAAGTTTATATCTTCTATTGATATCTTAGTGCATACTGTAAATTTTGAAGGACTTGGTACAGTTGTTTTACAGGCAATGGCAGTTGGGGTTCCTGTTATTGCAACTTCAGTAGGTGGAATACCAGAATTAATAGAAAATGGAATAAATGGTTATCTTGTTGAAAAAAATAACCCTCTTGATACATCAGAAAAAATCATAAAATTAATTAAAGATGTTGAATTAAGAAGAAGATTTAGCATAAAGAGTAGAAAAATAGTGGAATCTGAATTTTCAAAAGAAAAAATGATCCAGGAATATATGAAATTATATGAAAATTGGAATATTAACGCCCAATAAGAAATTTTTCGGGTCACAGATAGTAATGATTCCTTTTTTTTATAATTTAAGAAATATTTTTCCGGATGCTCATGTAACAGTAATTAGCCCGAGAAAAGAGATTAGTATGTTAAGTGATCTTGGATTTATTGATGAGATAATACTGAATGATTTATCCTGTGGGTTTAAATCGTTTTTTCATCTCGTTGAAAATATAAAAAAACATAAGTTTGACATATTGTTTACTTTAAGAAGAAAATCCGAACGGGACTGGTTGTTAAATTTATTAACTGGCGGAAAATTCAAGATTGGATTTAAGAGAAAATGGTCCCCCCTTGTATATAGTCAGTGTTTTAGCTATGATAAAAAAACCTATAGAGGTACAAATTTTTTGAAACTGTTGGAGCCATTTAGAAAGCATGAAAAGTATGGGGACGGTTCTGATACTTCTCAAAAAAAAAATATCAGAACCGTCCCCATACTTTTTCCAGAATATAATTGTAAAACCAGTCCTTCTGTATGGTTAATACCATGCGGCTCAAGAAAAGAAAAACTCTGGCCAATTAACAATTATATTGAACTTGCTGAAAAAATTATTTTGAAATTAAATAAAAAAGTAGTTTTTGTTCTTGGAAATATGGAGAAAAAATATAAAAGTGATATAATAAATAAATTGCAGAAATATGGAAGTAGTATTGAATTTTTAATTGAACAGCCTGTAAAAGTGCTTCTTGGAGAATCAAATAATTGTATTGCAGCGGTCTCAAATGATTGCGGACCCTGTCATATTCCTCAAATTACAGGTCATACATCGTTTATATTATTTCCTTATGGGACAAATGTATATGAGTGGGTTAACAGGGAAGGGAGAAGTGTTGAAATAGTATCCGAAAAAGGACCTGTAAATTGTATTTCTGTTTCTGATGTTTTTAGAGAAATAAAACAGAAAATAAATAATGAAAGTTAGTTACGATAAAATCTATAATTCATTTTTAAATTCAGGTATTGTGCTTTTAGCCATAAGCATTACATTTTCAATAACCCTGATGAACACAGCTTTTGGTTTTTTGTGTGTAGCATTTTTAATTCTGCTTTTTAAAAAGAAAGTTAAATTTTATTCAACAGGTCTTGAAATACCTCTGTTAATTTTTGTTGGATTTTATCTTTTAAGCGCATCTATCGGCCCGCAACCTCTTAAAAGTATCAAAGATGTGCTGGATAATTACTGGTATGTTTTTCATATGTATATAGTAGTATATCTTTTTGGAGAAAAGGAAACAGTTAAATTTATAAAAATATTAGGCTGGTCTGCATTTATAATGGCAGTTTATGCAATTCTTCAATCTATGGCAGGACTTACATTACCGGGCAGCATGAAATTCCAGATGGTTTCAGTTATAAGAATGGGAGCAAGTAATCTTGAAAAAGTAACAGAACTGTTTGGCTTTCCGGTTTACATGGCTACAGGCATACTTGGCCACCATTTAACCTTTGGCGGGCAAATGATGATGCTTACATTTGTTGCTTATGCTTCTTTTAAAAAGAGATTGCCTGTATTACTGGTGTTTTTATCATTGATTCTCAGTTTTGCCTATAGCTGCTGGGTTGGATTTATTTCTGCACTAATAATATTTTTTGCCTTTAAGAAAAAACGCATATTGTATTCAATAGGAATTATATTGATATTTGCTGTTTTACTTATATTTGTCCCTTTAAACCGCCAGAAAATAAAAGATAAATTCTCTGACAGAATAAATATCTGGAAAACATCTTTTGAAATATACAGCCAGCGGCTTATATTTGGTGTAGGCGCAGGGCAATACACCTACATATTTGACAGAGAATATGCAGAAAAATATCCCGGCGCAGTATCAGGCGCGCGCTGTCATCCGCACTCAATTTACTTTGATATGCTTACTGAAGGAGGTATATTGACTTTCTTAGCATTTATATTCTTTTTATTTAAGTTTTTTAAATTATATTCAAGTCCGCCAAAAAAAGAAAAATGGAGAAGATTACACACAGCTTCATTATTTGCACTTGCAGCTATACTTGCGGCAGGCGTATTTCAGACATACCTTACTGATGCGGAAAATTCAGTACTCATATGGACACTTGCAGGTCTTATAATAAATATAAAGAAATTAGAAAATGAACAGCATTCTGTATAAACTGCTTAAATTAATTAAAATTTCTTTAGAAATTTTGCCGTTAAAATTTATCCTTTTTATTGGAAGTATGTTAGGAAAAATAGCTTATTACTTAGTTCCGGGGAGAAGACGGATCACTGTGAATAATTTAATCAGTGCATTTCCTGAAAAAGACACCAGATGGTGCAGGTTATATGCAAAGAAAGTTTTTAGTAATTTCGGAAGGAATATGATGGAGTTTATAAAATTTTCTTCCGGCAGAATATTTAATTTAGTTGAAGTTGAAGGTATTGAAAAGTTTAATGATGGCGCAATATTACTGACAGGACATTTAGGTAACTGGGAAATAACAGGGATGTCTATTGCAGCGAGTGGAAGAGAGTTATACCCGGTTGGAAGAAGGATACATAACCCTGCTTTTGACAGGATTGTTGATGATTTAAGAACAGTTTACGGGAGTCATCACATACCATATCATGGAAGTATAAGAGAGATACTCAAGAAGATTAAAAATAATAAAAATTTGTGTATTCTTATTGACCAGCATATGAAAAGTGGGCTGCCTGTAAAATTTTTTAATAGACCTGTGTGGTGTACGCATATAGCTTCTGTGCTTATGAGAAGAACAGGAGTTAAAGTTATTCCCGGTTCAAGTTTACACAGAAATGGAAAAATAAAAGTATGCTATGAAAAACCTTTGAATTTTGTGACAGATAAAGACTCTCTTAAGGCAGATTTTATAAATACACAGAAACAGATGAACTGGCTTGAAAGTAAAATTAAAAACAAACCGGATGAATGGTTCTGGATGCATAATTTCTGGAAGAGTAACTGGCCTGCGGTATTTATTGACAGGGACGGAACTATAAATAAAGATTACGGGTATGTAGCAAGCAGGGAAAAACTTGAATTCCTGCCCGGTGCAATGGAAGCTCTGCGCAAATTAAGGAAAGCAGGATACCTGTTGGTTGTTGTAACAAACCAGTCAGGAATTGCCAGGGGATATTATACTGAGAATGATTATTTTAAATTAAATGAGTATTTTTTAAGTCAACTTGAATCAGAAGGAGTAATAATAGACAGGGTTTATCACTGCCCGCACCATCCTGATTCTAACTGTTATTACAGGAAACCCAATCCAGGTATGATATTTAAGGCTATGGATGAGTTAAACATTGACTTAAAAAGGAGTTTTGTTATTGGAGATAAGGCATCCGATATTGAACTTGGCAAGAGGCTTAAAATAAAGACAATTATGGTTATGACCGGTTATGGAAAGGATGATATGAAAAAAATCAGCTCTGATTTTAAAGCTAATGATCTCTTGGAAGCAGCAGAATTAATAATTGAGACATAAGAATGAGGACTGTTCTTTTGTTTTTATCATATTTATATCGTCTGGGATTGTATCTTTTTAAAATAACAACTGCAAAAAAGAAAGTTAATGCAGGTGTAATAAGTGTGGGGAACATAACAACAGGCGGAACAGGTAAGACTCCTATAGTATTAAAGATTTTAGAAACGCTTGATAAAGAATGTTTAAAAGCAGTTCTTACAAGAGGGTATGGAAGGAAAACTACAGGCATTTATATTGCATCTCCAAAGAGCAGCTTTATTGAAATTGGAGATGAGGCTGTTATTATGCAGCGGAGGTTCCCTGAGCTAATGATTGTTGCAGGAGCAAACAGGTATGAAAGCGCTCGGGTTGCAGTTAATAATAATGCAAAGATATTAATTCTTGATGATGGTTTTCAAAGTTATGAGCTGGAAAGGGATATTGATATTGTATTAATTGATTGCACAAGACCTTTTGGCGGGGGGCATGTTTTACCTGCTGGAACTTTGAGAGAGCCTTTGAGCAGCCTTTCCCGCGCAGATTGTGTAATACTTAACCGCTCAAATATGGTAGAGGAAAATGAATTGGGAAAGATTAAAGGAATTATAAAAAAATACAATTCCGATGTAAGTATTTTTCATGCTTATGAGAAAATAAAATATTTTAGAGAAATATCAGGAGAGAGAAGGAGAAGTCCTGAAGATTTTAAAAATAAAAGAATTTTATGTTTTTCTGCAATAGGTAATCAAGCGGGTTTTTATAATTTGCTTGAAAAGACATCTTTCGCTATAATTAAAAAGTTTGATAGGCAGGATCACCATGTATGGACAGAAAAAGAACTTAAAATGATAGTAGAGGAGGCTGATAAAAACAGCTTTGAGATTGTAACTACAGAGAAAGATGCAGCGCGTTTGCCTCAAGATTTTATAATAAATGGCTGGATACTAATTATGGATATAAATATTGCAGAACACGAAAAGTGGAAAAGGTTTATTAATGAGATTAAGAAATAAGTTATTAATATCATTTTTTGTTATTGTATTTTTAAGCAGCCTGTTATATGCAGAACCATGGGGAGTGGGCGAGAGACTGACTTTTTCCATCAGGTGGGGTATTATTACCTGCGGATATGCGCATATGGAGGTAAAAGAAATAGTAAGATTAGGAGGCAGGAATACTTACCGCATAGTTACAACAGCACGAAGCGCCCAATTCTTTGACCCTTTTTTTAAAGTCAGGGATAGAATTGAATCATATGTTGATTCTGAAAAATTATATACAGTGAGATACGAACAGAGTAACCGGGAAGGCAGCTATAAAAAAGATACTACAATTATATATGACCATGTCCATAAAGTAGCGTATGAAAATAAATATAAATTTGATATTACAGAAGGTGTTCAGGATGTTCTTTCATCACTTTACTATTTAAGAACAAAAAAACTAAAAGTTGGAAAAAAGTTTGAATTTGATGTTGGTACCGGGAAGAAGAACTGGCCGCTTGAAGTGGAAGTAATCGGCAAAGAAAAGATAAAAGTTCCTGCAGGTGAATTTGAGACTTTTGTTGTGGTCCCGAAGTTGAGAGAAGAAGGTATATTTAAGGCAAAAGGTGAACTTAAGGTCTGGCTTACCGACGATGAAAGAAAATTTCCTGTTAAAATGAGAAGTAAGATAGAGATCGGCTCAATTACAGCGGTTTTAATTAAAAAAAAGTTATTTAAAAATTGACAGAAATTCTATCAGTAGATATAATAGAGATTATCCGACATTTTAAAAAATGTCCGATAATCTTGCGACTATTATCCGACATTAAAGAAGTTGAAAGTTGAGGAGTTGAAATGTTGAAAAGAATAAATGATTCAACAATTCAACAGTTCAACATCTGAGGGGGATTTGTATATGAATATAATAGATGCATTAGAAAATTTTAAAGATAAAAAGATACTGGTTATAGGTGATCTTATATTAGATAAGTTTATAAGAGGAAGGGTTTCTCGTATATCGCCTGAGGCGCCTGTGCCGATAGTGGAGATTACAGATGAGCAGTATATGCCGGGTGGTGCGGGAAATGTGGTAAATAATATACTTGCTTTGGGGGCAGGTGTATATATTGGCAGCGTAATTGGCAGTGATATTTTTGGTAAGCAGCTGATAAAAATATTAGAGGAATTGGGGGCGGATGTTACAGGTATTTTAATGGATAGTAACCGGCCGACAAGTTTAAAGACACGGATAATTGCAGAACATCAGCAGGTTGTAAGGGCAGATCTTGAATCAAAAGATGAAATACCCCAAAGTTTGGTTTTAAAATTAGTTAACTGGATTAAAACTATTATTGAAAAAGTTGATGGCATTGTTATTTCAGATTATGGAAAAGGCCTTATAACAACAGAATTAATAGAAAATATCATTGAAGTTGTAAAGAAAAAAAAGATACCGGTAGTTGTAGATCCGCAGGTAGGTCATTTTTTTGAATATAAAGATGTAACTTCAATTACACCAAATGTTAAGGAAACAGAATCTGCCTTAAAATTAAATATTGAAAATGAAACTGCTTTAATAGAGGCAGGAAAGAGGCTGATTAAAGAACTTAATTGTGATTCTGTCCTTATAACCAGAGGTGAGCAAGGGATGTCTCTGTTTATGAGAGATGGTTCTATCAAGCATATTTCAGCAGCGGCAAAAGAGGTTTATGATGTAACTGGAGCAGGAGATACAGTTGCCAGTGTGTTTACTCTGGGGCTTACTGCAGGATTGGATTTTTATTATTCAGCAGTTCTTTCAAACTATGCATCAGCAGTGGTAGTAGGTAAATTAGGGACAGCTACTGCATCATTGGAAGAAATTAGAAGAGAGATTGAAAAGTGAGATGTGTCGCTGTAATACCTGCGCGGATATCATCTACCCGCATTAAAGAAAAACCTATTGTTAATTTAGAAGGCAAACCTTTAATTCAATGGGTTTATGAGAAAGTTGTTAAGTTAAGAAATGTTGATGATGTTGTGGTTGCGACTGATTCTGAAAAGATAGCAGAAACTGTAAAAAAATTTAAAGGGAAATTCAAATTAACTCCAACTGAGCTTCTTTCAGGTTCAGACAGGGTATATTATACATCAAACAGGTATTTCCGGGATGCAAGTTTAATTGTTAATATTCAGGCAGACGAACCGTTTATAGATGCCGGGTTTATTGATTTGCTTATAGAGCAGGCAGAAAAAGGACAAGTTGGTTTATATTCAGCATATTTTCCTGTTTCAAAAGAAATTGCCAAAGATGTTTCTATAGTAAAGGTTGTGGTAAATAAAGATAATGAAGCTCTGTATTTTTCCCGGAGCATGGTGCCTTCAGGCGCATCAGTTTATAAGAAACATTTAGGAATATATGTGTGGAAAAAGGAGTTACTGGAAAAATTTTACAATAGTACTCCTACTCTACTTGAGCGCACTGAAAAACTTGAACAGCTCAGGGTACTTGAAAATGGAGATAAAATAAAAATGGTGGAAAGTCCTATGGATTCTATCGGGATAGATACGCCCCAAGATTTAGAGAAAGCAAGAGAGTGGTTAAAAAAATCAAAAATCAAAAATCAAAATGCAAAATGATAGATTAAAATTCAAAAATCAAAAATCAAAATGCAAATTACGCTTTACGATTTACGATGAAGACTAAGTATATATTTATAACAGGCGGGGTTGTTTCTTCACTTGGCAAGGGAATAACTGCGGCATCTATTGGATGCTTACTTTCCAGAAGCGGTTTGAGGATTAATATTGTCAAGATGGATCCATACATAAATGTTGATCCTGGAACAATGAATCCATATCAACATGGTGAAGTTTTTGTTACATCTGACGGGGCAGAGACCGATCTTGATCTTGGACATTATGAGAGATTTGTAGATAAAAATATGTATAAAGAAAACAATGCTACTTCAGGTGATGTATATTCAAGTGTCATTGCAAAAGAAAGAAGAGGTGAATACTTAGGTGAGACAGTTCAGGTTATACCTCATATTACAGATGAAATAAAATCAAGGATTTTAAATCTTTCTTTTAAGAGTGATATTGTCATTGTTGAAATAGGCGGGACAGTCGGCGATATCGAAAGCCATCCGTTTTTAGAGGCAATCAGGCAGTTTCCAAAAGATGTTGGGAAAGAAAATGTTGCATTTATTCATCTTACGCTTATTCCATATATTAGAGCAGCATCTGAGATTAAGACCAAGCCTACTCAGCAGAGTGTTGCAAAATTAAGAGAGATAGGCATTGAGCCTGATATGATAATGACCCGCTCGGAAAAACCACTTAGCATTGAGGCAAGAAAGAAGATAAGTTTATTTTGTAATGTTAAAGAAAGTTATGTAATACACGAGATGGATGTTAAGAATACTGTGTATGAAGTGCCGTTGATGCTGCTTAGACAGAAAGTAGATAAAAAAATATTTAAACTTTTATCTATAAAAAAGAAAGATACAGATATAGTTAGCTGGAAAAAAATGGTGGGTTCAATGATACACACAAGAGGGAATGTCCGGGTAGGAATAGCAGGAAAATATACTGAAGTTAAAGATGCTTATATGAGTATTTTTGAGGCATTAAGACATTCCGGAAGTTATCATAATTTAACTGTTGATTGTAAATATTTAGATGTAGAAAAAGCAAATCTGAAAAAAGAACTTGAAAAGGTTGATGGTATTATTGTTCCCGGTGGTTTTGGGGAAAGAGCAGTGGAAGAAAAAGTTGACATCGTGAGAATGTGCAGAGAGGAAGATATTCCGTTTCTTGGTATCTGTCTTGGATTGCAATGTATGGTAATAGATTTTGCGCGCAATATTCTTGGTTATAAAAAAGCAAATTCTACAGAGTTTTATGAAAATACTCCATATCCTGTAATAGATATTACTTCTTCACAGAAAGATGTTACTGAAAAAGGCGGGACAATGAGATTAGGCAGTTTTAACTGTGTGCTTGAAAAAGGTTCTATTGCATACAGAGCGTACAGGAAAGTCCATGTGTCAGAACGGCATAGGCACAGATATGAAGTAAATAAGAAGTATTTAAATCTTT
>JAIVZN010000038.1:0-14226 GCA_048634875.1 Deltaproteobacteria bacterium | reverse complement strand
CAGGTCTAAAATTTGAACCCTAACAATAACAATATTGAACATTGCCAATATAACAAAAACAAAAAAAAGAAAATGTTGCTGTTGTTGTTAATTAATTTTTTATAAGACTATCCCGGACATCTTTTAACTAAAGTTCGAAAACCGAATCGACACTAAAATAATTCTTGTCACTCCTCATACTTTTTAATTCTTTCTCTTGCCCACTGCCAATCGGGTTTTCCGCAATTAAAAAGTGATTTAAAGCTATCATTAATTAAAAATAGGGACATCCTATTTTTTTCTATAGTTTAACTTTCCATTTTACGAGGTCTTCCCTTAGAATATCTATCTATGATAATACCTAAAACCTCAACCATCTGTTTAAGAAACTCCTAAAATCCCATAAGTTTTCCGCTAAAAGTTTACCGAATTATTGACTTGGCATACCTTCTTGTTTATTCATACCTATTTGTGTAATGTGTCAAAGAACCGTCCCCTGTCACACTCTGTGGGAAAATAGTTCCTTAAAAGCCTTATATAATAAGGGTTTTGCCCTGTTCTTTTTCTTTTTAATTATCCTTAGGTTCGAATCCTACCCGGCTCCCCTAACGTTTTCTACTTCAAACTTAATTATTCAAGAATTGAGAAACATCTATAAACTAAAGGAGTTAATTAATCTTCCTGTAAGTGCTATAAACAATGTTTAATTACTTATTTTCTATTATTTATCAAGAAGTATATCCCCTACTCTTATTCTAACCATATATTAAATAAAGAAAGCAATTAAAATGGTGTTAAATTACTTTTTGATATTAAGAAATTCATAATATGCTAAAAAGTATTTAAATTCATATTAGTGAAAGAAACTTGTTGATAGTTCAATGGTTGGTTTATATTCTTTTTCTGGCATATATTATTTCTCCTCTTCAAAGATTTCTTTTCTAATTATTTCTCGTCTGAGCATGTCAGAAAAAATTCTCAATAAAATATCTTCTTCTTTTCCAATATAATTTTTCCCTTTTTCTTCTGTTCTTTTTTCCTGCTCATCCTTTAATTTTTTTAATAGTTTATTCAACACATCTTTATAATTCCAAACTTCTATACCATTCTTTTTTAGGCCTTCTTCTGTTTTTTTAACCGAATAATCTACTACAAAGATTTTTCTATAAGCTCCTTCCGATGTCCATTTATGGTAATCTGAATGTATAAAAAACTCTTCCGCATTATTAAACCAGTTGACTATTTTAGAGACAAAAATATCTGATTTCTCAGTACCAGAAAAACTTTTACATTGAATAATTAGTGGTGCTTCTTTAGGTTTAACTGCAAAAATATCAATATCGCTCCACCCAGAAACTTTTTTCCCTGTTCTTTCTCTTTTCAAGGGAAACCATATTCCTTGTGAAATCAAATATCCTTCTTTTATTAAATATCTAACTACTATTTCATCTACATAACTTTTTGGCATGGTTATAATCCCCCTTAATAAGATTTTCATTGAAAAAGCAAAATAGTTGCCATCGACAATAATTACATGATTTAAAATCTTTACCGGATATTCCCCACTCAGATATTTTTTAAGATTATCTTCAATAATATACCATTTGCCTGTAATTTTTTGCCCTTTAATTTTTCCTTCTCTAAAATAAGCTCTTATAGTAGGCTTGGTACTTTTTAATATTTAACTATCTGATTATTTAAAAATAAAGACTTCATTCCTCTTTATTACAAAATAATCATCCCAAACTTCTTCCAATTAAATACTACGACAAATCTTCTAAATATCCTTCTTTTAAAAATAAAAAAGCCCTCCAGCAAATGCCAAAGGGATGAAATTTGTTGGCTTCCCCTATTGTTTTCTAAATGGAACCAAATTATTGAAGAATTGCGAAACATCTATAAACTAAAGGAGTTAATTAACCTTCCTGTAAGTGTATAAATCCAATTTAACGGCTTATCACTTATTTATCAATAAGTGTATTCATACTCTTGTTTTGACAATATGTTATATGAAATCTACCAAAAAACCATCCTACTGACACTTTTTAAGATTATTTTTCTTACGATAATAATTAAAAATCTCTAAATCTTCTTTAGAGATTCCCTCCATTGTAATTTTCCATGCAATGGGATTATCCTCAGGTAAGTTGAGAAAACCGCTTTCTTTAGCAATACAATCTAAAATTTTAACAATATCTGGTCTTGAATCAATATCTATAGGGTGTTGGACTCTTTTATCATAACTTATAGGCAGTAACATCCGTTCAGAATTAAGGAATAATCCGCTAAAAGCATCAATTAAGTTGTTTTCAATAATATCAAAATCAGTCCAAGAAATTCCTTGCAGATTTAATTTACCTTTAGCATATGACTCATCAATGTGTGCTAAGGCTTTATTTCTAAGATTTCTAACAGGGTTCATATTGTTGATTATAAAGCAATACCTTCTAATTGTCAAACCTGAAATCCCGATAAAAAGCATTTGAATTAAAAATATTAATTTAGTATAATTCATCCATGGATGGGAGGTAAATGCATACTGAACCTCGTGTCATTGCGAGCCAAGTGAAGCAATCCCCCTAAATCCCCCTTTAGTAAAGGGGGAAAGAGGGGGATTTGAGCAATGACGTGGTTGACTGAATACTTACATTTAGAGAAAATAGGAAAAGAAATAGTAGAGGTAAGCAATGAATAAAATAAAATTTTACAAAGTGTTCTTAGTAATGGTTTTAGGATTATTGCTGATTGAGACAGGATTTTCTCAGGAATCAAAGATGGAAATAGAAAATCTGATTTTTAAAGAAGTCCCGATAGTAATTACTGCAGCAAAAAAGGAGCAGCCTGTTTACGAGGCACCTTCAGTAATAACAATAATTACAGGTGAAGATATAAAGAGGATGGGAGCTAAAAATTTAATGGATGTTCTGCAAACGGTTCCAGGCTTTAATATTATTCAGGATACAAATGAATTGCTTACTGTTATTCACGGTTTCTATGCGTCAACCAACCAGAAATTTCTTCTTTTGAAAGATGGAAACCGGCTGAACGATTACATGTTCAATACAACTGAATTTGATTATTCCTTATCCCTGGCTAATGTAAAAAGGATAGAGATTGTCCGCGGCCCGGGTTCAGCACTTTACGGCTCAGCAGCAATGTGCGGTGTGGTAAATGTTATTACAAAAGACGGTTCTGATATAAATGGCAGCCGGGTAAACATTGGCGCAGGCAATTACGGTCAGCTCACTGCGGATATAATTTATGGAAAAGATATAGATGAGGATTCTAATACCATGTTATATGGTTCCTTCTACAGTTCAAAAGGCGAGAAGGTAAATCAGCCGAAAACTAAAGACATTTCTGCCAGTCCAATAGACGGCTGGCAGTATGTGGATAAATATCCTTATTGTTATGACATTGGCCTAAAGTTAAATGAAGGTAATTTTACTTTGTCAGCTAATTTCAGGCGCAGTGAGTATTCGCCGCCCAGGGCAAATAACGGTGGTCTATATAACAGGGATAACAGCCTAAAGGATATCCAGCAAGTCTTTATAATGGGCGACTTAAACCTTATGTATAAAAAACCTGTATCAGAAGATGCTGTCCTCAAAATTAATCATTTCCTGAATTATGAATATTATGACTGCTGGCAGTTGTTTGCGCCTGAAAGGGATTATCCACCGTATGGAAAACTATGGTGGATTGATTTTACCAGTGTAGGTATCGGAGGAGATTATTCTTTTTCCAGACCTTTATTAAAGGGCGATATATTAACCGGTTTAAAAATAGAAAAATGGGGAGTTTTAAATTCTTCTCTTATTCATAATGTCAATGACCCGGATGTACTGGCTGAAAGCGCTGAGCCTCTTTTATCCAGGGATGAAGGCGAATATTATATAGCAGGATATGTCCATGTGTGCCAGAAATTACACCGTAAAGTAGGGCTTAATCTTGGCGCCAGTTATGATTATTATGAACTTGCAAAGGAATCATTTAATCCCAGGGTATCGCTGGTTACCAATCCTGCCGGTGAATTTTACTGGAAGCTCCTTTATAGCAAAGCATTTATGGATCCTACTTACTTTTACCGCTATATTACACCTTCTGCTTATGGATATTACGGCGGAGAAGATTTAAAGCCTGAGAAGATGACTACTTTTCAGACATCCTTATCAAATAAGTTTGGCAAGAGAGTATATATAAAGTTACATGTTTTCTATAATAATCTTGAAGATTTAATCACCCAAATAAAAGTAACCGAAACCTATGAAAATGTCGGTGAGCAGACAATGTGGGGAATAGAACCTGAACTTAAATTGAATCTCAATAAAAAGATAGATATATTTGCAAATTACACTTTTCAGGAACCTGTTGAAGATAAAACCAAGGATACTTTAATGAAAGACAGGACAATAAATGATATCCCGACACATACGGCAAACTCAGGGATTAATTATATGCCTGTAAATGCTCTTAATCTCAATTTTCTTATGAACTGGCACGGCAAAATTGAATCTCCTGGCAATTTGGATCCGGAGTATGAAATTAGCCCGACTGCAATATTTAATTTAAATATCATATGGAAGCCTGTTATGATGAAAAACACAGAGGTTTCTGTTAAAGTCAATAACATTTTTGATAAAGAAAATTACATGGGAGGTAATCCGCCAATACCGTTTCCTCAAAAAGGCAGATGGTTCTTAGTTACAGTTGGATGCGAATTTTAAATGAACAGATACGAGCCTTCAGCTCACAAAAACGGATATAAATTTGAAACGAATAGTACTGTCGGAATTCGTTTTCTTTTCCTCGAAACAAGTGTGCTACGGCTACAAAAACCTATTAAAACGGTTTTTGCTAAACGCCTTCGCATGCTCGGGAGGTCTATAAGCCTTAAGAATGCCGAAAACGAACACCGCCAGCACTATTCTAAAATAGGTATTTACGCATGAAAAGTGTTGTTATTGGTATCATTTTATTTATTAATGCAATATGCCCTGTTTACGCTGGGGAAGCGCTGTCAATTGCAGTAATTAAAAGCCGCAATATTGATGTTTATGATACTGTTATGGATGGTTTTAAGAGTTTTTTTGACAGCAAAGGCATTAATGTTCAGTATGAAGAATATAATATAGAAAAAAAACAATTTGATGAAATATTTGATATTTATAGAAACATCAATTTGAATAAGCCTGACTTGGTTCTAACATTAGGGACATCTGCTACCAGGGCTGTTCAAAAATCAGTTGAAAATATTCCAATACTATTTACCATGGTTTGTGAGCCAAAATGCAGCGGGCTTTCGCCGCCCGGTGTAATAATGGGTATTTCTCCTGAAATAAAACTGCAGAAGATTAAAACAATTTTCCCTGACTTTAAAAGGGTGGGGCTGATCTATACACAGAAATCAACCTCTGGATATAAGAGAATATCGCGTGCATGCAACAAATTGGGACTACAACTTATTAAAAAAAAGATTAATAATATAAAAGAATTTCCAAGGGCGCTTGATGATATTTCATGGAGGATAGATTATTTCCTGATGATTCCTTGTCCTGCTGTATACAACGACAGTTCCGTGAGATATATGCTGCTTGAAAGTTTAAGAACAAAAGTTCCTGTTGTGGGGCTTTCTTCACATTATTCAAAAGCAGGCGCATTAATTTCTTTTGAACCTGATTACAACTGGATTGGAGTCCAGACAGCAGAGGCTGCTTTAAGACTGTTTTCTAAAGAGGATCCGTTAAACATAGGTTTTGTAAAACCTGGAAAGGTAAATTTTTCCTTGAATCTTACAGTTGCCCATAGATTAGGTTTAAAAATTCCAAAAAAAACAGTAGATGAAGCAATAATAACCTTTGGAAAATGAAAATATCTCAAAAAATACTTTTCCCGATTATAATTTTCCTTTTATTATCCACATTAATTACCAGTATCTATTTAATTCTTCACGAGAAAAAAATATTATTTTCAGAATTTGATAAACGTGCCCAATGTTACCTGAATGCTATATCCATAAGCTGTGAGTACCCTATTTTAATTGGTAATCAAAAAATGTTAGAAGATATTGGAAAAAATATGCTGAAGCAGGAAGATATTATTTCCTGCAAAATCACAGCAAATGGGAATATCTTATTTCAGGGAGGTTTAAAAAAGGAAGAAAATTACAGGGAATATTCCACCCCTGTTTATACTAAGACCGCTGAATTAAAAAAAGAAGACATTATTATAGGTATCTATCCAGAAAAAATTAATGTTGAGATTGGCAGAATACAGGCAGTTTTTACTACTTACTCACTTATAAAAGAAATAAGTAAAGTCAGCAGGAATATAATTATATTCAGCATATTTGGAATAATTATAGTGAGTATTTTTATTATTGTAGAACTTACAAATACAATTATAAAACCTGTTGAAAATCTGTATAATGCCACTGAAGAGATAGTAAGAGGTAACCTTGATTTTAGGATAAAGATTCCTCATATACCGTGCTGGAAAATAAAAAAATGCAATAAAAAGGATTGCATTTCATATGAAAGTAAAGATATTCCATGCTGGTATGTCAGTTCAGCAATGTGCCATGAAGTATTACAGGAAATTTATGATAAAAAGATAGATGACTGCCATGAATGTGAGATATATCAAAAATACTCAGGTGATGAAATTAACCGGTTAGCGCAGCACTTCAACTTAATGACTTCTGAAATACAGAAAAGACAACAGGATCTACAGAAAAGCCGTGAGTGGCTTGAAACAACACTTAAAAGCATAGGTGACGCAGTAATTGCCACTGATGCTAAAGGGGATATTGTTTTTATGAATACTGTTGCCTCGCAATTAACCGGCTGGAGTCGCCAGGAAGTAATTGGAAAACCAATAAAAGAAATCTTTAATATTATTCATGAAAAAACAAGAAAACCTATTGAAAATCCTGTTGAAAAAATAATAAAAGAAGGTATTATAGTTGGTCTTGGAAATCATGCTTTACTGATATCTAAGGATGGAAAGGAAATACCCATTGATGACAGCGGCGCTCCAATAAAAAACAATATGGGAGATATTACCGGCATTGTTTTAATTTTCCGTGATGTTACAAGCAGAAGAAAAAGAGAAAAAAAGCTGCATCTTCTGTCTTTTTCTGTTCAGCAGGCTATAGAAGGCATAGCTGTGTGTGATATGGATGGCAATCTTCTTTTTGTTAATAATTCTTTTGCAGGTATGTGTGGTTATAATCAGGAGGAACTGATTGGAAAAAATCTTTCTACTCTTCATACTCCGGAGCAGATACCGGCTGCGGAGGCATGCTTTCGTCAAGTCAAGGAAAAAGGCTTCTTTAAAGGTGAAATCTGGCACCTTCGGCGCGGCGGCGCGGTCTTTCCTGGATTAATGCACAATTCCCTGCTTAAGGATGAATATAACCCTATTGGTATGACAGTAACACTTATAGATATAACCAGGCAGAAACAGGATTCCCAAAAGCTCAAACATTACTCAGAGAAACTTGAATCGGTTAATGAAGAACTTGAAGCTTTCACCTACACAGCAGCCCATGACCTGAAAGAACCATTAAGAGCAATAGAGATATTCAGCCAGTTTATTTTAGAAGATTATTCCGCCAAATTTGATAACAAGGCAAAAGATTATTTTAACCGAATTATAGCAAACACTGAACGGATGACAAAATTGATTGAAAGTCTTTTAGCTATTTCCAGAATATCAAAAGAATATATTCCATATACCATGGTTAATTCAAAAAAACTTGTTGAAAACGCTGTAAAAAGGCTGGAGGCTATTATTATAGAAAAAAAAGCTAAAATAAATATTCCTGATAAACTTCCGGTTATTTTGTGTAACACGAAATTTGAAGAGGTTTTTTACAATGTTATTTACAATGCAGTTAAGTATAATGACAATCCTGAGCCCGTTGTTGAAGTTGGAGTGTTGGAGAGACAACAGACAAATGACGAAGAGTTTGTTGTTTTCTATGTCAGAGATAATGGTATAGGAATTAAAAAAGAGTACTTTGAACGGATATTTAACATTTTTGAACGGCTTCATGAACACGAGGCGTATGGCGGCGGCACAGGGGCAGGGCTTGCTATTGTTAAAAAGATTATTGGTGAACACAAAGGAAAGATATGGGTTGAATCGGAGCAGGGAAAAGGAAGCACATTCTTTTTTACAATACCAATGTAAGGAAATGAAAATTGTAGTTGCCTCATTTATACGGACATGAGCTTTCAGCCCTCAAAAGTATATGTAAATGTAGGGGCTTGATTTATCAAGTCCGCGGGTTGGATTTATCCGACCCCTACGAAGATAGGACGGATGTAAAAAGGTATTTATAAGTGAAAAAAACAGATAACATAAAACCTGTTGATATTTTGCTGGTAGAGGATAACGATGATGATATATTAATTTTTAAAAGAATTTTTGGCAGGTTTAACCTCTCAAATACCCTCCATATTACCTGTAGCGGAAAAGAGGCGATGGAGTTTATCCGTGAAAAATATAATGAATTGGGTTTAATCCTCTTAGACTATACTTTACCTGAAATTAACGGTGATGAAGTGTTAAAGATATTAAGAGCAGATAAAAGTATTCCGTATATACCGGTTATAATGGTTACAGGCAGAGGTGACATGAAAGCAAAGGTAGCGGGATTGAATATAGGAGCAGACGACTACATTACCAAGCCTTTTGAACCTTCTGAACTTATAGCCAGGATTAATGCCATGTTGAGAATTAAACAACTCCATGATGATATAAGGAATAACCTTGAATTTTCAAAGAAATTAATATCTTTTGCGAGGAACCTGAATACTACAAGTATCTTAAGAGTTCAGGAAACGCTAAAGGAAGACATACCTGCTATTTTTGGAATAAACAGCTTTTCCATATTTATGTATAATAAAGAAGAAAAAACATTGACCTTGTCATTTCATAATCAGGATTCCCTTAAAGACAAGCAGATAGTAATAACAGGAAATGACAAAAGCGTAATATGGAAAGCTATAGAAAAAAAGCGGCCGGTATTTATTGAGGATTTTGAAAAATCACCATTTTTCAGCGGAAACAGATTACATCCCCAAAAGTTTGCTGTATGTATTCCTCTTATTATTAATAATGATGTTATTGCTGTTGTTAATCTAAATAATTCGGAAGACGGAAAGCTGCCTTATGAAAACATCAACAAAGCTGCCGGTGTGATTGAACATCTATCAAGTTCCATTGCAAATGTTTTTTCTTATGAAATGGTTCAGAAAATGAGTATAACCGATGAACTGACAGGTATTTACAACAGGCGGTATCTTCTAAGGGAATTTAAAAAAGAATTTGCAAAAGCCAAGAGATACAAAAGGCCTCTCTCACTTATGATGATTGATGTTGATAATTTGAAAGAGATAAATGACACATATAGCCATTTATGCGGCGATGTCGCTCTTAAAAAAGTTGCTGATATCATAAAATCATCAGGCAGAGAAGGGGATACTTTTGGAAGGTATGGCGGCGATGAGTTTATCATCATTTCACCCGAAACAACTAAAGAAAAGATTTATAGTTTCACAGAAAGGATAATATCCAATATAAAAGACCATAAATTTGAGTACAATGATATTAAATTTAATGTAACTGTAAGTATAGGTACCTGCTGTTTCCCTGAAGAATCTATTAAAGATGAAACAGACATGCTGAGATTTGCTGATGAAAGAATGTATAAAAATAAGAGACGAAAATTATGACTAAAATAGTACCGGAGGAAAAAAATGGGAAAAAAATTGACTCCAGTTGATATTTTATTGATTGAGGATAATGAAGATGATATAATCATTATAGAGAAAGCGTTCAGCGCTCTAAAATTTGTTCGTAGATTTTATGTTGTCCATAACGGTGAAGAAGCCTTGGATTTCATCTACCATAGAGGTAAATATAAAGAAATTCAACCGCCCACTCCAGAATTGCTATTTCTTGATATTTCAATGCCCGGTATGAATGGTTTTGAGGTGCTTGAAGAACTTAAAGCTGATTCTAAGACTAAAAAAATTCCGGTTATAATGCTCACCAGTTCAAAGCGTAAACAAGATGTTGAGAAGAGTTATGGAATTGGCGCCTATTCATATATAACAAAGCCATCAAATCTCAATGATTTAACTGAATTTGCCAGACATTTTGAAATCATCTGGAGATTAATTTTAAAAAAATATACGACTTGATAAATTTTTAATCTTTTTGGGTGGATAAATAATGAAGATTAGTAAGGTAACTACAGCTAATACTCCGGTAGGGACTATTATAATCAATGGATTTACATCAGGATAAATTATTTTTTCAAGATAATGAATAATAAAAGATTCCTGATATGTATGATGAGGAGCTAATTTTCTATATAAATAGTTTTCTATAAAAGTCAGCGGACAGTATTTCCAGAGTAGCTCAAGTGAAAAAACAAATATAATTCCAATGAAATGAAAGACTCGCAGGTAAAAGTAATTAAGCAATTTTTTATTAAACAGCAATCCGTATAGATTAAAAATAAATCCGAAGAGCATAAATAAAATATAAAGAAAATGAATTATAATTATAATAGAAATAAGTAATTTATGTATCATTGTTGAATAATTATCGGATATTAGAATGTCCGAGACTATTATCGGATGCATCAGCGTCGGATAATAGTCGTATAATTATCGGATATTAGAATGTCCGATAATAATTATTATGTTAACTTTTTTAATAGATACCATTAAACTTACCATTTAAAGTAAAGTTTTAACTAATTTATCAAATTTTACTAAATACATTGAAATATAAGTTTAATATAATAATTTACTTTAAGTTTAACAACTGAATACATTTTCTATAACTCATTTTTTAATGCTACTAAAATTCGGTATCTAAGTCTATGGCAGTAAACTCATAAATTGATAATCTTCTTCTTTTTATTTATATGAGGAATATATATTTTGCTTTCCAGTCCCATTTATATTCTGTTAAGATTACCCTGTGAGTTTTTTGCTTGCGTTTTTATTGGTTCTTTCTTAAATATTGTGCAAATATTGTATGAAAGTTGTGTCCAAATGGGTCAAAAAAATGTATTTTGAGTGACGTAGTGGCAAAGCTTGCTTTGCTTTTTAGCCGAGCAAGCTCGGCCACTACATTTGGGTCAAAGGCAAAAGTACCTTTTTATTCCTATGCCGGTAGAATGAAAATAAATTTACTTCCTTCACCAGACCTGCTCTCTACCCAGACTTTCCCTTTATGCGCCTCTATTATCTTCTTAACCAAAGACAACCCGAGACCTGCTCCTTTCACCTGGCCTGTAAAATATTCTTCTACCTGATAAAATTTTTGAAATATCTTGTTATGCTCTTCTGAAGGAATTCCTGCTCCGTTATCTTTTACTTCAACTCTTACAAAACCATCATCCTGCAGATATGCAGTAACTTTTACTTCTTTTTCATCTTTTTCATTAAACTTTATGGCATTTTCTATCAGGTTTTGGAATACTTCCTGCATTTTATCATAATCAACAGAAATTGAAGGAACATTATTAACTGATTTAGATATTTCTATTTTAACCTGATTATTCCTGACCATTTGGCTAAGCTTTACCAGACTTGATTCTATTAATGAATACAGGGCGGTCTCCTTCCTGTTTAAATTTAATGACTTTGCCTCTAATGTTGTAAATCTGATTAGTTTATCTACTAAGTTAGTAAGCTGCGAATTCTCTTCATTAATAATATCTAAAGCCTGTTTTTCGATTTTATCCATATGTTCTTTCCTTGATTGAAAAAGCGCTAATGCGGTGGAAATACCGGTTAAAGGTGTCCTTAATTTGTGGGATACTGTAGAAATGAAAGTTTTTTTCAACATCATTTCTGTTCTTTCCTCAGTAGCATCACGCAAAGTCATAACATAGCCTGCTACTTCTCCTTTATCATTTATAATTCTTGTTGCCACAGTAGCTATGAAAAGAGATTTTCCTGTTTTTCTTGATAAATCAAAAGAAATTATTTTTTGTTTTGACCCCTTTAGTTCTTCCAAAGAGATAGAGGAATCAAAATCATTAATTACAGAAAATAAATATTTACCCCTGCAATTTCTATCGCTTAAATCTAATAGGGACTGGGCTGTCTGATTAAATATAATGATATTTAACCCCGAATCAGTAATTATAGCTCCGTCTCCCATACTTGTGAATATAGCTTCTATTTTCTCTTTTTCCTGTTCTAAATTCCTGAATAGTTTGGCATTTTCAACAGCAGAAGTAAGCTGTGAAGCAAAGATGACTGCCTTATGCAGTTCATTTTCTGTAAAATTCTCACTGTCACCTATCCTGCAAATACTGAAAATCCCCAAGATTTCTGTTTTGGTTGTTAAAGGAGTTACTATTATTGATTTTATTTCTTCCCTGCCCCTGATACCTTCAAGTCGGGATTCATTCTCCAATCCTCCAATTAAAAGAACAGGTGCATTATTTTCATTTATCCAGAGAGCAATATTTTTAACTACAGCTATTATTGACTCTTTCTGTATTTTATTACTTATTCCACCTGATGCAGCAATATTCAGTTCTTTTTTAGTATCAAACAATAATAATGATACATCATCAGCATGAAGAATTTTTAAAGTAGAATCTACAATGGCTGCTGAAAGATCTTCCATATTGGTTAAAAACATAGCTTTACATATTTTATAAAGCGCAATTATCTCGTCAAGTTCCTTGACTTTTGTGGCTAACCTCTGTTCCTGTAAACAACGGTTGATTTTCAGAAGTAACACATCAATTTTTACCGGTTTTATAAGATAATCATAGGCGCCTAATTTTATCGCTTCAATACCGCTTTCAACTGCTGCATAGGCAGTCATCATTATTACAGGACAATTTGTTGAATTCATTCCTTTTATTTGCTTTAATACTTCCATGCCGCTAATGCCGGGCATTCTTAAATCTGTAATAACAAGATCGTAACTTTTTTTCTTAAACTCTTTTAAAGCCTGTTCCCCGTCCTCTGCTTCATCTACCTGATAGCCTTCTGATTTTAAAGCTATACCGCAGGGGCGCCTTGAGGTAATTTCATCATCAACAATTAATATCTTTTCTTTCATTTAAACTCCGTTTATATTAGTGCACAAGAGCATAAATCTTCACTTTGAATTTGTTTACTTTCCACTTCTTTTATGTTTATTTAACTGTAGTAAAGTTCATAGTCTCCCAGTTTCCTAGTCTTCTATTAGTATCTGTTTGATTTTGTTTATTAAATATTCGGGGTCACCGTCTTTCACTATATAATCTATGGCACCCAAGCTATATGCTTTCTTAATATTTTCTGCCTGTTTTAAAGCAGAAACTACAATAACAGGTATGTTTTTAGTATCTTTATTATTTTTCAATGCATGCAATACCTGAAAACCATCCATTACAGGCATCATTAAGTCCAGAAGAATTAAATCAGGTTTTTCTTCTGTAACTTTTTCTAAAGCTATTTTTCCATTATTAGCGGTAATGCAGGTAAAATCATACAATTCTATGAGCATTTTTATCATTTCAAGAAATGACAAATTATCATCAACAATTAATATTTTTTTCATTCTTTAATTTCTTTTTTTGCTCTCTCTAAATTTGCTCTTGCTTCCCCATGAGAAGGATATAATTGAAGCGCCGTCTCCCATGCCTTGATTGCTTCCCTTATATTTCCGTTATTATACTCTATCAGCCCCCTTCTGTTAAGTTCCTTAGCTTTTACTCTGTTTTCTTTTTCTATTACCTCTCTTTCCTTTTTAATTGCCATACTTGTCTTATCCCGATATTCCATAGTTTCCTTATGCAAAGGATTATACTTCAGAGCTTCTTCAAATTTTTTAATTGCCTCATGCAGCTTGTCAGCATTATAAAAATTAACACCCTGTTCGTAACAACTCTGTGCTGTTTTTATTGCTCTTTTTCTTTTAGCTTCAGCAATTCTTGCTTTTTTTTCTTTCTTCAGCCTTTCAATTTCAATCTGTGTTTTAGTTATCATATTATTAATATGATCAGATTTATCAAGGGATAAAGCTTTTTTGAATTGCTCAAGAGCCGAAACAAATTTTCCATCCCTGTAAAGGTTCTCTCCTTTTTTAAAATCGTCCTCTAATGCTATGAGAATTTTATCCAATGATTTCACATCTGTCATTTTTCCGTTAAAAATTCGATGCCGCCGGATAAATCCATCACCATCCAATACAAGAGCCACAACAACCTGA
>JAIVZN010000037.1:0-14622 GCA_048634875.1 Deltaproteobacteria bacterium | reverse complement strand
GGAGCAGATGTAATTAATGATATTGAAGAATTAAATAATCCTTTTGAAGCTAAAAAACATGTTGGATACCTTCCAGAGGATAATCCTCTTTATTTTGATATGACTCCTCTGGAAATATTAGAATTTTGCGCAAAAGTAAGAAACCTGAAAAAAACTTATTTTAAGAAAAGAATAAAAGAAGTTATTGAAATTTGCGGGCTGGATGAAGTATTAGTTAAACCTGTCTCCGCTCTATCTAAAGGATTTCGTCAGAGAGTAGGTATTGCCTCGGCAATACTGCATGATCCGCCTGTATTGATATTAGATGAACCCACAACAGGCCTGGACCCGAATCAGATACAGGAAATACGGAAATTAATAAAAAGTTTAGAAGGGCAGAAATCCATAATTATCTCTACCCATATAATGCAGGAAGCACAGGCAATCTGCCAGAGGGTCATAATAATAAATAATGGTAAAATTGTAGCTGATGGAACTCATGATGAATTAACCAGTTTTTCAGGATATATCGTTGAACTTGACGGTCCTGAAAACGAAGTTTTCCATGAACTGGGTAAAATACAATCTGTAAATAATGTAAAAAAAAACGGAGCAGGATTTAAACTTGACTGCAGCGAAATGTGTGACCCCTGCAGGGAAATTTTCAAATTAGCAGTTGAAAAAGACTGGACTATTTTAACACTCTATAAGTCAAAACAGAGTTTAGAAGAGGTCTTTAGAAAACTTACAATTGAAGAAAAATGAATAGGATTTTTTTATTATTTAAAAGGGAAATTAAAAGATACTTTGATTCCCCTTTAGCTTATATAACGATAATTGTCTTTTTAATTATAAGCGGCTGGATGTTCAGCTCAACAATCTTCCTTATAAACAGGGTAACTATCCATAACTTCATTGTAAATGTCCCTCTTTTATTGATTTTCTTTGCGCCAGCTATAGCAATGCAGTTGTTAGCAAATGAATTCCACACAGGCACAATAGAGGTATTAGGCAGTTTACCTATAAGAGATTCTGAAATTATTGCCGGAAAATTTCTTGCAGCTTTTACATTACTCACCAGTTCTATTATTTTAACTCTAATATTTCCAATAAGTATATCTTTTTTAGGTAATCTTGACTGGGGGCAGGTTGCAGGTGCTTACGCAGGTATGATATTAATCGGCGGGATATTCCTCATGGCAGGTTTATTTGCCTCATCAATATCAGCCAACCAGGTAGTAGCATTTATTATCGGATTTGCAATGTGTTTTACATTCTTTATTATTGGAAAATTTACTGCTGTTATACCTGCCTACATAAGGCCGGTTATAAATTATATTGGAATAGATTCACACTGGGAAAATCTTTCACGGGGAGTGATAGATATTAGAGATATTATTTATTTCTTAAGTTTATGTGTATTCTTTTTTTATGGAACACTTGTCTCTTTCTGTAAAAGAGTGCACATGGGTATTTACAAGGCTTTTTCAATTACATTACTTTTTGGCATTTTAGTTATTTTTAATATTTTAACTTCAACACTTGTTGTAAGATTTGACCTTACTGAAAACAGCATATATTCTCTTTCAAAAGCTTCAAAAAAAGTTGCAAAAACTTTAAAAGATCCTGTAATAATAAAGGCATATTTTTCAAAGAATTTACCCGAACAATACCAGGCTTCAAGAAAATATTTAAATGATATTCTTCATGAATATTCCGCTTATTCTAACTCAAAGATAAAGTTTAAATTTTTAGATCCTTCGTTGGATGAATCTATTGCCAGGGAAGCCATGGTAAACGGGATTCCGCCGCTTAAATTTACCGAAACCGGCAGGGGAAAATTTGAAATTAAACAGGGTTATATGGGAATAATTATTCTTTATGGCGATAAAAAAGAAGTTATGCCCGTAGTAGAGAATATAAGTGGACTGGAATATGATCTAACAACAAGAATAAAAAAAATTACCATGAAAGAACAGAGAACAATTGGCTATATAGGGAAATCAGGCATACCGGATAACTTAATGACAAATATAATGACCAGATATAATTTTACTGAAATTGAATCAACTGATTCTTTGGATAAAGAAAATATAACTTCGGTTATTGTTAATGTAAGCGAAGAGTTCAGTGAAAAAGAACTGGATATTCTTAAAGCAGTTGCGGGCAAAAAAATACCTTTAGGCATTTTTGCTGACAGGTATAAAATAAATATGGAGAATTTTTCTGCTCAGGAAATTGATGTCAAAATAAATAATTTTTTAAATGATTACGGTTTAAAAATTGGGAAAGGATTAATTCTTGACCGGCAAAATCAGCGGATTGGAGTTACAACTCAACAGGGCATGTTTACCATACAGAATATTGTTAATTATCCATATTTTCCTTTAATTACAGATTTAGATACCAATAATCCTGTTACGCGGGATTTGAATTCTATTTCATTCCCTTTTATTTCACCAATTGTAATAGATGAAGAAAAAAGCAAAAATTATGAAATTGATATTCTTGCAAAAACTTCTAAAAGATCATGGCTTGATGAAAATCCGCGCTTTATGTCACCCATGAGAGAATATTATTTTGACAACCAGACTGCATGCGGTCCGTTTCCAATTATCTGCCTGCTCAAGGAAAAAGACACATCTTTTAGAATAATTTTAACTTCAAACTCAAGATTTTTAAAAAGAGATTTTATGACTGCTTCTACTAATGAAAGTTTGTTTTTAAATGTTATTGACTGGCTGGCAGAAGATTATGATTTTATATCTATACGGTCTAAAGGTATTACTGACAGGCCATTTAAAAATATAAGTAACCGGGGGAAAACACTTGTAAAGTATATGGATATCTTTTTAATACCTCTTTTAGTACTTGGAACAGGTATTTACAGGTGGAAGTCAAGAGATTTGAGAAATCTAAGAAAAAAACAAATATTATTAGGAGATTAGGAGACTATGAGATTGAAAAATGAATAAGAAAATAACTGTTATACTTTTTATTGTTTTTGTAATTTTAATAGTTGTCCTTATACTTAAAGGAAGGTTTAGAAATACAGGAGGAACAACACCTTTTAAAAATATAGAAATAAAAACAATTGAGATAGGAAAAGGCAAAAATGAAGTAATTAAGTTAAGTAAAGATAAAAACATCTGGCATGTGGGACGCTGGCCTGCTGATGTAAACACTGTAAATAAAATTTTAGAATCCATAAAAAAAATCAGACTTGCAGATATTATTTCAATACGAAGAGAAAAGTATCCGGATTTTGAAGTAACCCGCGGAAGTGGAGTAGTTGTTAATATGATTACATCAAAAAATGATAAAGTAAAGCTATATGTAGGTAAACGCAGTGCCGAGTGGACAAAAAGTTTTCTTAGAATTGAAAATAATCCTGCAGTTTATCTGATAGATTCAGTAAATAAATCAATGTTTGATGCAGATTTTAAGGATAAGACTGTTATTAGAATAAATAAAGATAAAATTGAAATGGTAGAAATTAATTATGATGGTAAACGTTTTTCTTTTGATAATTCTCACTCTAACTGGGATAAATTATTAACTGCTTTAAATTTAAAAGCTATTGATTTCATAGAAGACATAAAAAAAATCAAAAAATCTTATATGGAAATAAATTTAAAAAGTAATTTATATCAGATAGTCAAGGAAAATGAAAAATACTTTATAAAATCTTCTGCAACTGAACTTATTTATGAGGTCAATTCAAAAGACATAGAAAAAATAAGAGATTTATTATTAGCGCCGGCTGTCCCTAAAAAATGATTGTCGCACAAAATCGCAGAGCCTACCATGATTATGAAATATTAGAAGAATTTGAAGCAGGTTTAGAATTAATAGGTTGTGAAGTAAAATCATTAAGAGAACACCGTGTCGATATAAAGCACAGTTTTGTAAAAATTGAAAATAATGAGGCCTTTCTTTTTAACGCTCACATAAACCCGTATAAAGATACCCATCATTTTGAATATGACCCATTAAGAAAAAGAAAACTGCTGTTAAAGAAAAAACAGTTAAGATATCTTAAAAAGAAAGTAGAAGAAAAAGGCTTAACTATTATCCCGTTAAAAATATATTTTAAAAAAAGCTGGGCTAAACTGCAGATTGCAGTTGCCAAAGGAAAGACAAAACTGGATAAACGCGAGACTCTTAAAAGAAAGATTGTTGAAAGAGAAATAGAACGGGAACACAAATTCCAGCAAAAAAAATATATTTAACTATTACCAGCTAATTTTACTAAAAGCTGATTTAATCCAATCAAAATTAACTTTACTTAATAATTTTTTCCCTGTTAAATATATTACAGGAATTATATATAGAGTTAAAAAAGTTGCTGTTATAAGTCCTCCAATTACAGTTATAGCAAGAGGAGCTCTGAGCTCTGCTCCCTGACCTCCGCTAACTGCCATTGGAATAAGTCCTAATGTTGTTGTCAATGCAGTCATTAAAACAGGTCGGAGGCGCGTTGTAGATGCCTCAACAACTGTTTCCTCTAAATTCTGCCCTTTTCCTATTAATAAATTAAAATAACTGACTAAAACTATTCCATTATTTACTACAATTCCACCTAACATGGTAATTCCTAACAAAACAACAACATTTAAAGATGTTGAAGTAAATAACAGAATAAAAGCAACTCCAATTGCTGATAATGGAACAGTAAAAATAACAATAAAAGGTTGCCAGAGAGATTCAAACTGTGATGCCATTATCATGTACACAAAAAGAAGCGACAGGACAAGGACAAAGATAAGTTCACCAAATGATTCCTGCATTTTTTCCTGTTCACCTGCAATTTCAATACTATAATCTTTACTTGTTTTTTGCAGTTTACTTAGTTTTTCTTTAATTGATTTTAAAACATTACTCAAATTGGCCCCGAAATAATTAGCAGTTACTGTTATTATTCTCTGGCCTTCTTTTCTTGTTATCTCAGAACTGCTTTTTTCTTCCATAAAAGTAGCAATTTGATTTAACCGGACATCAATTTTTAATGGAGACCGTACTATAATATTTCCAATCTGATCAAAATTCGCACGATCTTGTTCCCTGAGTGATACCCTGACATCTATTTCATCATCTTTTTCCTTTAATTTAGTAGCAACATAACCTCTTATTGCAGTTTGTGCAGTAATAGTAACATTCTGGGTAGAAATATCATAAAGGGAAGCTCTATCTTTATTAACATTTATTCTTAATTCAGGACAATATCCTCTAAAAGTATTTTTTATTCCGTATATTGCCGGAATTTTTTTCATATCTTTTTCAACAGATTTTGAAATAGCTATTAACTTATCTATTACTTCTCCCTTAATTTCTATAGAAATTGGTGCGGACCCGCTTAAAGCACTTCCCAAAATCCCTGCCTGAGTTATATATTCTATATCGGCATCTATAGATTCTCTACTCAGACGTTTCTTTATCTTTTTTATCACATATTTTGCGTAACCTAATTTACCTTTTAAACTTACTAAAATCTCAGCTTGATTTTGTTCCATTAAAGTTAATGTCTTTTCATCAGCTGAACCTTTTTCAGAACCAATACTTGTAGTAATATCATTAACTTCTCTAATATTTCTTATTATACTTTCTATTTTCTGTACCAACCTGTCAGTAATTGTAAGCGGTGTTCCAGGAGGCAACTCAACTTTCATAATAAACTGGCTCTGTTTTGTCTGTGGCATAAACTCTTTATTTAATTTTAATATCACTACTATACTCAAAACGAATAAAACTCCTATTAAGACAATATATAAAAATTTTTTACTTAAAAACATTTCAAGTGAATAATTGAAGTATTTTTTCATTATTTTACTCCATTTAGGCTCTATAAATTCTTTCAACTTAACAGAGGAAGATAACCGTGGTATTAATGTTATGGATACAAAAAGCGAAGTTATAAGAGAAAAAGTCACTGTATAAGCAAGTTCTTTAAAAAGCTGCCCTGCCACACCACTGACAAATACAAACGGCAAAAACACAGTAATAGTAGTTAAAGTAGATGAAATTATTGCGCCGGCAACTTCAGATGTGCCGTCTATGGCATTTTGTTTTATTTTGTCAGGCCTTAATACATTAAGCCTGTATATATTTTCCAATACAACCACAGAATTATCTACAAGCATTCCTACTCCAAGCGCCAGACCTCCTAATGACATCATATTTATGGAAATCTTCTGCATGAACATTAATATAAATGTACACATCAAAGATACAGGAATAGAAATCGTAACAATTAATGAATTTTGAATATTTTTTAGAAATAAATAAAGAACTAAAAATGCTAAAATACCTCCAAGCACTGCTGACTCAGCTACACCATATATAGATTTTTCAATATATTCAGATTGGTCATATATAATTTCAATATTATAATCAGAAGGTAACTTACCTGTAAGCTCTTTCAAACCTTTTCTTATTCTTTCTACAACTTTAACAATATTTGACCCTGATTGTTTTTTTATGGATACTGAAATACTCTCACTACCATTGTGTCTGAATATACTCTTTTGTTTTTTAAATGTATCGGAAACTTCAGCAATATTTTTTAACAGGACCATACCTTTAGGCTTTTCTTTCTCCCTGTCCCTCTGCTGATCCATCCATTGCTCTCTTTCCTCTTTATAATATTGAAGCTTAATTGGAGTATCCATAATATCTTTTATATCCTTGAACTCTCCCACAGTTCTTATTAAATATTCATAAAATTTCCTTTTAATTGTCCCTGCAGGGTAAGTCAAATTTGCATTCCTTAAAATATTTACCACTTCTAAGAGTGATACTCCAGAAGCTTGCAATCTTCCCTGATCTACTTCTATTAGAATTTCTCTTTCTCTTCCCCCCTTAATTTCAACTGTTGCTACACCTTCAATCTTTTCTAAATTATTTTTTATAACTTTTTTAGCTACTTCTTTCATTTTATATAATGACCTTGGATCATCCATCGGTGACAATGTTTTTTTAGAAAGCAGCAAGGTCAAAACAGGCAATTCAAAAGGATTAAATTTCATTACAATTGGATCCTCAGTATCCCGCGGCAACCTTTCTTTTATTAAATCTATTTTTTCCCGCACATCCATTGAAGCCATATCCATATTTGTGCCCCAATTAAATTCAGCTATAACCAATGAAAGACCTTCCCTGGAAATTGAGTTTACAATCTTTAAATTATTTACTGTTCCTATTGATTCTTCTATAATCTTTGTTACCTGTCTCTCTATTTCTTTAGGTGTTGCATTTTCATATATCGTCATTACAGTAATTTGAGGATAAACTAAAGATGGTAAAAGCTCTCGGGGTAATTTAGCAAGAGAAATAAAACCCATTATTATGATTCCCAAAAAAAACATTATAGTAGTTACAGGTTTTTCAACGGCTAATTCTGTAATCTTCATAATCTTAGATCGTAAATCGTGAAGCGTAAAGCGTATTTTTTCTATTTGATTTTTTTCTACTCTTCACTCTTCACTCCTATTTTACTCTATCCATTGCCTCATAAACGCATGGAATAACAAAAAGTACCAACAATGTAGAACTTATTAATCCTCCAATTACAGTAATTGAAAGTGGCTTCCACAACCCGGCAGCTTCTCCGCCTTTTACTGCAAGTGGCAGTAGTCCTAATATTGTTGTAGTTACAGTCATTAAAATCGGTCTTAATCTGTGACTACAGCCTTCTATAATGTAATTTGAAATATTTTGTGACTTTAAGTTATTTATTCTATCTACTAACATAATTGCATTATTTACTACTATTCCTGCTAACATTAGTATTCCCATAATTACACCTGTAGAAATGGTACTTTTAGTTATTTTTAATGCAATAACTACACCTATTAAAGATAACGGAACAGAAAGCATTATTATAAAAGGCTGCTTGTAAGACTCAAAGAGTGAGCCAAGAACTAAATATACAAAGATTATTGTCATTATCAATGCTAAAAAAAGTTCTCTTTTGCTCCTTAACATCATTTTATAATCTCCTCCAATCTCATAAAAATAATTTTCAGGAAACTTTGCAGTTTTAAGCACCTCTGTTATTCTTGTTGCAGCCTTTTCAAGTGATATTTTTTTTCTTGAACCAGAGACCTGAACAAACCTTTTTTTATTCTTTCTCCAGATCTCTGACGGCGCTTTATCTTCAACAAATTCTGCCATTTGGGCCAATGTAATAAAATTCCCATATAGATTCCTCATTTTTATACCATAAACATCTGGAAAATCCTTTAGGGTACTTTTATGTTGTCTCACAATAGTTTCAATTTCCTTTGCTTTTTCGTGATATTTCGTAGCAATAAGACCGCGGAGCCTTGCGTGTAAATTTTCAGCGACGTCAGCTATACTAAACCCGGCTAAAGTTACTCTTTTTCTATCTAAAACTATTTGTTTCTCAGGGCGGCCCTCTCTCATCCTTATCTTTATATCCTCCATCCCTTCAATTGCCTTCATATATCCTCCTACATTCATTGCCACATCCTTTAACATACCATAATCGTGACCATAAATATCTATAAAAACTTCCTTGGAAGCTAAAGCCTGGGATTCTTTAAAATATATAAATGCAGGCTGGATTTCTTTAAATCTTGGTCTGAGTTCGGCAATTATTTCCTCTTTTGACTTTTCTCTTTTTTTTTCAGAGTGAAGAGTTACATAAATTTTTGAAGACCATTTTTCTATCTTTGAGGATACCTGTTTTACTTCAGGAAACTCGGATAATATTTTTTCAACTATATTTACTTTTTCATCAGAAACTCCTAATTTTGTCCCGGTGGGTAATTCTACATGCACAGTAAATCTATTTTCTTCTTCGGTTTCATAAAGATTCATATCAATTCTTAAAAAAAGAAGAACAGATACTGCAAATAATAAAGACATTACTCCAAGAGCTAAATATCTAAAAGACAACACCTTCGTAAGTGCCAATTTATATAAACTTGCTAAAGAACTCTCAGTTTTTTTTAAAGAAGATTTAATATTAAATCTTAAGAACAAAAGAGGCACCAGAGTTAGAGCTACAAATAAAGAAGCAATTAATGAATAAGTAATGGTTAATGCCATTGGACCCTGCATTTGCTTTAAATCTTCACTTAAAAATATAATTGGTAAAAAGACTATAACTGTAGTTAATGTTGCTGCAACTATAGGAAGAATTATCCCTGTTGTTCCTGTTATTATTGCGTCTCTTTTATCACTAGTAGACTGTAAAGTCCTGAATATGTTTTCAATAACTACTATAGAGTTATCCAGTAACATACCCACTCCCAAAGCTAAGCCGCCTAAAGTCATTACATTTAAAGTTATTTTTTTAAAATATAGAAATGTAATAGCAAGAAGGACAGAAATAGGAATAGTAAAAAAATTAATAAGAGTCAGCTTAACATTCTTGAGGAAAAACAATAATATCCCAGCAGCTAATAACGCACCAATTATAAGAGAACCTTTCATGGAATCTATAGCCTTTTTTATAAATACAGCATCATTTTTTATTATATCTATAATTATATCTGAAGTAACTTCTCCTTTTATTTTTTCTAACTCCATACTTACAGACTCACAAATTTTTACTGTGCTTGCTAAAGTTTCTTTTTGAATATAGATCGTTACATTATTATTAGCATTTAACCTTGATATACTTACAGCCTCTAAATGTGAATCTTTTATTTCTGCTATATCTTTAAGCCTGATTATTGAGCCAACCTTAGAAACTGCTATTCCCATATTTTTAATTTCTTCAATATTCTCAAATCTACCAGTAGCTTTTATTGTATATTTACTTTCATTCCCTTCTATGTCACCTGAAAGTAGAGAAACATTGCCAAGGTTCAAAGAGCTGGTTACCTTTGCCATTGATAATGAATAAGCCATGAGCTTATGCGGCAAAACTCCTACAATAATTTTTCTCTCTCTGCCTCCAAACACATTTACATTAGCTACTCCTTGTATTCTTGATAACCTTTCTTTTATTTTATCATCAACGATTTCTCTTATTTCTTCAGGAGTCTTCTTATTTGAAGAAACCCCTACAATTAAAATAGGTATATCCTCTTGTTCATATTGCGCAACTACTGGTTTTTCTACTTCACGAGGCAATTTATTTTTTATCTGAGAAAGTTTTTCTCTTACCTCCATTGTAGCGACATCCATATCTGTACCTGCGACAAATTTTAAAACAACAGTTGATTTCCCTTCTTCAGAAATAGAAATAATATCTTTTAGATTACTTACTGTGCCTACAGCAGTTTCTACCGGTTTAGTAATAAAATTTTCTAATTTATCAGGCGGAATTCCCCCTCTAACTTGAAAAATTATAGATATTTCGCCAAAAGATGTATTGGGCATCAACTCTATTGGTAACTTTATAAAACAGATTACGCCTACAATAAGTATTCCAATAAATAACATCAGGAAGGTAACCTGGCGGGTTAAAATTTTTTCAATCATTCATCTAAAGAAGCTTCAGTGATTTCAATAATTTTCACATTCATTGCGTCCTTCAGTGGCATCTGTGTCTCCATTACAATAATGTCGTTTACTCGTAAACCATCTTCAACTATAGCATAAGTAGAAGAAACATAACTTGTCTCTATTTTGCGCAATTCAATGATTCCAGTTAATTCATCATCTGTAATAACTAGTGGAATTACAGTCATTTCTCCTAACTTGATAACACTGGCTGCAGGAATAATAATTATATCCCTGAATTCTGCCATGTATATCTCACAATCAGCATACATACCAGATATAAGTTTCTGACCGGGATTTGAAATTATAACCTTTACTGGAAGTGTTCTTGTTTCTCCCATTATCTGCTTTGAAATATTATCAATTCTTCCCCAGAAAGTTTTTTCAGGATAAGCGTCTACTTTTACTTTAACTTTTTGCCCCACAACAATTTTTTCTATATCTTTCTCTATAACTCCCATTTCAACATAAACACTTTTTACCTCAAGAAATGTTCCCACTACATCATTTGGAGTAATAAAGTCCCCTACTTCAACCTTCTTTGTTCCCATTACTCCATCTTCAATAGAAGAAATTACTGTTTTTTCTAAATGCGACTGAGCTAATTCAACCTCTGCTCTTGCTGTATCTACTTCCGATTTCAAGCTGTCAACACTAAGTTCTATCTCATTCAGCTTTGCCCTGATAATTGCACCCATTTCGTAAAGCTCTCTGTAGACTTTTAATTTCTCTACTGATGCGCCATACCTTGACTTAATAGAATGCAGCTTTGACTTTGAATGCCTCAATCTTGTCATTACATCTTCAGGCTCTAATGAAATGATATTTTCGCCCTTTGATATTGTATCACCTTCCCGAAAATTAAAAGAAGCTATTTTCCCGGATATCTCAAACTTGAGTTCAACTTCTGAAATTCCTTTAATTGTTCCATTAACTGACAGAGTATCATTAAAATTCCCTTTTTTTACTTTCATAACCTTTACCATAGGCATAACCTTGGAGGTATCTTCAGTTTCTTCATCAGATACTTTAGGCTCTTTACTAATCCTATAAAGAGAATACCCAATTAATGGAACAATAATTATCAGGTATATAATAATAATATTTTTTACATACTTAAAAGTAAGAAATCTCTCGGGTGGTTTTAATTTTCTTGTTATTTTAAGAAAATATTTAATTGATGAAACTTCTATCATAGTTTTATCTGTCTTAATGGATAAACATTCATCCCGCAGCTTAATTTTAGTGCTGCTAAAGCAATATTATATTTCGCTGTTGATTCCATCAGAAAATCCTTCTGCTTAAAAAATTCCATTCTTGCTCTAACTAAATCCATAGAAGACATTTCATCAAGAAAATATTTCTTTTCTGCTATCTCCTGCTTTTTTTCACAAAGTTCAACCTTACTGTTAGCAAGTCTAATTGTTTCAAGAGCTATCTTAATATCGCTATAACTTTTTTCTACTTCCATAATTACTTTTTTTTGCATATCATCAAGCTCCTTCAGTGCCTGCTCATGAGATACCTTCTTTTCCTGTTTAATATAATAATAATCAAGTCTATCCAGGATTGCCAATTGCACAAACCGTTCATTAGTTTTAGTCCTTACAGACATATCTAAAATTTCAGAAGGCTCGGTCTTTCTTGTCCCATATTTACCGCCCAATGAATTACCCCAGAATACCCATTGTACATTTCCATATACAGACCACTCTGTTGCTAAAGTTAATTTCTTATCTACATATGCTTCCCCGCTCTTTCCAACAGAACTTGCTACACTGATAGCAGGCCATTTATCTGCTTTTGCAATCTTTTCATCATATTCAGTCTGTAAAACCAATGCTTTTAAGGAAAGAATTTCAGGTCTCTTTTTTAAAGCTATCTCTTTATATCTTTCAAGCGAAAGTTCCATTATTTCAGTCTCCTGTTCTAAAAAATCTTCAGATAAATCTATTTCTGCTTTAATGTCCATACCACATACAGCCTTGAGTTCAAGAAACCTGAGTTTCATATCAAGTTCCTGCATCTCTTTATTTAACTGTATCTCTTCTTTAAACTCTTTTATTTCTAAATATTCCACTTCAGTAATTATTTTTGCTTGATATTTTTTTTTGGAAATTATAAATTCATTTCGCGAAGCCTCAAGTAACCCATTTGAATTTCTTATCTTTTCCTGAACAAATAAGGCATTATAATAGGATTTTATTGTTTCAAGTTTAATTTCCTGTTCCACCTTGTGTAATTCTTTTCTTGCTATTTCAAGTCCTTTTAATTCTTTTCTTAGAGTATTAAGCTTTTTCCTGCCCATAAAAATAGATTGTTCAGCTTGAATACTGTAAGCTTTTGATTTATACGGATCGTCTATTGACTCGCCATCTGATTCTTTATACTGCAAAAGAATTGAAGGCCCCATAATACGGGCAGCATTTATAACCCTGATTTTTGTTAAATTTATCTGCGCCTCGGCAATTTGAATATCAAGTCTATTTTTTTCAGCAATCTTTATATACTGCTCCGCACTGGTAGCAGAAACCCACCTATAATTAAAACATATACAAATAATAATCAATATTAATTTTTTTATACCGTTTAACATTTCCTTAATTCTCATCCATTATTATATTTACCAGTAGAAAAAAGTCAAAGTTTAGAAGTATGGAGGCATTTGCGTTGTAAGCATTTTCTATCAAAAATTTGCTCACGGCTCTCAAAATTTCAGTGCAGTTAGTCCTGTCAAGGGTCATTAGTATTCCCCACTTTTTAGGCCTCAGGGTCATTAAGATTCTCCACCCCGTTTTGTAATAAATCCATAAGTTGTTTAATATAAACCTCCGGAAATTAAAATAGGAGGTAGAAATGGGGTACAAAAAAATGAGCAAAGTTGATGTTTATGAAATTTTCAGGCGCTATCACAGCGGACAGACGATTTCTGAAATATCCGTAAAGGAAGAACGTGACAGGAAAACAATCCGGCAATATATTCAAAAACTGGAAGAGTTAGGATTTACTAAAGCAAAGCCGTTGCCGGCTAGGGAAGAAATATTTGAAGCTGTTTCCAGGATTCTTCCTAAAACAGAGCGGACCAAAAAAGTCTATGAAGAACTGGAAGATTTGGCAGATAAGTTTCGAGAGTTAATCCACGACAAGGAAGATGGAGTAAAACCTAAAACAGCCTTTAAAATATTAAAGAAGAAACAAGGCTTGAAATGCAGTTATGAAACTTTCAAAATATTTTCCCGGGATAAGAAATTGAAGAAAGAAAAACAAAAAAGAATGATCCGGATTGAGTTGCCTGCGGGCGAAGAAGCGCAGCTTGATTATGGGAAAGCCGGCCTGCATTATGATGTGAAGTCAGGAAGAAAACGAGTGGTCAATGTATTCTGTATGATATTATCTCACAGCAGGCTGCCCTTTTTTCAGTATGTGTATACCCAGAAGCAGGATTCATTTGTCGGGAGTATTATAGATGGTTTTGAATATTATGATGGAGTACCCGAACGTATTTCTATTGATAATTTAAAACAGGGAGTAATAAAGCCGGATTTATATGATCCGAAGCTAAACCGGACACTATTAGAAATGGTGGAATATTATGGGGTTTTCATAGATCCATGCAGAGTACAAAGAGCCACAGATAAAGGCAAAATTGAACGCATGGTACCGGTAGGCAGAGAGCTGTTCCGGGAGTTAAAAATATTAAATCCTGAAGCACGCCTGGAAGAGATAAACAGAAAGGCTATAGACTGGTGCCTTAAAGACTACGGAATGAGAAAACACGGTACGACTGGAGTCGAGCCGATGTTGGTTTATGAGAATATTGAAAGCGACAAATTAAAGAGCTTGCCTGATGAAAGATTTGAGCTTACTCAATGGAAACCTGTAACTGTGCATCCTGATCAATTTATACAGTTTGAGAAGAAAGCCTATGCGGTTCCCGCAAGTTATTGCGGCAAAGAATTATGGGCTAGAAAAAGCGGGAATATGATACATATTTTTCAGGATTACAAACTGATTCGCGAGTATGTCATTCCCAAAGGCTACAGGGCTTATGACCCCAAAGACTTTCCTGAAGTCGTATCAGAAATGATGAATGGCGGTTATCCAAAATATCTGTTGACACAATCAGAAAGATATGGAGACCTCTCATATGAATTAATTAAGCAGGTA
>JAIVZN010000036.1:0-14997 GCA_048634875.1 Deltaproteobacteria bacterium | reverse complement strand
CTTCCACACCATTTACTGCTATATCTGCAGGATATATTCCGCTATTAGTATCAGATGCAGTTCCATGTATTGTATCCATATAAGCGTAACCTACACCTGATGCAGGGTATGTAGTAATTGATACAGGAGGAACATTATCAAATGTAAATATTACACCTGGAGTCCCTTCATCTTCAGGATTTGCTGAATAAACTGTGCAGTCTTTACCTCTTGTAAATATCTCAAATCTGTCACCTGATCGCCATGTAGAAGTTGTTGTATTCCAGTTCCAGGTAGCTGTACTGCCTGCAACTGAAGGTAATCCTGTTGTATTAGTATTCCAGGATTGGGATACTGTCCAGGATGACATAGTTACATCCCATGTTCTATTAGTATAAGGTCCGCATTTAGCTAATATTTTAACTTCAACTTCAGCAACACCTGTTGTCTTATCGTATGTTGTTCCTGAAATTGTTGTGAAATTAGACTTGTAATCTGAATCCTCGGGAGAAGTAACTTTTGTTACAGGCGGTGTATTATCATATAAAAATGTATAAGTTGTAAAACTAACTTCTTCATTGGGGTCAGGAACTGTAACATTATCATAAGCCCTGCAGTTTATAGTATAAACTACATCTGTAGTCCATACAGCAGAATCTATTGCCAGGGTCCATGAAGTTGAATCTAATGCTACATTCCATTTATCTAAACCGCCAAAGGAATCAGGAATTGCATCAGTATTTAAATATTGTCCGGTTTCATTCTTTACTCTTATTTTTACTTCTTTAACCCCTGCAGGATGTAATCCTGAAGCAATATCTGTTGCAATTCCGGAAATTTCTTCAACACTTGAGTAACTTTCTGTATTTACAGGATATGTAACTGCAGATGTTGAATTAATGTTGTCAAAATAAAATATGGTGCCTGCGGAAGGCTCCTCTACATTACCTGCATTATCTCCTGCTCTTGCTTTAACTCTATACTTATGTCCTGTTGTCCAGTGTGTATCGCTAATATCATTATAAGTCCAGTTTCCTGCTGAATAACTCGCCTGTCTCCACTCTTCAGTCAGCTTCCATTTATCAACAGAACCCTTCCAGTATTCTCCTGTATCTTCATCTTTTATCTGAATATACACATTAGCCGGATCAATACCACTGAAATAACCGCCATAATCATCTGTTGTATTTCCTGAGAGTTCTTCTAAAGAACTGTAATAAGTATTAATTGCAGGCACAGAAACAGTAGATGTAGGTGATGATTTATCAACTATAAATGTTGCTGATGATGAGATATTTGACCAGTTTCCTGCAAGATCCTTGGCTTTTGCAGTAACTTTATAAAGTATCTGGTCACTGTAAATATCCTCATCGTACTCCCAGTTTTCAAGCCCGGAACTTACATTATGCCAGTTATTTGAATTCGTATCCCAGTCAGATCCATTATAATAAGTATTATCCTGTCTCCAGATTCTTACTTTAACTTGTGATATGCCTCCGGGATAATCATCATTAGCTGTTCCTTTAATTACAGGAAAATAATTTATATCCGCTGTCGGTGTTGTTATTACAACTTCAGGTATACTTGTATCCGAGTAAAATGTATTTGAACTCTCTTCTATTGCAAAATAGTCCTGATAATTTGTTGCTTCATCTTCTGCCCTTGAAATAACTAAATATTCTTCTCCATCTGCCCAGTTCGGAAGATTATAATTTGGTATCTCCCATGTCCATGTTGAACCGGTTACACTCAATGTTGTTGTTGACCATAATATTCCTGTCTGCCAGGTTTTATCACTTATTCTCCAGTGTTCTCCATTACTCTTCACTAATCTTACTTTAACTTCTTTTACTCCGCTTCCATCATCCCGCGCAGTTCCTGTAATAGACACTGGTTCTGCTTCAGGATAATGATAACCATGAACAGGCACATCTATAAATGATTCCGGCTCAGTTATATCGTATATAAAGGTTACAAATTCAGTATCCGATAAGTTATCAACATCATCATAGGCGCGCACCCATATCTTATACTGATGTCCATCTGTCCATGTTTCAGTCGGAGTTGGTACTGTATATGAAAATGTAGTCGAGGTTATATCAAACCAGTCTTCTGAAGCTACCCATTCAGAGCCACTCCAGAAAGTTGTTGAATACTCAAGGTCATGTATCTTTAACTGCACTAATGCAACACCCGAATTTTTCTTTGTTCCTCCCGGTAAATCTTCAGCAGTTCCTTTAATTTCAACTGGAGCAGTATTTATGTCACCAATTGGTTCAGTCACAGCACAATCAGGTAAACTATTATCAAAAAGAAATGTATTTGAGGATATATCAATTTGAGTATTAGGAACCTGGTCTTTTATTACTGGTGTCAACTTATATTCTCTGCCGGAATCCATTCCTGCACTGAAATTATAACTCCAGGATGATGTATATACTACAGGTTTAACTTTGTGGCCTGAAGTTATTGTCCAGGAAGAACCTGTCCACCATTCATCACTTGCCCAGTCAGGACCATTTGCCAGAGCAACAATCTCAAGTTCAAGCGGCCAACTCGGCCAGTCATCATTAACTGATGACCAGTCATCGTAACAGGTTCCTTTTATATAGGATACTGACTTCTTTTCATCATTATTTTGAGGTTCTGTTACCCTTGATACAGGTGCAACTGAATCAACCACTATTTCGAATACATGAGGTGAGTCCTCAACATTTGGAGGTATAGCTTCATCTTCAGAAACCCAGCATGTAATCCTGTATCTGTGAGCAGACTGCCACTGTCCTGCTATATCCCATGGTAACGTATAAGGCGCTGACCATTTGCCTGTAGTAGATAAGGTAGCAACATTAACCTGCCAGTTACTGCCGTTCCAGTAAGAGGTTCCCATAGTTAAATCCTGCAGGTAGTTCTTTACTACATTATTATCTACTCCTGATACTGCATCATCAGCAGTACCGTATATACCATTAGTCTTTAATTCAGTATCCGTTACATAATAATCATTTGGCTGTGTAATCTTAGAATCAGGCTCTGTATTATCAAAGACAAAATTTGATGTAACAACAGTTGAAGTTGAACCTGCTTCATCAATTGCTTTTGCTTTTACCCAATAGTGTATATTATTATACCATACTATTCCTTTCCCTTGAGCATCATAATTCCAATTATCTGTTCCTGAAGTAACAACCCACTTTGAATCATCATCAGGAAACCAGCTATCACCACCCCAATAATCAGTGGTATTTTTATTTTTTATCTGTAACATTATTTTCTCAATTGGATATTCATCAATTGCAGTTCCTGTAATTAAATTAAGTACTGATGGACATGAGTCATTAACCGGTGATGTAATTACACAAGTTGGCGCTACTATATCGTATGTAAAGGATATTTCAATTCCTGTTGCCTGGTTATAATCAGCCTCTACTTCATTTTCATTCACATCGTCATATGCTTTTGGCTGAACCCTGTAATTATGTCCATATGTCCACTCAGGTACATTACTGAATGTCCAGACCCCTCCTGAGAAGGTGGTTGTTGACCAGGTCACACTTGGCACCCATGAAGAATCTTGAACTCTCCAGTATCTGTTTTCATAATCTATATCCCTGAGTGTAATTTTCACATACCTTATACCATTAATACCTCTCGTCCCATCCGAAGCTGTCCCTGTAATCTCTGATAACTCATTATGATAACTATTATTTTCTAAGTCTGTTACTCCGGTAGACGGATTTTCAAGGTCAATTACAAATTCAACTTTATTGCTTTCATAATCAGGTTCATAATTCATTGCGCCACTGTAACCGCGAGAAGTTACTTTATAATCAATCCCATTATCCCAGGCATTTGTATCAATTGAAATTGCCCAGTCAATGCCGATGCCTTTAGCAATATCTTTTGAATTTGATTCCCACTGAAAAGTAGACGATGATTCCCATATCTTATTTGTCTCATTCCAGCACATATAATCTGTGAATCGCTGTATTTTTATTTCTACTTTATCAGAATAATCTGCAACTCCCTGTATGGCAGATAATCCATTGGGTTTATAATTATAATATTTAGCTTCTGCTGGCCTTGTTATAACTGTATCAGGCATATCTCCCCTGAACCAGAATACTGCTGAAGATTTATAAACATCACTTATATTACCTGCTTTATCTATAGCTCTTACATAAAATACATGTTCTTCATTGTCCTGGGCATTGGCCCAAATAATACCATCAGTATCCCACTGCCAGTTAGAACCACCTGTTGGTTGTTTAAAACCTGGATTCCCTTCATTTGACCATGCTTCTGCTACTAAAAAGTTAGAACCATTCCACCATAAACCCTGAGTTTTATTTTTAAGCGCAACTATAACTCTATCAGGTTCTCCGGGAACAGTATCTGTTGAAGTTCCATTGAAATAGTTAGGCAGAGTATCACTTGTATAATCATCATCAGGAACTGAAATTGTTGCTGTTGGCAGACTTACATCATAGATAAATGTAGAACCTGCAATTGCAAAATTTGAAGCTCTATCCCATACTTTTGCATTAACATTATAAATAGTTCCATCCTGCCAATCGGGCAAATTTGTATCATATTTCCAGGTAGTTGTGCCTGTGACACCGAGCCAGGTTTCATTTACAGTCCAGGAAGAACCTGTCCAGTTATATGTTCCTGAAGAGATATTAATCTTTACATAGTCTACTCCACTAATAAAGCCATCATAAGAAGTTCCGCCAATTTCTGTAAGTTCATTATAATGAGCTAAATGAGTAGGAGTAGAAATAGCTACCAACGGATTAACTGCATCGTAGAAAAATGTAGATTTTAATACAGTCCATATACCCTGTCCGTCTTCATAATTTGTTGCAAGGTCCCTGGCTTTGGTATATACATAGTATTTCTCATCATTTTCCTGATAAAACTCTGTTGAATTGGACACATACCACTCAAAATTACCTCCGCCTTTCAAATTACCGGTACGCACTGCATCACCCCACCAGGGTGGCTCACCCATCCAGCACAGGTTATCAGAATCCCTCTTTATTTTTAACTCTATCTGGTCAACACCTGAACCATTATTTGGATCATTGTATGTCCCTGTAAAAGTTACAATCTTCACATTATAAGCCAGCCCCTTACCGGGATAATTTATATCACTCTGCGGCTCTGTTATATCATACTTAAATTTGGAAGCAAAATTTGCAGGTGCATCTTTTTGGATTTCGACTTCATCAACATACTGCTGGTTAGGCGCCGGCAGAACATCATCCGTTGCCCTTACCCATACTCTGTGGTCCATACCATCCTGACAGTCAATACCTGTGTATGTCCAGGATGAATAATAAAATACTGTAGGCAGCCACTGTACAGTACTTTCCCAGCTGTCTCCATCCCAATAACCGCCGGACATACCTTTCTTTATAACTATTTCTACACCGGATACATTTGAATCATTGTCATTTGCAGTTCCGATAATCATCAAAGTATTTGTTGAATCATTTATTTTATCGTACGCCGGATCTTCCTCGGGATACTGTACATATGAATCAGGAGGACTTGTGTCATAAACAAAACCGGTTACAGCGCCGGGAGTCTCGGGATTACCCGCCTTATCTGTTGCTTTTGACTTTATGGTATATGTGATTGCAGGGGACCAGGTGACTGTAGAAGAATCCCATGACCATGAAGTAGAACCCTCGCATACTATCCATGAATTTGCTTCGCTGCCGGCATTAAAAAGCCAGTTAGCCTGACTAAACCAGTCAGTGCCGTTATAAATAGATATCTCAACATAATCCACACCTTGTGAATCGTAAGCCGTTCCGGAAATCTGATCTACAGCATTATAACTTTCACCATTTAACGGCGCTTCAACAACAGAAGCCGGCACATCAACATCAATAGTAAAATCAAGTTCCGCAGGTGTTTCATCCCAGTTGCTAACTGTATCCTTTGCTTTAGCATATATACGGTATTCATGCTGGTCTATCCATACAACTGAATTCGCATTCCAGTTCCAGCTTGCGCCCGGTGTAACATTATCTATCCATGCCACATTTGTAGTCCATGTAGAACCAATGCGATCCCAGTAAGTTGTTCCTCTTGTAATATCCTGTATTAAAATCTGAATTTCAGTAACAGGACTTATTGGATCACTTGCAGTACCTTCAATTGAATCTACATCCTGATAAATTCCTCCTGCTCCGGGAACTGTTATCAAAGTATCAGGATTATCTGTATCGTAAGTAAAAGAAACAGTTGGAGTTGATGTCTGCACATTACCTGCATTATCCTTGACATAAGTGGTTATTTCAAAAACAGCTCCATTACTCCATGCACCTGAAATAGGACTATATGTCCATGAAGAAGTATGTACACTGCAACCAAGCCATGTTTCATTTGAAGTCCACGAAGAACCTGTCCAGTTATACGAACCAGAAGAAACCTTAACTTTTACAAAATCAATACCACTATACTCATTCTTTTTAATTCCTCCTTTTATTACAGAAGGCTCACTCCCCGTATAATATGGCTCATCAGGATATGTTATTGATGATGTGGGTCTTGTTATATCATACTTGAATGTGCTCTCAAGTTCTTCTGTCTCCTTATTCCCTGCCCAGTCTTCAGCATATAAATATATCTTATACTCAGTTCCATCTGAATAAAATGTAACAAGCCAGGATGGATCTAAGACATACTCCCAATCACTTCCCAATTCATCTGCTCCAAGCAATAATTCCTCTCCCCATCCAGGCGCTATCCACCAGTCATTTACTCCATATGGCGAACGGTGTATATTTATATATTCAAACCGCACCCCGCTGCCAAAACTTATATCCTCATAAGGTCCTGTAAATGTGATTATCTCTACATTATATGCCTCAGTATCAGCAGGATAATCACAGGAAGAACCAGGATCTGTTACATCATATTTAAACTTAGATATATATGCCTCATAACTACCTAACTTTGTATCATTATCAGTATTATATACCGTAACATTCCCAGCTTTATCTGTTGCCTTCAACCATATATAATGATCCATACCATCCTGCCAGTTAACACCACTGTATGTCCATGAAGAACCATATACCGCTACCGTTGACCAGGTAATATATGACTCCCATGAATCCCCATCCCAGTACTGACCGCCGGCCATTTTCGCCTTTACCACTATCTCTATTTTTTCTATGCCATTGGTATCCTCATAATCGCCTCTTATCTTTGTATCTGAGAAACTTCCAAATGTCTCATCATAACTCTCACCATCTGCTGGCACTACAATTGTTGCTGTCGGCGCAACCGTATCATATATAAATAATCTTTCTGTTAAACTTGTCTCTTCATTCCCTGCAGTATCTGTTGAACACGATGTAAAATAATATGTAGTATTGTCTGTAAATGGATTCCCTGGAATGTTAAATGTCCAGTTTACATCTTCATTTCCCCACGCCCCTGTTGCTCCGGACAGATAGGTCTCTGTTGTCCAGATTGAACCATTCCAATACTCTCCAATCCCTCTCCTTATCCTTACCCTCACATACCCAATCCCCTGTCCATCACTCGCTGTTCCAGAAATTACAGGCTTGGAGTTCCCTACAGCTCCATCTGAAGGAATTGTTATATCTGAATCAGGCACACCTATATCATAGGTCACTATGTGAGAATATACAGTTCCAACATTACCTGCTATATCTATTGCGCGGGATTTCAATGTGTGTCCTTTCTGCTCCTGCCACCATACTCCTACAGAATTAAATGTCCAGTCTTCATCTGGTTCATCAAATGTTAAATCATCAGCGTTTACATTCTGTGAAAACCAGGTAATATCAGTAGTTGTAGAACCAGCTACTTCATCCCAGTAATATGTTGTTGAACCTTCAAGATAACTTATCTGTAATTCTACTTTTGTAATATATGAATTAATATCTACTCCACCCGGGTCAGATGCTGTCCCTTTGATACTGGGAATGGAAGAATAATTAGCAGATTCAGGTTCAGTTATCAAAGTTTCAGGCAGAGACTGGTCACAGTAAAAGGTATTTGCTGCGCCAACAGTTTCAGTCCCATAAAGTGTATCATAACTGATACTTTCAAACTCAAATTCACCATTATTATTACTGTCAAGCCATGACGCCCAGGTCGGAAGAGATGTAAATGTAAATGTTCCACCATTTGCCTGGTAATTACAAGGAAGCCAGATAGGATCTGCCTGCCAGTTTACAGTGTTCCAGTATCTATTTTTAGCTTCAGGATCCTTTCCCTGTATACACTTTATCTTTATCTTTACTCCTGTTAAGGATGCATAATTTGAATCATGCGGATCTGCTGTCCCTGATGATATACTTAAATCTGTTGCTATTAAATTATCATATGGCATTGTTATTATTGATTCTGGCGGTGATAACACCCTTATTCCTGACTTAGTACCGCTTTTAAAACCCTCTTCAACTTCCAATACCCAGCCGCTTCCGGTATTGGTTGAATTGATCGTCACACCTTCAGAAAATGTATGTATCCCATTATCCTTACCATCCCCGGTGGTAAATTGATAATCCAGCGGTATATCAAAATTAGCAGGTGCCGGTGGCGCAAAACTGAAAGTAACGGTAGAATTGTAGGCAGTATCCCTGTTGCCAAACTCATCCAGCACCTCAACTACCGTATCCAGCGCCCTGCCCTTTGTAACTGCGCCATTTCCGGATAAACCAATTAAACTTAAACTGAATTCTGCTGCGCCTGCAGGTTCTACTGTAATACCTGTCACATAATCGGAACTCACTCCTACTCCATATACCCACAGCTCTTTTCCGGACCCGGCTGTCTTGAATACTATTGAAGTAGCTGTAATCTTTCCTCCTGTAATCGTCTTGGTTGAAGGCATGACCTTTGTATCGGCTGCGCCGGATGCATCTGTTCCGTTGGTATGGAAGGTTACTGTGGAATTAAAATTGTAATCAATATTGTTCCACTGGTCCCACGCCTCAACTGAAATATCATTTCCTGCTCCGGCAGTTACTTCGCCCGGGAATGAGCCGAATACCAGCTTATCTGCATTTGCTGCTGTCACTTTTATATTACTTGCTGTCCCGATAATTAATGCGGGATTATCAACATATCCGTCATTATCTCTAACCCAGACATCAAATCTCTGAGTTGCAGGCGGATCGGACGCTTCATATAATTCTATAAGCCCAGTAAAAGTACGTTCACCTGTATTTACTGTCCCATTTGCAGGATCATTCCAGCTACCGTTATCTGTATCAAAATCTACTGACTGGCCTGTATATGCCACCTGTTTGTTTCCCCAGTCATCCACCGCCTTGACTGTAATATCCTGTGAGCTTCCTGCTGTTACATCAGTTGAAAATGTTATCTCAAATTCAGTGGCTACATTTGCATAAACAGTTACTGTCTGTTTTCCTGTACGGCCTGAACCGCTAACCTCTACCCACCGGCTCCCTGCTGTGCAGAGTTTTACCGTATTTGTATCTGTTGTTGCTTTAAATGTATGTATTCCATTATCTACCGCAGGAACAAAAGTATAAGAATCAGGCAGTTTCTTCTCAGTATGTCCATCACTGGAAGCAAATGAGATTTCGCCGGTATAATCTGTCTTTACATTTCCATAAGTATCCCTTGCTGTAATAGTTATGGAAGTTGATAATCCTGCTTCATAATCTTCAGGAAGTCCACTTACTGTAAATGAACTTATTCCTGCAGGTCCAACACTTACCTCTGCATGGTAACCTGATTTAGTTGTAACTGTATCCTCCGCCATTACCCACCAGTCACCTGTCTTTTGAAATGTTACTCCGGGTGAAACAGTCTTCTGCCATTCATTGTTAAAGTATGACGATGTCGGATTTAAAAGAGCGTCTGATCCACTCTCTGCTGAATAATGTATCCAGCCCACAAAGTTATTTTTCTCATTACTGTAAGCATCATATAATTTAACTGTAAACTGGTTTGCAGTTCCTGCTGTTGTTGCTGGAATACCACTGAGTTCAATTGTATTAAGCGCTGCAGGTGTAACTGTTACATTCTCCTGTTTAGAGAATGTCCCGTCATCAACTTTCACATACTTTATGCCCGATGTCTTTAATCTTATTCCTGTTGAGGAGGCAACTTCCCACGACTTGTTCCCTGCATCATTAGTTATAAATGTATAATCTCCAGGCAGTTGCGCCTGTCCGTCATCTGATGTGAATGTAACTGTCCCCTGATACCACAACGCATTTGTATTATCTTCATTTTTCGCATCTACATAAACACTAAATAATGTCCCTGCTGTTGTATCTGCCGGCGCTGTAAGAACAAGTTTAGTTGCTTTAAGCAAATGCCTGAACCGGACAAGCGCCACACCAGGCACATCTTCTTCTATGTCTACCTTATCCCGAGCCCTTGACCATACCTTATAATATTTATCATTTTCAAATATCCCTGTTGAAAGTGTTAAATCCCAGCCCGGTCCTGTGTAGTTTGCTGAATTCCAGACAGAAGTCAGTATCCATGTTGAATTCTCTTCATCCCAGTACCTGTTATCTCCAAAGTCCTGTCCTATCCTTACCTCCACTCCTTCTGTTGCTGATTTTATCCCGGAAACCGCATCCTCCGCAGTTCCTGAAATTGTCAAATCATCGGTATATTTTAATTCTACAACATCATCATCTGCAGGTGAAATTATTGTTGAGGTAGGCTTGGATGTATCATAAGTAAATTTGTTTTCAGTAGGAACTAATTCTTCATTTCCTGCTTTATCACCTGCTCTTGATGTTATGGTATAAATAACAGCATCCTGCCATGCTGGCAATGATTTATATGTCCAGGAAGAAGAATGGATATCTGCATTTATATTAGACCACATATTGGTGGCAGTCCACGACGATCCAGTCCAGTAATAACTTGCAGGTGACCCTGATGATATCTTTATCCTGACACAATCCACTCCTGAAAAATCATCTTTTTCATAATCACCCCATAACAATATATTTATTTCATCGTGTCCAGTGGTATTACTGTAAAATTCATTTGGCGATGCTGTTGCAGGAAGTTTCACTGATGAAGTCGGCTCTACTATATCATAATAAAATGTGCATTTAACAGAAAGAGGCTCAATATTATCCGCACTATCAACAGCTTTTGTATAGATATAATAAGTTTCTTCTGAATTTACATAAAAATCATTATACTCAGCAGGGTCAATATTATATTCCCATGAAGTATACGGCGGAGTAACAGAAAGCGTAGTAGTACTGCCCCATGTATCACCCTGCCAGTATTCTCCATTAGACCGCTTAATTCTTATCTGAACATAGTTAATCCCTGAACCAGGATCCGGGTCTGATGATGTTCCTGTAAAAGTCCCGGGTTTTACATTGTAATAAGTTTTACTAACAGGAAAATCTACATTAGATGAGGGATCATCTGCATCATAGTAAACTTTAATATTGTAAAGATTTCCAGACTCAACCGGCCCGCCTCCTGAAGTGTCATTAGTATTATAATATTTCTGATTATCCGCAGAATCAGTAACTTCTAAATATATCTGGTGCCAGCGGCCGTTTTCCCATGAAATATCCGTGGAATGCCATATCTCAAATGTATTGGTTGTGGTGGCTGTCAGCCACTCGGCGCTTGCAACACCGCCCTGCCAGGCATCTCCATCCCAGTAATAACCGGTGCCGGGATCACGCCTTATAATCAGTTTTACTGACTGAATATCACTGTAAGGTTCGGAAGCAGTTCCGTGAATATCCTGGATTGTATCCGGATTATATTTTCCGTTATCAATTAAGCTGTAAACTCCTGCTGTTGGATCTTCAACATCGCCGTAACAGGTTATTATATCAGAGAAATTTTCATTTCCTGCATTATCATAAATTTTAGCCCTTATTTTATAAGTATCGCCGGAAGTAATATCAGCATTTCCCGGGCCTGAACTATATGTCCAGACATCAGTGGTACTATTATATGAAACATCAAGATAGATTGGATCAACTGCCTCCTGCCATATACTTCCATTCCAGTATTTTACAGGTACTGCATCTTTTTTTATATAAATTTTAACTCCTGTTGTCTCATCAATATCCGATAAATCGTCATCCGCAGCGCCTGAAATATCAGTTAAATCTTTATAATAGTTTCCTTCAATCAGGTTAGTAACCGCACCTTGAGGTACTCCTGTATCAATCTTAAAAGTAAAGAAATTTTCTACAGCCTGAGTATTGCAGGAATTATCAGTTGCTTTTATGTATACCCTGTATTCAATTCCATGTGTAAAAGCAGTATCTACACTTACTGTATATGTCCATGTAGAAGAACCGTCACATTCCAGCCAATCCTGCGAACCCTGCCACGAAGTGCCATCCCAGTAAGATGGAGTTCCACCCGGGTCTTTAATTATTTTTATTTCACTATAATCAACATCTGAATACAGGAAAGTTTCATCATCTGATGCGGTTCCCCTGATAATTGTCATTGATGAATGAAAGTATTTATAAGGATATGTGAAATTTGCCTCGGGTTCGCTTGTATCATAGATAATATTTGAGAAGAAATAAGAGCCGTCATCTTCATTACCTGCTAAATCTTTTCCTTTAATAGACAATTTATATCTATTTCCATCAATGAGATTTGATTCAAATGAAGTTATTGTTTGAGATGCTAAATCAGAACATTCTGCCTCTGTAAGAACATGATACACTGCTGTAGAGCCGGCAACCTCAAAATTATTTGATGTTTCTGCTTCATAAATCACTTTTGTTTGACCAAAGAGCATCTCTTCGGAAAGAGTCAGTGTTACATCCCGTAAATTAATTGTTGAGCCTGTAGATGGAGAAACACCTGAAAAAGTTGGCTTTGTTCTATCCCATGTAAATGTTACTGTAGTATAGCCTGTATCATAATTTCCTGCTTCATCATAAGCCTGTATTATAACCTGATAATCCCCGTCATCCGGTTTTGTTGCATTATCAAAAGGATTTTCTGCGTCCTCAACCCATATGTCAGTTCCCTTTGAATAATCAGCATCAAACCACATAGGTATAACTCCTTCCCAGTTAGTTTGATTCCAGTAGTTTGTATTTGGCAATGTAAGGCCTTTATAAGCAATTTTTACTCCTTTAACATCTGAGACCCTCTTCTCGCCAGTGCTATAATCCTCGGATGTTCCTTTAATTTCAGCAAGTGTATTATAATGACCGTTTTGAGCCGGCTCAGTTCCTTCTGAAACAGGAGCTTTATCATCAAATAAAATAAAAGCTGTATGTGAAGAAGTTTCAACATTGCCTGCTTTATCTTTTCCCTTAACAGTTAAACGATATTCATAACCTGATAGCCAGTTAACCCCGATATATGTCCATGTATCAGAATAAATATCCATATAACCAAAATTTACATTTGTATCAGTTGAATCAAGCCACTGCTCATTTACATTCCACCCTGTATCTTTCTTCCAGTATCTTGTTGTATCAACATTTTTAATTTGTAAAAGAATATCATTCCATATACCATCACCTGAATCAGCGCCGGTTCCATGAATTTTTGTAAGTGTTTTGTAATTATAAGTATATGTTGCCGGAGTAATCATCCAGGATAAAGGCGGAGTATTGTCAATAATAATACTTACCTGGTCATATTGAGTTGCTTCAAGATTTGGAGTGGCTTGTGATTTATCAGAAGCCCTGCAGTTTATATTATATGTTCCTTCGGATTTCCAGCATTCAGTTGGATATGTAACAGCCCATTTCCAGTCTTCACCCTGCGAGTCAAATGGAGCATCTGTCGCAGTTCCTTCAATCCATGTATCAGAAACCCATGAAGAGCCATTATAATACTGGCCGCCTTTTTCAATTCGCACTTCCACGCCGCCTACTTTGCCCGGAGAATAATCCCAGGATGTTCCTGATATTTCACTTAGTTCGGTACTTTTAAAATGGTCACCTTCAAAAGGTGAAGAAACTTCAGAATCAGGTTTAGTATTGTCAATAATAAAGTAATTTCCTTCTGCCGGCGTTTCATCTCCTGCAGGTCCATGACCGTATGATTTAACATTGTATTTCATACCTTCCATCCAGCAATTTGTTGAAACATTAAATTTCCACAGGTCATTATCACCTGTGCCGCCATCTTCTGTCCAGGAATCAATTGGATTCCAGTATTCTCCTGCTACCCACCCTTCTGTACCATTTTTCCACGAAGTAGAATAACCGGGTGCAGATGATATACACACCCAGACCTCGTTATTGTTTGTATGGTCTGTTGCAGTCCCTTTAATTTCTGAAGGTTCTTTGTAATATTCCGGATTTGCTGAAATTCCCAAAGGATATGTTACTCTTGTTGTAGGATAAGGTGACTTAAATGTAAACTGGTTATTATTTTCAGAAGCTTCCTCATCCTCATAATTTCCTGCTTCATCATATGCTCTCTCCCAGACCTGATACAGGATTCCATCAGCATCTGACTGCCAGTCAATATATTCTGTATTTGTTGAGAAGTTTATCCCGGTTACATCAATTTCAGAAGACCAGAGCTGCTCTGGAGAATCAGCCCATTGATTATTCTGCCAGTCCCAGAATTGACCATTAATAATTGGAGCTACATTATCACCGCTTATACACTTAATTTCAATTTTTACATATTCAGCTATTCCAGGCTCAGTATCGGTTGCAGTTCCAAAAATTGGATTAAATTCACTTTTATAATCACATATCTGGCCTTCAGCAGGTTTTACAAGCCATGACTCAGGTTCAATTGTATCATATACAAAAGTGTGTGTTGTTATTGAAACTTCTACATTTCCATCAGAAGTTGTATTATCAATTGCTCTTGAATTTACCTGATAAGTTAAACCATCAGAAAAACAACCCGGAATTCCTGAAGTATAAGTCCAGGAAGAACCCCACCAGTCAGCATCCTGCCATGCAGCTCCCGGAGAGAGACTCTGCCATGAAGAACCATTCCAGTAAATTCCGGTTCCTGTGCCTGAAGAAATCCTGACCTGAACGCTACCCA
>JAIVZN010000035.1:0-15033 GCA_048634875.1 Deltaproteobacteria bacterium | reverse complement strand
GTTATATCGCCTGTAATAACTGCCTTTGAATTAAATCCAAGCCTGGTAAGGAACATCTGCATCTGAGTGGAAGATGTATTCTGAGCCTCATCAAGAATTATCAAGGCATCATCAAGAGTCCTGCCTCTCATATAAGCTAAAGGAACAATTTCTATAACTTCGTCTTTACGGTACTTTTGAAATTTTACTGGACCCATTATGGTATAAAAAGCATCATACAGCGGTCTCAAGTAAGGATTAACTTTTTCATATAAATCCCCCGGTAAAAATCCAAGTTTTTCTCCTGCTTCTACTACAGGACGCGTCAGTATTATCCTTTCAACCTCCCCTTTATTTAAACTCCTCGCTGCTTCAACACAGGCAAGAAAAGTTTTACCGGTACCTGCAGGGCCTATTACTACAACAAGGTCCTTTTCTTCCATTGCCCTGACATACGCCTTTTGCCTATGACTAAGCGGTTTTATTGGTTTCCCGGTAGGTGTTCTCATAAGTGTATCTTCATCATCTGATTGTTTTCTGCCTCTCAGTTTCAACAACTCCTCAACTGTCATTTCAACTTCTTTTTTACTGCCAAGAATCGTAGCGGAATTACCTCTTGCATGAATAACTACATTATTTTTCTTTTCTAATCTTTTTAAATTATCATCATATTTACCAAAAGCAGACAATGCTTCATGATGATCTTTGAAGTCTATTTTTTTCTTAAATGATTGGTTGTCTTCGTTCACGAATGGTATTTCTTGGATAATTAATCTCTTGGAATTTTTAAGATTTGTTTTGGATATATTAAATCCGGATTTTTTATTTTATCTCTATTTGCCATATAAATCCTTTTCCATTTCCATGGGTCATTATAAATACCTTTTTTTCCTGCTATATTCCACAGACAGTCCCTGTCTATACTCCAGGTACCTACAACATATTTATCCATTTTAAATAATTTAAGAATTTTCTGCGTAAGTTTATATGCCTCATCCGCTAATTTTACAGCACTATCATAGTTTGCATTATCAAATTCTTTTTTTGCACTTTTTAATATACCTTCAGGTTCAGTAACATCGCAGCCCTCGGAATTTGCCATGGCAATTAATTTTTCGGCCCGTTCAATTGCAAGCCGCGCATCTTCAGAGCTTCTTATTTTTGCCAGTAACTCCTGTTTCAGTCTGCGAGCTAAATTTCCAGCTCTATCAGCTTCATTCTTTGCTTTCAGAAAATTTTCCTCTTCCAACAATTTTTTCGCATTACCAAGTATAGTTTCAGGAACGCCCACATCTGCTCCGACTTTCTTGGCTTCATCTATTTCTGATTGCGCCATTGCAATTGAACGCTCAGCATCAAGACGGGACACATCTATTTCAGGAATAGTTGTCCTCTTTGCACAACCTGCCATAAAAAGAAATCCCATTATGATAAATACAATATACTTATATTTCATTGCTTTCTCCTATAAAAATTAATCTCCTACTCCCACATTCCTAATTTCCAAATTCCTAATTTCATAATCTCTCAATCCCTCCTATAATGTTATAATTTATCTTTTATCTTGTCAACTTTTATAAGCAACTCATTTAACTGCTTCTTATCCACATTTTGAGGCGCATCTGTAAGAGGCGAATATGCTCTCTGGGTTTTAGGAAATGGTATTACCTGGCGTATGGACTTCAAGTTAAGCATTGATGTAACAAGCCTGTCCACTCCAAATGCAAACCCTCCATGCGGCGGCGCGCCGTATGAAAGAGCTTTCAGCAAAAATCCGAATCTTTCCATACTTTCATTTTCACTTATACCTAAAACCCTGAAAATCTTTTTCTGCAGTTCAATTGAATGGTTACGGATACTCCCGCCGCCGATTTCCGAACCGTTTAAAACCATATCATATGCCCTGCTCTTCACACGGAGAGGTTCATTTTCCAGCAACTCAATATCAACCGGGTGCGGTGCTGTAAATGGATGATGCATGGGAGCTAAACTCCCTGTCTCGTCATCTTTTTCAAACAATGGATAATCCTCAATCCAGACAGGCATGAATTTTTCAGGGTCAGGTTCTATAAACCTGGTCCTCAAATATCCAAGAGACTTTTCTGCAATATCCCTAAGATCTGCAATAAAAAACAATATATCACCTTCGGCAGTATTAAATTTTTCTCTGAGCAAGTTGAGTTCTTCCTGACTAAAAAATTTGGTTATCTGGGAATGAAGGCCTCCCTGCTTATGCCTCATCCATGCAAGCCCTTTTGCTCCGAATACCGCTATTTCTTTTGTAACTTTCTCTATTACAGAAAGCGATACCTCATCTGCATCCTGCACCTTTATTCCCCTGACCACTCCATCAACTACCGCATTCTTAAATACCTTAAAATTACAATCTTTAGCTATCCCGCTTATATCTATAATCTCAACAGGTATTCTTAAGTCAGGCTTATCTGTCCCGTATTTTTCCATGGATTCATAATAACTTAAACTCTTAAACGGTAACTCTATCTCAACTGACAGCAGATCCTTAAATAGAATTCTAATATATTCTTCTAAAATCCTCTTAATGTCTTCTTCGTCTATAAAAGACATTTCTAAATCAAGCTGTGTAAATTCAGGCTGCCTGTCCTGCCTTAAATCCTCATCTCTGAAACATTTTACAATCTGAAAATATTTCATAAAACCGCCAACCATAAGAAGCTGCTTAAAAAGCTGGGGAGACTGCGGCAGGGCATAAAACTTACCTGGATTTAACCTTGAAGGAACAAGATAATCCCTTGCTCCTTCAGGTGTAGAACGGGTTAAAAAAGGAGTCTCTATTTCATAAAAACCTTTATCTGAAAAAAAATTTCTGGTCAGTTGAAAAAATTTATGTTTAAATATCAGGGTATCTTTAAGTTTCCCTGTTCTCATTTCAAGGTACCTGTATTTAAGCCTGTTTTCTTCTCCGACTACTTCTAAATTTTTTAAATCAAATGGAAGTTCTTTGCATGTATTTAAAACTTCCATCTCATGAGCTGCAACTTCAATTTCACCTGTATCTATCTTTTTGTTTTCAGTACCTTCAGGTCTTTTTATTACTTTTCCCTTTACACTTACCACATATTCGCTGCGCAGTTTGTGCGCCCGGGTAACTAATTCTTCAAAGACTTTTTCGCGACCGAATACTACCTGTGTAATTCCGTTTATATCTCTTAAATCAATAAATATAACTCCGCCGTGATCCCTCCAGCTTGAAACCCAGCCGGCAAGAACAACTTCATTACCAGCATCATTTAATCTTAATTCATTGCACAGAACCGTAGGTTTTAACATCTTACCTTCCTTATAATTTCATCCATATCTTCAACAGGTAAACTTTCCTGTATTCCTGTTCTCATGTTTTTAATACTTACGCTATTTTTTTTAGTTTCCTCTTCTCCAATTATCAGCACCCTATCTACATTCTTTTTATCAGCCATCTTAAACTTCTTGCCGGGCGGTATATCCTCACAGTTTTCTTCAACAGAAATTCCGTTGTCCCTTAACTTATCAGCAATTATTTTAAATATTTCTTCGCCTCCGCCCTTTAAAAGTATCATATAAACTTCAGGGATGTTTTTCGCTTCAAGATTAGAAACTGAAACAAGCCGCTCTACGCCAAGCGCCCATCCGCAGGCAGGAACATCCCCGCCGCCGAGTTTCTTTACAAGATTATTATATCTTCCGCCTGCAACAACCGTACCCGCGCTTACTGCTATCTCAAAAACAGGACCCGTATAATAATCCAGCCCTCTTACCATTCTATCATCAGTATTATACACTATATTTCTTTTTCTTAAACAATATTCATACTCCTTATAAAAATCACTGCATTCTCCGCACAGATAATTCTTCAGTAATGGTAATCCCCTGTAAATCTGCTGACATTTTTTATTCTTACAATCTAAAATTCTCAGAGTATTTGTTTTTAACCTGCGCCTGCAGTCAGAACAAAGTTCATCTTTTTTATATAAAAGAAAATCCTGCACCACCTTTCTATAAACTTTCCGGCACCCCTGGCAGCCTACACTGTTAACAAGTAAATTATATTCATTTACTTTACATTTACGGATAACTTTTACTGCCATTTCTACTATCTCTGCGTCTTGCAAAGGATTAGATGTCCCGAATACCTCGCATCCTAACTGGTAAAACTGCCTGTATCTTCCAACCTGCGGCTTCTCATACCTGAACATAGGTCCAAAATAATATACCTTCTGGCGCATCTGTAATAAGTTATTTTCTATCATTGCCCTTACTACCCCGGCAGTCCCTTCAGGCCTGAGCGACAGATTCCTTCCCTTCCTGTCCTTAAATGAATACATCTCTTTTGATACTATGTCAGTATCCTCGCCGATACTTCTGGAAAAAAGCTCGGTATATTCTATTACAGGAAGAAAAATCTTCCTGTACCCATAACTTTCAAATATATCTTCTGTAAATTTTATAAGTTTAGCCCACTTAGCTGATTCAGGATAAGTTATGTCTTTTATTCCTCTTATTGTTTTTAAATTTTCCATTAATGTTAATTTTAGCTTTTTACTGTATCCTGTCAATACATCCTGTCATACTTTCCAGTATTCAGTTACCTTCTGGAGTCTGGATTGCATCCCTTCTATCCTGTCCCTCATCTCATTGCCGGCAACCTCTATTTTCAGGGCTTCTAATTTCTTCATAACTTCCCCGATTATTTTACGGTCACTTTCAACTGTTCCCTTAATCTTACCGGTCATATAATTAAAATAATCTGCTAAATGTTTAAGATCATCACCTGTCCTGAAATACACTTTACGAGAGAGGTCGCCTTCAGCAACCTGAGCTATGTTTTTTTCAATATTAACTATCGGGCCTGCAAATTTATGGGATACATACACACTTATTACTAAAGCAATTACAAGCAAAACAATTATCTTAGCATACATCAATTGATTCATATTCATCATTAAGTGTTCTATATTGTGCTCAGGGAGATCTTTTAGAAAATCTTTCATTAATCCATATACCCGGATATAAAAATCCGCACCTACAGTAACAGCGGTTACTAACATTGCAATTAGAACTGTAGCAGCATATTTTAATTGCAAAGTTCTTTTCACTATAATCTGTTTTCTTTTTGATTTCTCTTTTGCCATATCTCTTCTCCTATATGTAAGAGGCTAAGCCTCTTACATTCTCTATCTGTTAGTTATTACCCTATAACTTCTGCCATCAGTAATAATTTCAATATTATTATGTATATCTGTGCGGTATATTTTAGAACCTCTTTCTTCATATCTACGGATAATTTCAAACACAGGATATCCATATTTGTTATACTTACCGCACGAAAAAACTGCAACCTCCGGTTTAACTTTATCAAGAAAAGGCTTTGAACTTGAAGAATGTGAGCCATGGTGCGGTACTTTTAAAACAGTTGTTTTGATATTTTCACCATAAGAAATAAGGTCAAGTTCTGCAGGTATTTCTATATCTCCGCAAAACATAAACGATATATTACCAACAGTTAACCTGATAACAACAGAAGAATTATTTTCATCATTGTAAAATCTAAGAGGGCCAAGAACCTGACATACAATATCCTCCCCAAATGGTATCCCCATTCCCGGCCTTACAATTTCATACTTAACCTCAGGCTTTTCTTTAACAGCCTCTAACAAGTCACTTACAAACGGGGTGGAGTGGTCTGTCCCGTTATCAAATACTGCACTAACATTAAATTTCCTTATTATATAAGGAAGTCCCCCTATATGATCCTCGTGTTTATGAGTGACAACAATATAATCAATACTTTTTATTCCTTCTTTCTCTAAATAAGAAATAACAGCATCTATACTTTCCCAGGGACCACCATCAATAAGCATAACTTTTCCACCTTCTCTTAAATCCCTAATCAGTGTTGCATCACCCTGGCCTACATATAAATAAGTCACCTTAACTATTTTCCCTGAAATTTTAGCTGTTTCTTTTATATCCAGGTTAAACAGAATATAAGCAACAAGTGCAATGAAAAAAATAAAAAATATACCTACAACAATATTTGACTTAATCCTGTATTTTTTCACCCGTAGATAAACTCCTTAATTGAGTCCTAAATTATGCATTTTTTGCGACTTGTGACTTTTTATAGAAACTATGCCGTTAAAAAACTAAAACTTGTTTGAGCGTTAGCGAGTTTTTTAGTTTTAGGCATAGTTTCATGTGCCAAAGGCAAAAAGTCTCCGGAGCAAAAAAATACATTTTTAGGGCTCAATTATTTTCATCTCCTTTTGTGGACTGCAAGTCCATGTCCGTTTCATTCCTCTGATTCTTCAAGGTTCATAATACTGTCGCTGTATTTTGTTCTTATTTCTTTTTCCATCGGGCACCCCGCTAAAAATCACAGCCGCCGCAATACTTATTAACCTTCGGCGGAAACAACTCATCTGCTTTTTCAGGATGTTTCTTTAACTCCTCTTCATTTTGAGCCATTTCTCTCACAACTTTATTCACTTCTTCTACAAAAACCGAAATATCTTCATCCGTTCTTTTTGTGGTTATCCTCTGTGTAAACTTCAGAAAATCCAGCGACAATTTAGAAACTTCCTTTCCAAGCTGTTTCATAGCCCAGTAATAACTGGTTAACTGTAAATCTTTATCTACTTCTTCCTGTGTTCTCAGTTTCGGGTCTGTTTTATAATCAAATATTTCATAAGTGCCATCAGGATTTTTCTGCAACCTGTCTATATATCCGTCAATTACATAGCCATTTCCTATTGGCAACTGAAAATAAAATTCAATAGCCTCTGCTTTAATATACTGCCCGTCAATATACTTCTTATAGTAATTCTCCATCCAGTTCCAGCCATTTTCAAAAAACTCTCTTTCCTCCTGTTCATCCTTATACCCTTCCCTGTGCCAGTGGTTTTTATACATGCTCCTTAACTTTTTTAATGAAGACAGGTGTGGATAACTAAAAAATTCCTCAAATGTCTCGTGGCATGAGTGGCCTATGGCAAAAAAACCTTTAGGCTTTGAATGGATTTTGTCAATACAAAATTTTTTGTAACTGTATGGACAATTTTTATAAGAAGACATCCTGGAATAAGAAAAAGTCATCCTGCCCTGCTCCCTTGCAGTTCTGAATATTCCCTTAAACGGAGCCTGTATTCCCTTCCACGCAGGACATATAACCTCATAATCACACCACCCGCATAGAGGATTTGGACTGGGAGCAAACCTTTCATACTGTATAGCTTTAAGAGTATCCTGCATGTCATCAAGGAGTTTATCAACAAATTTCTTTGGAGGATTACAGGATACTTTTTTTCTATGAGCAAGATAATAAAAATAAAAATTTTTCAGCTTTTTCTTCCATTTCTTTTCTATCATTTTCATATATAACATTGCCTGGCAAGCACTTCTATCACCCTTTTTTATATGTTCTTCATCTATAATTCTCATACCTGCCTTATAATCTACTACTACTATTTCACCTTCAGGTGTCTTTTCAATCCTGTCTATATACGCAATAATATCCATCCCCCTGTAAGTTACCATCAATTGTTTTTCTACTCCTATAATTCTATTAGAATTTGCCTGATTGTCCCTGAAATACTTCTCAAGCATCTTAACTCCTTTTCTTTTGAATTCATCCTCTTCTTCAAGACTTTTATATATAGTCTTTAGATTATTAAGAGTATTTTCAAACTCTATTTCAGTACAATCAGCCTCTGCAAGTTGAGCTCTCCACCTGTGGACAGCCGCTCCTGAAACACTATCAATCATCTCCTCTTTAATCTTATCCAAGGCAATTTCATATTCTTTTATTAAATCACTGAATGTCCCATGCGTTCCCTTTAAATCATACTTTGAATGAAATTCTTTTAATGCCCTGTGAACTGCGCTGCCAAAATGCAAATGAGATGACGGAAAGCTTTTTAACCTCTTTTCATAATAAAATTTATACTGCAAGGGACATATATTATACTTACTAAACCTTGAATTACTCATTGTACCCTGTCCCCTGAAAAAATATCTATAAATATCTTTTAAGCACTCTTTTAACTTTAATAACAAATCCTTCATAATTTTTTTCCAAGAACAGTTTTTATATTTATTTGTTTTCCGTCAGTCCTTACTTCTACTGCCCCGAGTTTATCAGTTCTGAATACCTTTATCCCGGTATTTTCATACCTTCTCAATGTTCTTTTTAACTCGGGTTCACGAAAACTTCTATCCTTTAAATATCCATATTGAACTATAGCATTTGCAGGGCTGACACAATTTAAGAATTCTGCTGACGAAGCCATGGAACTTCCATGGTCAGGAATTAAAAGGACATCTGATTTAAGTGCATCTCCATATTTATAAACAAGGCCAGCATCTCCCTCCTGTAAAATATTTGAAGTAAATAAGAACGAACTTTCCCCGTATGTCAGCTTTAATACTGCCGAATTATTTAAAAGGTCATTCTCCGTTCCATTTAGTCTAACTTCAGGAGGATTAAGTACTTTCAATTCAAGTATTCTGCCGTCAACATTCTCCCTGTGCAAAACAATCCCTTCAAACAGATAGAGGCGGGGAATGTTTTCCTCATTTAAAAAATCATAATAATTCAGGTAAATTCCAAAAGAAAGGTGTTTATCATGTTGATCAAGAAGCTCTACATCATTTAGTACTTTAAGAAACTCATGATAAGTAATATCAGGCTTAAATTTTGCAGGATTTAATGTATCCCAGACTTCCTCTACATTAAAATGCTTCAGTATATATATGAGTCCCCCGGCATTTTCAGGAAGCGGATTGGTTAAGATAACCTTGCCAAGTTTTGAAATATTATATCCTGCAAAATTTGGAATTAGCACACTTTCACCCTTTCCCCACTTTCCCATACTCCAGAACCGTTTATCACCCCGTGCTCCGCCATCAATTAAAATTGATTTTTTAGAAGGGGTCTGTATTAAAACACAATTTCCATAACCGACATCAAAAAATGTAACAAGAAGTTCATTTTTTCCACTGCCATTATATTTTCCCAAGTAGGCGGAAGAAAAAAGCAATACCATTAAGCCGATTATTGCCCATATAGCAGCCTTTTTTGAAAACTTAAATCTGCTGACAAAAATTTTCCTGATGTTTTTATTAAATGCAAAAACTAAAACTATAAGATAATAAACTGCAAGCCTGCCTGCAGATGGAACAGATTGAACAGGATAAGGGAAATAAGTGCGGAAAAACTTTGCCATCCCTAAGAACAAACCTGAAAACAAAGTATTTGCTGCGCCTATAGCAAGTCCTATCTGGTCACCCGCTACAGGCACAAAGGTAAACAGCTCCCCGAGGATACCTAAAGGAACAACGATTCCTATTAATGGAATTGCTATAAAATTTGCAAGCACACCTGCAACAGGAAATCTGCCAAAATACACGCCGGAAAGCGGCCACATCATACCAATCTGTATAGCTAACTGGACGCAAAAAAATCCTGATAAATAAGGCCACCACCCTTCAAACTCAAAACCAGAAAGCGGAAACTTTTTTTCTAAAAAATATGCCCCGCAGGCTAACGCCATAAAAAATAATATGTATAACCTGACAAAATCAGCATTCGAAAATAATGATGGCGAAACTACAAGAATTGACACACCGAATACAAAAAACACCAAAAATACCATCTGCCCCCAGCCGACAATAATTCTTGAAAAAATCTGCCTTAAGGGTCCAGATAAATATATTATTGACCATACTGCGGTAAAAGAAAGAGCAAATGACGCGTCATAAATAAGAAAAGAATTAAATGAAAGCATTATTGCTGCTGACATGGGTATGGTCACACTTCCCGAACGCCTGATATCCATCCCTAACCAGAAGTAAAAAACAATTCCTATGCTGTACATCATTGCTGCCCTTACTGTTGCGGGTCTGGCTCCTGTAATTATCACAAACATAAACAAGACTACAACTACAAATACAGGTATCAATTTCTGGGAATAAGAAGTTAAATCAATTTCTTTTCCAAAAATTAAAGAAGGCAATCTATAAAAAATAAAAGAAGACTTAAAAATATTATTAAAAACCATTATCAACATAAAAGCCAGGAAACCGACATGTAAACCGGATAATGCAAGCACATGGGCTACCCCGGTTGCCTGAAAATCATATTTCATAACCTCAGGCACGCCGCCGCGTGCGCCTACTGTAACGCCTCCGATAAAAGCTGAATGAGGCGGCGGTATTGTTTTCTTTACTGCAAGTATTAATCTCTTCTTTATTTTAAAAGCAAATTTTTTAATCCTGCAGAAGATGCCAAGTTTACTCTCCTCTATAAATTTAATATTTTGAGGCTTGCCAATGTACATACTTTCATATATATTTTTATTTATAAGATACTTTGCATAATTAAAACCATATGGATTGGTAAGCTGCATTGGTGGGATGAGCGCTCCTGTTACTTCAATTCTATCTCCGAATTTCATCCTGTCATAATAACCCAGCCCTTGCTGTTCATCGTCAATCATTCTTGATATATATAATATTATATAGCCTGTTCTTCCTGTAAGTTTTTTAAACTCCCTATGTTTAATAACCTCTTCAGGCTTGACTATAACATGAGTTATCCAGTCCCTGACATCAGGATCTCTTACTATAGTTCCCCTTACTGTAGTTTTCGCCCATCTGGCGCTATCTTCAAAATTTTTTATATGGTCGGGATTGAAAGTATCAAACTTCCACTGATAACTTGCAAGTCCAAGTATCATAAAAACAGGAATAAGTGTATATTTTATAAGAGTTTTAGAAGTAAAATAGATGTATATGGAAAGGATAATGAATACCACCGAGAGCACCCACATTTTCATCATAAATTCGTGTCCCGTGGGGCCCATTATATTTGCTATCCCCACACCAAAAACAAATGACCAGCAAATCCATTTTATTATTGTTATAGTAAACGGCTCTTTTCCCATTCCTTATTTATTACTTTTATTAATTGATTCTTCAGTTATTCCCGGATAATAATTTGAATTAAGTTCAAGATTATTCTTGGTATTGTGTGACGGCACAAAAAGGATATATATCCACCCTGTAATTATTGCAAAAATTATAAGGGCAAATACAAATTTTGAATTCTGATCCATTAGAAATATACTCCATAAGAAACTCTATGCGCTATTCCTAAATCCATGTGCATAAAAAATGCATAATCAATGTTCCAATTTTTTTCAGGGATTCCAAAACCAATAGTTATATTAGGATTTGTTGTGTATATAAAACCAGCTCTCGCTTTAAACCCTTCTATCTCTGCCTCAACCCCGCACTTAAAGCCAAGGCTTATCTCCCGGCTTGTAAAAGTTTCCCATACAATTACTATATCATCTATTAACTCGTGAGCGCCTCCTAATACTAACTTAATAGGCAGTTTATTCTCTCCTAAATTTTTTATCGCTGCTCCAATAGTATTAATTCTTACTGATTTTTTTAATTTTTTTCTAATTCCTATTGCATCCATATACCACCCTCTGCTTTTTTTAAATGGTATAGGCGGCTCGGCTTCACCTGCATAAAGTTTATAATGCCAGCCTAAATCTATGGCAACCTTACTATCTTTTTCTGTATATATTTCTTCAGAAACAGTGTTAACAGCAAAGCCCAAACTGTGCCTGTCATTTGACAATGGAAATCCCATACCAATTGAATATTGTGAATACTTTATATCAAAAGATTCTTCCTCCACACCGGCTTCATTCCTCACAGTATCTTTGGTATAAAAATATTTCCATTTAAACCCGAACCCCGCATCACTTAATTTACCGGGTAATATTTTCCCTATTTTCTGCCCATATGAAACCGAACTCATTTTAGTCCCAACAAAATAAAATATATATGTAAACTGTAGCTGGGTCCCGGAAACCTGAGATAACCCGGCAGGATTATAGATTAAAGCATTTAAATCATCTGCAAGGCCAATTCCGGCATTTCCCATTCCCACTATTCTACTGGATGTATTCATATTAAGTATTTGAGCGGCAGTTGTCCCGTAATTAGAACCAAATAAAGAAGGTACAACAAAAACAAAATTTATTAAAATTAATACTATAATTTTTTTAAATTTTAATCTGTCATTTTGCATTTTGTCCCAGTCTCCTAATCTCGTATTTTATTATCAATGTAATATTGTTATTTTTCCTCTGTGGTTTTCTTTTTCTGTAGTCCTCATTGAATAAAAATACAATCCTGGAACACATTTTTTCCCTGAATCATTTTTACCGTTCCACTCAACATATAAATCTCCTCCGGGTATTTCTCTTACTAAATTTCCTGATACTGTATATATTCTCACCTTATCAATAAGGCCAACCGGAGCTGAAGGCATTACAATTCTAACCTTATTAATTTTACCAAGCCTGAAGGGACTTGGATAACTAATTGGATATTCATATGAATTATAAGGGTTTAAATCAGGCGCAGTAATACCTAAAACTCCGTAATAAACAAACACATAATCTTCAGGCATGCCATCAGGAAGTGAATACCAGGCTGATGTAGGATTATTTCCCCCACCCGGATTATATGAACCCCATCCAAAATTAAGATGATATTCTTCTGTAGTTCTATAGCCATCTGCAACTATTGCGTGTCTGACTGCATAGTCAGAATTAGCGATAGAAAGGAGTGCAGGCTTTCGGCTTTTCATATCTTCTTTAAGTGTATTATAAAACTCCGGGTCAGTATCTGAAATTCCAACTGCATCACTGTATTTTAATTTTTCTGTAAAGTTCTCTGCAGAATAATTTGCTCCTGACCTTTCAGATGTATATGCCATTTTAACTATAATCCCACATGCAAAACTCAGAGCAGGCGCGTAGCTTTCAATAGAATCATTATAATCAATATTAGAGAGCTTATTGTTTAATTCATCAAATGAAGGAAAAACATAAGTAATATGATCTGCATCTATTTTTACTTCTTCTGGTTCTCCTTCCTTTGATATATAACTATCTTCATCACTAAATGAAATATTAGAAGGATACTTATGGAAATTTACAATCTGCGCAATAGCAGTTGCCACGCAGCCTACAATACACCTGTCACCTGTATTTGGATCAATAGGGCACAAATCATTATAAGGTGAAGACTGATGCCATGTAGTATCAATCCAGCCTGTATCATCGTCTGCGGGCCATTGTTCGGCAGATTGCAGTCTGAATATATAATCCGGCTGTGATACATAATTATTCCATAACTGTTTGTTTTTATTTTTTATTTCATCTAAAGTAAAAGGAATAGCTTCAATCCGCTTCCCCATATCTTCCTTCAGCATGTGAATTAAGATATTATCTTTACTTTCACTAAAGCTGAAATCACTATTAAAAGAATACGCAATCACAGGTTTTATATTATCATCTTTAGAAACTACAATAAACCCTTTTGGCTGAAGCAATATAACATATGCAAGCAATTCGCCATCTACATTATTCAGGGTTTTGATTTCTTTAACAGAATAATCAGGTACTGAAAGAGCGCCTGCATTTAATTTTAATGTATATCCTAAACGGGCATGAACGCCGGCAACTTCTTTCACTTCCTCAAGTGTAACATCTCTACTATAACCGGTACTGATATAAAACCCAAAAAGGCTTATAAATAGAATTATCTTTCTCATTTTTTTATTACATTTTCAGTATCCTTCTACTTTCCACTATTTCACCCGTAGGTAAAACTTAATTGAGACCTAAATAATGCATTTTTAGGTCTCAATTCTTTTCACCCAGTTCCTGCGTGCAGGGGCTGGGTTCATCTCCTTTTGTGAGCCAAAGGCTCATGTCAGTTTCATGGTGCCGAAGGTGGGATTCGAACCCACACAGGTTGCCCCACACGGTCCTGAACCGTGCGCGTCTACCAGTTCCGCCACTTCGGCAACATAAATTTCTCTGAAGGTGGTATCTTGTTTTTATATACTATGTAGAAAACCTGTGGTTGTCAAGTTAAATTTATTTTGTTAGAATATAAATTAAAGGCCTTTTCTACTGTCAATTTTTCCCACCCATAAAGATTTTCAGTAGTTGTTAGATTGGCTTCAGATTCTTTACATTTTCCACCAGGATAAACACATGCTGTACTAACAAATAATATTTTTTAATGAATGTTCTTCTCACAATCCATGCAGCTGTTATTTCTTCTTGCTTTTGCGCCTGGGCTCAAGCTTTAAACCGTAATCAGTAAAATAAAGAACACAAACTACTAAAAGCAGTATACTCAGCAATACAACCATCCCGTCACCGGATGCAGCTTCAACAGTATCTACGCGCTTAGATAATGCCATTATCTGGGAATCATCCATACGGGAAACATACCGCATTGCCGATTCTTTGCTTAAGCCTAATTTTGCCAGTTTATTTTGAACAACAGATAGAAAACATGCACCAGTAAACCACAGAGCATAAAAATCCCTACGTATATATGAACAGTTCGGGCAGCTTCATAACCACCAAACAGCCAGCCCAGCCACCTTCCCCAGGCAGTTTCAGTGTACATGCGGGATAATCCCGTCGCCCCCAGGGTAAGAAACGAGAGCATCAGCTAGACGTGAAAAATCCGCTGCAGCGGACTAAACCGTTTAATCCTCGTCTTCGTTGTCAGGTTCACTTTCGGCTTTCTCCTTTTTTATAAAGAGTTCCCGAATTCCCCACAGGATCGTGTGGGGCAAAAACACCGCAAAAGTACCAACCGCAACGGCGACCATAATCCAGAATGCATAAAAAAGTACCGGAAAGCTCTTCATGGTGCCGGCCATTAAGGGATTAGGCGCATGGACCACATAGCTTGCGTAAGAAGCACTGGCCCCTTCATGGCATTTGGCACATACATATGCGTGCCGTCGGATGGGATTCAAGGGTGAAAAATAGTGCGCATTACTGGCTATCGGTTCCCCTCCGTGGCACTGGCGGCAGGTAAGGTTGGCCCGGACCGTGTGAATATCTCTGGTTTGTTCAATATGACAGTCCTCACACCGCCTACGCTCGTAGAACTTGATACCCTGGTGGGAGTCGGCCAGGCGCATGC
>JAIVZN010000034.1:0-15069 GCA_048634875.1 Deltaproteobacteria bacterium | reverse complement strand
ACCAAGGTCGCAGGTGGGAGTAAGCCATATCGGGTCAGTCTGTGTAACCCATGCAGAAGTGCCATCCCACCATTGGCCAAGTGTTTCATGTTGAAGTCCCACCTTAATTTCTGTTATTTCATCTGTCCCGGCTGAAGCATAGCCCTGAATCACTCTAAAGTCGCCTTCGTCTGCCAGGACGCCATGTTTTGGTGTGGTAATATATGCCTGAGGCGCTGTGTCATCATAAGTAAAGTTTACAGTATCAAGAATTACATCGTAATTTCCTGCTTTATCCAAAGCTCTTGAGATTATCCTGTACTCATCAAGGTTTTCAAGTGAAGGCATATCATAATACCAGTTCCTTGTATAATAGGTTGAAATCCAGACATCCCAGGAGCAGGAAAGCCATTTCAGGGTTGCGGTCCATGATGACCCTGAACCCTGATAATAGTCAAAATCTGTCTTGTTATAAAGAGTTATCTCCACTTTATCAAATGAATCAATTTCATAAGGATAATCTCTTGCTTCTCCCTGTATCTGTGTTAATGAAGAGTAGGAACCTCCTTCCACAGGAAATGTTATTGTGTTTGTTGGTTTTATGTTGTCATAATTATAGACATAATCCGTGCCTGTTGTCTCATTTCCCGCAGCATCCTTTGCCCAGGGGGTCACCTGATACTGATGTCCCTGGGTATGATCCGGAGCTGAATCTGTCCAGTAATCAAGTGCTCCGCTAACCGGATTCCACACAGGAGAAGTTCCCCAGGATGAGCCGTTCCAGTAAGTTGTGCCCCTGGTTAAATCCTGAATCTTTAACTTTACCTCACTCGCATAACCTGGTGACATATCATCTTCCGTCTCTCCTGAATAAGAGGTTAATGAAGCATTGTACCAGTTGGTGTGAACAGGAATGGTGATGATGTTTTTTGTGGGAGGCATGGAATCAAATGAGAAACTTCTCACAGGAGAGAAGCCCTTAATATCTAAGGGAGCTACAACATCCTTTGCTTTGATTTTTATTTCGTAATTCCCTGAAGTCCAGTTTCCCGAAATTGCCGTGTATGACCAGGAACTGGTCCAGACATCGCAGGAAGGCCAGGGTTCAGGCTCAGTATCAGGCGTCCAGCCCGCTCCTGTCCACCATTGTTGTGAGGTCAGGTTATGTATGGATATTTTTATGTAATCTATATTGTGCTCATCACTGTAGGTTCCGCTGCAAATTAATGTCTGATAATTTATCGTTACTCCTTCAGAAGGATTCACAATTGTTCTTTGAGGTGCGTTATCGTCCCAGGTAAATGTCCTGAGAGATGCTTCTGTTTGATTGCCTGCATTATCTGTCACCCTTACCTTTATATCATACTGGTCATCTGCGCCTAAATCATCAGTAAATATGTTTGTGGAATTGGCAATATCAAACCTCCATGTTGCCCAGTCACCTTCATTTACACAATTTATCCATGTTTCTGAGGGCTCGTTAAAAGCAGTCCCACCGGTATTAAAATATTTCATTGACTCGTGCTCATATATCCATATTTCAACACACGCTCCCTGAGCCTCACTCAGGGTAAAATTATCAGAGGCGGTTCCCTTTATTGGACTGTCAGTAGAACCTATCTTGTTTTTAAGAACTCCTGCATCAGGTTTAAGGAGCACAATATTAGGCGATTCAGTGTCCCAGCGGAAAGTATTAAATGTAATATTGCCCTCATTCGGGGTGGGTGTTGATTCATCAATTGCATAAACAGTTACTTTATACCTGCTTCCGTTTGTAAAGTTTGTTGTATCAAAATCAATATCAAAGCTATTATAAGATGGGGGGGATTTATCAACGGTTGCAGATCCCCAGCACTCAGAGGTGTCGCTGTCCTGCCAGAAACTGCTAACCCAGTTCCAGTAAGTGGCAGAAAATGTAAGATCCTGAATCTTCACATTAGCAATATCCATATCATCACAGCCCGTACCGGCAATACTGAAACCTGTGTCGTTCTGATAGGAGCCGTCTGCAGGAGAAGTAACATACGTTACAGGAGGAGTTGTGTCAAAAACAACCGTGTATGTATCAAAGCCCGTCTCATAATGAGGAACTTTATCCCTTGCTCTTGAATTTATATAATAGGTTCTTCCTGTATTCCAGGAAACTAAGCTGGAATCATAAGTCCAGTTCATTGTTGAACCGTTAAAAGAATAACTGGAAATATTACGCCAGCTTTCTGTTCCTGCTGTGGCATAAAAATTCCCGTCAATACCTAAATAATACCCGTCATCCCTTTTTACCCTTATCTTAACTCCATTAACAGTATTTTCTATGCCTGATTCCCCATCCCATGCAGTTCCTGAAATTTCGCTTATAGAACTTCTTCTTTCCCCATTCAAAGGTGATGTGCTTTTTGAAACAGGCGCCACTCTATCACAAGTAATTGTAATTGTTGAATATTCCACCTCTTCATTTTTTCCTGATGGCTGCTGGCAGTAATCCTTTGCCTGAGTATAAATTCCATATTCATGACCATTCTGACATTCTCCATTAATAATTGTAAAATTAAAATCCCAGTCCACATTGTATGAACCATCTCCCGGGTTATCACAATTAAGCCATGTTCTTGGATTAGCAGGAGCAAAATCACCTCCGCCCCACCAATAGCCATCTGTTAAATCCTTTACAGAATACTTAATAAGGCTTATTCCGCCTTCGTATGGATTATCTTTTGCCGTGCCATAAACTGTATACAGGTTATCAAATGCAGTAGCTGTCTCAGATGGGTCTGTAATTTTTGAATCCGGTTTCTCCGCCGGCGGACTTATGTATTCATCATAAGTAAATGTTCTGGTAGCATAGTTGAGGGAATAGTTTCCTACAGTGTCCTTCACCCTTACAACAATCCTATATTCTCTATCACCTCCACCAGGAGATGCTGCAAACATATCAGTAGTATCATATGACCAGTTCCAGTCAGTAACATAATCTGCTCTTGAAATAAATGCTCCAAATTCTGCCGGCGGCTCCAGCCAGGCAGAACCATTCCACCAAGCAGCAAAGGCGCCTGTTAAGATTTCAATCTTTAATTCAATTCCAGAAGACTTTTCTATATAATAAGGCGAATCAGAAGCGGTCCCTGTAATATTAGAAAGGGAAGAAAAGATTTTTCCGTCATCTATAGCTGAAGGCGCTGTTATTGCCAGTGACGGAACATCTTCATCAGTATAAAACTTAAAAGGAACATCCCTTGTCTTCTTGTGTGACCAGTTTGCTCCTCCATCACTACTGTGGCAGGAATAAAAAGCTGCACCTTGATAGGTTGTTTTCTGATACGGGTCAAGATCTGCTCCCGCGCCACCGTCACCGAGAGTATCATAAACTTTTGTATCATATACCTGAACAAAAAAATCGCCCTGAGCTGCAGGCGCAGGCGCCCATATTTGAACCCTGTATCTTGAACCATTTACAAACTGCGCTCCAGGGACAACCTTTCCGACAAACGCCCATGTATCATTCGGAATATCGCTGCCTGTACAGAGCGTTGTAGTATCAACCAGGACTGCTGTTTCAGGGCCTCCCTCACCGGAAATTTTAACCACCCTGATCTTTACAGGATTAGAAGTATCTGCTCCGGTTTTTTCTCTGAGACAAAATCTGAAATCAACCACTCCTTTAGTTGGCTGGTTCCATACAAACTCCAGTCCGACCATATCACTGTCCCCGCCAATTCTTGTATGGTAATCAGTACCAGGATCTGTACCGCTGATAAATCCCTTGGGAACCTCGGAAGGCGGAGTAATATTATCCTTATGTCCTGTTGTGTATGGACAACCCTGAAGTTTTCCATTTGCATATTTAATAATAAATACCGGTGTAAAAGAAAGTGCAGAACCAAATGCAACGCCTGCATCACTATACTTTATGGCAAGATTTATATCGGTATAATATGTTCCATCAAAAAAGACTTTGTCGGTCTGCGGCTTAAAACAGGTGATAATATTGCTATCGGATGTTTTATTTGCCGCACCTCCTCCTTTTACAAAAACAACTGAATATTTACTTCCTGCTATAACATCTCCTGAATAAGAGGTAAAATCACGCTTGAACCACCCTATACCGGTTGATGCAGCATCTAAATTTGAAGTTGCTGTAGAAACAGCCACATCAGAAGCATTACGTATATAAACATCAATGGTGCTTCCACCTTTTACAGCGTCAACATTATATAGAAAATATACATTAGAAATAGGAGTTGAAACCTTTGCTGTAAAATCAATTCTAAAAGCATCATCATTCGCCTCTAATCCCAATGTATGCCCTGTAAGTTCATCCATCTGAAATTCATTTAAAAGCTCCCCAGCATAAACACTTGTAGCGGTCTGATTTATCAGGCACAAAAACAGCAAAAAGGTAGCCGCACAGAAAATCCCCCTTAATCCCCCTTTCTCCCCCTTTATAAAAGGGGGATGGGGGGATTTAGGGGAAATAGGGAGATTGCTACAAATTTTTTGCCAGTGTATCTTCATTTTATTTTCTTTTTAGAAACATTTCTGCTCTTTTTTTCAATTTTCTATCTCTAATCTTTTTTAGTTCTTCTTTTTCTCCCATCCTTCCTAAAGCATCAACTGCCCGCTCTCTCACCTTTTCATCTTCATCATTCATAGCTTCTAAAACTGTTTCTTTATCACCTAATTTTCCAAGAGAATAAACTGCTGTGCTTCTTATATCTTTATCCTTATCTTTAGCTAATCTTCTGATGATATTTATTGATTCAGTGTCTTTAAGCACAGATAGAGATTTCATTATCATCATCTTTACACCTTTATGCTCTTCTTCTTTTAAAGCATATCTTAAACCATCCCTTGCCTCCTGGGAACCAATTTCTTCTAAAGCAAGGGATGCTCCAATTTTAACCTGCGGCGCTTCCTTGGAAGTCAAAACTGATATTAGTGCAGGAACAGCCCCCGAATCTCCTATTCTTCCCAGTGCCTCACAGGCGTCCTGTCTGCAGGCAACTGATTTATCATTCTTAATAATATAAATCAGGGCAGAAACTGCTTTTTTATCCTTACACTTTCCAACTTCTGAAATTGCATTGAGTTTCTTGCCAAATATTTTATTCTTCAAATTTTTTCTTACTTCTTCCTGCTTTATCTCTGCTTCGGTCTTTTTCCTGCCAAAAAACAGAAACTTTGCTTCAACAGAAGAAGTGAAAAATGAAATAGTGAAAAGTAAAATTAAAATTGTAGCGGTGCGACTCATCGCACAAATGGCAGCCGCAGGCCCCGATTTAATCAGGGATAACCTGCGTACCCCCCCCCTTACATCCCCCTTTTCTAATCCCCCTTTCTCCCCCTTTATAAAAGGGGGATGGGGGGATTTAGGGGAAATAGGGGAATTGCTATTTAATTTTTGCAAATGTATTTTCATTTTTCTTTTTCCAGACATCAAGAAAAATATTAATTAAATTTTTCTGGATCTCTGGAATTTATAGAAATTACTTGTTTTGATGGAAACTGAGAAATGTTATTCTATCAGGACAGGTACTCTAAATCTTGGTTCGTCTTTAGACGGTAAGTTAAACTTAAGAGCAATACCAAGTGTTAAAATTAAAAAAAGAATATTTATATTATAGGAAGATTTTCTGTTAACAAATTTCTTAGAAAAGCAAGATAATATTTTTCTTTCTTCATAAATAAAAGGAACAGTAATAAAAGGAATTTTAAATGTCTTTTTTTGAGAAATTTCTGCAGATGCAAATGGAGAGTGCAGCCAGCGACTTACTCCAAAAGGTGTGAGCATGGAATATGCCTTAAAGAAAGAAGTAGTTTGAAATTTATAATTACATTCTACGGGCCGGTTAAATGCATCTCTTGCATCAAGATGCATAGAATGTTCACCGCCGGTAATATTAAAAAATGAATATCCTGGTTTTGCCAGAACACTTAGCAGTGTTATTGCGCCCGCAATTATAAATATTTTTTTCATATTTAGTTCCATTAAATTAATAATGCAAAAAATCAAATTTGTCAACCCTTGCATAAATTATAAATTTAAATATAATATTAGTTAATATTGGTAATATGTTGAAAATGTCTTTATTATATTAGTAAGCATACAATTTCTTTTTTGTATCTGCTATTAAATAAATCCATTTTTTTGCATTAGTAGAGGAGGAATGAAAATGCAAGATTGTAAATTGTATGTAGGAAATTTAAGTTATTCTGTAACTGAAGATCAGTTAAGAGAATTATTCGCAAAACATGGTGAAGTTAAAGATGTTGTAATTATAAAAGATAAGATGACTGAAAGATCAAAAGGTTTTGGATTTGTTGAATTATCTAATGACGCAGAAATACAGAAGGCAATAGATTCTTTGAATGATACAGAATTTGAAGGAAGAACAATAAAAATTAACAAAGCCCGCCCAAAAACAGATAGACCCAATCAGAGAAAAAGAGGATTTGATAAAAGATATTAAATAAAAGCTTAAATTAGAAATTAAGCCAGCAATTCATTTTTTTAAGTATTTGTGTTATGCGCAGTTGATAAAAAATATATCTGGCTATCCGCAGGAAAAGTTGCGAACTTTTAAAACAGTCTTACCGATTATAATTTAATTAGAAAAAAGACTACTAAACAGCATTTCAACTAACAATTTTTTTAATATATTATTGTGCATCCCTATTTACACTTATAATTTGATTTATATTATGGAAATTAACTATAATTTTAAATTATTATGAAAATTTTAATTTTAATTATGTCGCTTGTGAGTTTTACAGGTTACTGTTATGCTGAAAAGGCTGTGCCTATAGATGTGATAGTAGATGAAAAGATATCTAAAAAGGCAGAACTTGTTCTTGTAAAAAAGATGGGTTATTTAAAGGCAGGAGATATAGCTGATATTTTTAATGCAGCCCTGAGTTATGATAAAAATACTAAGGAAGTATTATTTAAGTGGCTATCAGATGATAAAAATGAGAGCATTGTTAAATTTGTTATAGGTAGTTACTATGTAATAATGGACGGGATTAAAAGAAAAATGATGAAATATCCCCATATAATTGATGGGCATGCGTATATCCCCCTTGAAGCGGTTATAACAAGAGCATTTGAAAGTGTTGTCGGCGCGCAGGTGAACTGGAGTTTTCCAAAAAAAACTCTCTGGATTTCATATGCGGGAAACATAGCTGATGTAAGATGTTACTCCTACTCTAACTATACAAGATTTGTAGTTGAGCTAACCGTTGATATGGAATGTAAATCAAGTTATAGTAAAAATGTCCTGAAACTATTTATCAGTAATGGGAAATTGGCATTGCCGATTGAGGATTTTGAAGTTCTTGATGGAGTAATTAAAAGAGTTGACATTAACGAGATGCATCAGGCAACAGAATTCTTAATTGACATAGAAGAAGGTGCTGGAGAATACAAGATAAAAAAATTACCCAGCCCGCCAAGAATAATAGTAGATATTGAAAAATCTAAAGAATTTGAATCTGTGGAAAAACTTCCTCCTGCGCCTGCAGGTCCTGCGAAAAGTGATAAAGTTAAAATAACAGATATAAAGCTTGTTGTAATTGATCCCGGTCACGGCGGAAAGGACCCCGGTGCAATTGGTCCCCGGGGCACAAAAGAAAAGGATATAACATTAAGTATTGCGAAAAAGCTTGCAAAAAAGATAAGACAGAAACTAAAAATTAGAACAATTTTAACCCGGACTCATGACAGTTTTGTTCCTCTGGCAAAGAGGACAGAAATAGCAAATTCACAAAATGCTGATATATTTATTTCCATACACGCAAATGCTTCATTAAATCCTGAAAGCCGGGGATTTGAAGTTTACTTTCTTTCAGGCGAGACTTCTGATGAGGAAGCTCAGGCAGTAGCAAATATGGAAAATTCTGTTTTAGCTATGGAGAATCACACCCGGGAAATGAACAGGGTCTCAAAAATATTATGGTCTCTTATAATGAATCAGTTTATGAATGAATCGAGTGAACTCTGTTGTTTTATTGATAAATGTGTTATAAATAAGACAGGACTTATTAACAGGGGTGTAAAGCAGGCGGGTTTTTATGTTATGAGAGGGGCAAGAATGCCCGCAGTACTTGTGGAATCTGCATTTTTGTCTAATAAAAAGGAAGAAAAACTGTTAAACAAAAATAGCTTTCAGGAAAAGATTACTGATGCAATATGCGATGCTGTTAAAGAATATAAAGAATGGGTCAGAAGGTAAGGGTGAAAATAAATCCAATTGGCATTTTTGATTCAGGTGTTGGCGGACTGACTGTACTTAAAGCAGTTACCGAGAGACTTCCTGATGAAAATATATTATATTTTGGAGATACTGCGCATTTACCATATGGAAGTAAGTCACCTGCAGCAATAAAAAAATATTCATTAAAAGTCGGAGAGTTTTTTAAATTCAATGATGTTAAGCTAATGGTTGTGGCGTGTAATACAGCTTCAGTTTATGCGCTGGATATTTTAAGAGAAGAATTAGAAATTCCTGTAATTGGTGTTGTGGAGTCAGGGGCGAATGCAGCCTTAATAGAGGCAAAGAATTCTATAGGAATAATTGGCACTTACGGTACAATGAAAAGTGGCATGTACAAAAAAATGATAAGAAGCAAGAATCCTGATATTAAGATTTATTCCCAGCCATGTCCTCTTTTTGTTCCTCTTGTTGAAGAAGGGTGGATTAATCATCCTGTAACAAAAGAAGTAGCAGAAATTTACCTGAGTAACATAAAAGAAAAGATTGATACAATAATTTTAGCATGCACTCACTATCCTCTTATTAGAAAAGTTATTTCACATACTTTAGGCCCTGGAATTAATATAGTTGATTCTGCTCAAGAAGTAGCTAAAGCAGTAGAAGAAAAAATGGTTCAGATGAACATGTTAAATGATAATGATGGAAAACGAAAATTTGAGTTTTATGTAAGTGACGCTCCGGATAGTTTCGTAAAAATGGGTGAACTTCTCTTAGGATATGAAATGAATGATGTTCATTTAGTTGAAATTACATAATTATGTCTTATTCTGTTTTAAATATTACAACATCTAATAAAACACAATTTATAGATATAACAGGCAAGATAACTGGTATTGTAGATAAGTCTGGTATAAAGGACGGCGCATGTAAAGTTTTTGTGCCTCATACTACAGCAGGCATAACTATAAATGAAAATGCGGATCCTGATGTTATCAGGGATATAGGGATGTTACTGGATAAAATAGTGCCGTGGAATCATCCGTCATACAGGCACTCTGAAGGTAATTCTGCAGCGCATATAAAATCTTCCATGATGGGATCGTCGGTAGATTTGATAATAAGCGGCGGTAAGTTACAGCTTGGAACCTGGCAGTCTGTTTTTTTCTCGGAATTTGATGGCCCAAGGTCACGCAAGGTCTGGGTAAAAATAATTGAGACCTAAAAATGTATTTTTTTGCTCCGGAGACTTTTTGCCTTTGGCACATGAAACTATGCCTAAAACTAAAAAACTCCCCAGCCCTTGCAAGCAAGAGCTGGGTCAAACAAGTTTTAGTTTTTTAACGCCATAGTTTCTATAAAAAGTCACGAGTCGCAAAAAATGCATCCTTTAGGTCTCAATAAAGGGTCGGATAAATCCGACCCCTACGCAAAACTGTAGGGGCTTGATTTATCAAGCCCGATAAAGGAGTTTATTTACAAATGAAACAGATATTAGTGACAAATGATGATGGTATTAATGCGCCTGCATTAGATATGCTGAAAGATAAGCTGACTGAGTTAGGTGATGTCACTATAGTTGCGCCTGAAGTTCCACGGAATGCTATGGGGAATTCAATAACACTGCACAAGCCTGTGAGAATTAATAAAATGGGAAACAAAAAATACTCAGTTAGCGGCGCGCCTGTTGATTGTGTAAGAATAGGAGTATTGACAATTTTAAACAGTAAAGTTGATATGGTGGTTTCAGGTATAAATGAAGGAGCAAATTTAGGTGATGATATAGGTTATTCAGGAACAGTTGCAGGCGCAAGAGAAGCAGCGCTATTAGGTATTCCTTCTATAGCTTCTTCACTTGTAACAGGGAAAAACAGGAATTTTATTCAGGCGGTAGATATAACAGCAAAAATTGTTAAAAAGATTTTAAATTCAGGCTTGCCTGATAGAAGGCTGCTTAATTTAAATATACCGGATGTGAAAACAGGCGAGGTAAGAGGGATTAAAATTACACATCTTGGAGTCAGGATATATGAGAAACATGTAAGCAAAAGATGCGATCCTTCAGGAAGAGAATATTACTGGATACTTGGAGGAGTTTTAGACGGGATTAAAGATGAAGGGACAGATATGAAGGCGATATCAGAAAATTATGCTTCACTTACCCCTGTTTTACTGGATTATACAGATTACAGTTTAATAAAAGAATTAAAAAATTGGGGTTCACCTTAAAGTCAAATTTTACTGACAGGGGGGATCAGCCCGCGGCAATCAGGAAACTTTTCCATAATGTTCGTGATAAAGTAAAGCATCAGACACTTCTTGGAGTTACAGGTTCCGGTAAAACTTATACAATTGCAAGGGTTATCCAGGAGGTGCAGCTGCCAACCATCATAATATCCCATAATAAGACACTTACTGCTCAACTTTACAGCGAATTTAAAACATTTTTTCCTGAAAACGCTGTTGAATATTTCGTTTCGTATTATGATTACTATCAGCCTGAAGCATATATTCCGCAATCGGATACTTATATAGAAAAGGATGCGTCAATTAACGAAAGGATTGAGAGGCTCAGGCTTAAAGCAACTTCTTCATTGTTATCAAGGGATGATGTTATAATTGTTGCTTCGGTTTCCTGTATTTACGGGCTTGGCAGCCCGGAGAATTGGAAGGAAATGATGATAGTCTTAGAAAAGGATGCAGAGTATTCCAGAATAAAACTTGCCAGCGACCTCACCTGGATACAGTACCAGAGAAATGATTACGAGTTTACAAACGGTAGTTTCAGGGTCAGAGGCGCTACAGTTGATATTTATCCTGCTTATACGCAGGATGAGGCTGTCAGGGTGAAAATTGAAGAAGATAAGGTATCTGAAATTTATACCATACACCCTGTTACAGGAAAAAAGTTAAAAGATTGCGAAAAATATGTTATATATCCTGCCGCGCATTTTATTACAAAAAGCGATACTTTAACCCGGGCAATAGATGCGATAAAATCAGAGCTTGCTCATAGGTTAAAGGAGCTTAAGGGAGAGCGGAAATTCCTTGAAGCTGAGAGACTTAAAATGAGGACAGAGTATGATATGGAAATGCTCAAGGAGACAGGATACTGTCATGGTATTGAAAATTACTCCCGGCATATTTCAGGAAGAGCGCCGGGTGAACCTCCTTTTTGTCTTTTAAACTATTTTCCTGAAAATTTTTTAACTATAATTGACGAGTCGCATGTGACCCTGCCTCAGGTTCGCGGTATGTATGCCGGAGATCGTTCAAGAAAAGAAACTCTTGTTAAACACGGTTTCCGCCTGCCGTCAGCGCTGGATAACAGACCGCTCAGATTGGATGAGTTTGAAAAATTAACAGATAAAACAATATATGTTTCAGCAACCCCGGCAGACTACGAATTAGGAAAGTCAAAAAATAAAATCATTGAACAGATTATCAGGCCCACAGGGCTTATTGACCCTGAAGTTGAAATCAAACCTGTTAAAGATCAGGTTCAGGATCTTATGATAGAAATAAGGAACAGAGCTGAAAAGAAACAGAGAGTATTAGTTACAACTATTACAAAAAAGATGGCTGAAAATCTCGCAGAATTTCTTTCTTCTAAAAATATGAATGTGAAATACCTGCATTCTGAAATTGCTACACTCCAGAGGATTGATATATTAAAAGATTTAAGAAAAGGTGAATTTGACTGTTTGGTAGGAGTGAATTTACTCAGGGAAGGACTGGATTTACCGGAAGTAACACTGGTTGCAATTTTAGACGCGGATAAAGAGGGATTCTTAAGAAGCGAGACTTCGCTTATTCAGGTATGCGGGAGAGCATCAAGAAATGTTGAAGGCAAGGTTATAATGTACGCTGAAAAAATAACAGGTTCAATGGCGCGGGCATTAAAGGAAATGATGCGAAGAAGAGAAAAGCAGAAGGCATATAATAAAAACAATGATATTACTCCAACGTCAATTGTAAAAGCAATAAGGGAAGAGAAAGAGTTTGAATATGAAACAAAAAGTCAGTCAATAAACTATATTAGTGAAACAGGCTGGGAATATATTAACGGTAAAGCCAGTAATAATATAATAAAGGAAATGGAAAAAGACATGAAAGAGGCGGCGGATATGCTTGATTTTGAACTTGCTGCTGCAATAAGGGATAAGATACATGAAATTAAAAAAAATCGGCTCATTTTATAATTGCTACTTTTTTTATTGAATCTATCCCGGGTCCTTTTACATAAACTATATAAACACCTGAAGGTACAACAATTTTATCTTTGTTTTTACAATCCCATATTATAAAACCTTTTTCTCCGTCTGTATCTTTTGTTTCATTCCAGACAAGATGGCCGTTTAAAATATATATTTTTACTGTAACTCTGCCTGATTGGGATGGACTGAAATATATTTTAGCTTTTTCTCCTATATCAGGGTTCACATAACCTCTAACTCCTCCCTAAATTTTTACCTCTCCTTTTGGCACCTCTATATCTCTTTCAATAAAAAAGGCTGACACCATTTTCTGTTCCAATCCATTTATTTCCCTGCTTATCTATTGCTATTGCCCTGACAAAATTACTTACTAATCCGCTGTTTTCTGTATTATAAGTAGCCCATGAATTTCCATCAAACTTGCTTATACCGCCTCCCCCGGTGCCAATCCACATGGCCCCTAAATCATCCATGACTATTGCTTTAATATTGTTATCCTGTAAACCGCTATTTGATTTATCATAAGTAAACCAATTATCTTGTTCCAGCACACTAACACCAAATCTCTGCGTTCCAATCCACTTCCTCCCATATTTATCTATTGTTATTGTCATGACATAACTCTCCGCAAGACCGCTATTAGAAGTACTATAATTTGTCCATTCTCTATCATTACTTACTACATTCCATTCAAACTTGCTGAGACCGCCTCCTCCGGTGCCGAACCATATCGTCGGCGTATCCGGATAGATTGTATAATCTATATAGATTGTATTAATATTGTTGCTGCCTATGCCGCTGTCAGCCACTCCATAAGAAGTCCATGTTCCTTCTTCAACTTCAAATACGCTTGCTCCGCCGCCTCGAGTACCAAACCACTTATTATTAAAAGCATCCACAGTTATAAATTCTATTATATCAGCGGATATTCCGCTGTTAAGCTGAGTATAAGAAGACCATTTTACTTCTTTAAATAATTCTTTAAACAAGTCTTCTCCTTCTCCTCCTCCTTCAAATAAGTAGGCGCCTTCATTTGTGCCAAACCATTTATATCCGGATGTATCTATGGCTATAGTGTAAATTATATTACCAGCCATAATACTATTTTCACTATTAATTGAAGTGCTTTTTCTAGTTTCCCAATTATTCTCACCGTCAAATACGCTTATTCCGCCGCCGTTTGTCCCAAACCATATATTCCCTGAAGTATCTATAGCTATTGTATAAATATCATTACTGACAAGACCATCGGAAATATTGTAAGTTATCCACTCTGCCCAACAGGAATTAATTTGAAATAATAATACCGTAATTTGAAGTAGTAACTTAAATTTTTTAATAAGATTTCTGGTCATATTCTGCTCTTTTTTAATAGATTTATTATATATAAGAAACTTTTGAAAAGCAATTTTTTTACTTTCTAATCTGTCGTTTGACATTATTGTAAAGTTATGCAAAAATTAAAAATATGGAAAAAGTTAAGATTACTATAATAAGGAAAGATTAGTTGATTTCAGAAATAAGTTTACTGATTTTTGGCATATGTATTCTGTGGCTTGGCGCAGAATGGTTTATTAAAGGCGGACGGGGGATTGCTGAAAGTATAGGTGTGTCTCCTTTAATTATAGGTCTTACATTAGGAGCAATAGGAACATCAATGCCTGAGTTAATAGTCTCTACAATGGCGGCTGTTGTTGGAAAAACCAGTATCTCAATTGGCAATGTAGTAGGCTCTAATATGGCAAATATCGGACTAGCGCTCGGGCTTGGTTCATTAATCCTTCCGGTCCCTGTTGAAAAAGATGTTCTTAAATATGACTGCTGGGCATTACTGATCTCTGGAATTTTATTTTATTTTTTTACTCAAAACTTATATATGAGTAGTTTTGAAGGTATAATTTTCGTTATTCTTTTCATAGCTTATATTATTTTCTTAGCTACAAGGCATCATTTTTCTAAAACTAATGAAAAAAGTGACACTATAATAAAAGGACTGCTCCTTTTTGTTCTTGGCATAGTAAGCCTGACAGCAGGCGCAAAATTTATTGTAACCAGCGCTTCAAAAATTGCTGCAATATGGGGAATTACTGAAACAGTAATCGGGATTACAGTAGTGGCAGTTGGAACATCGCTGCCTGAAATTGCAGTAGTCGTTACAGGCAGTATAAGGAAACAACCTGAAATCAGTATTGGCACTATAATTGGCTCAAATATCATTAATATATTGCTTATAACAGGATTAGTAAGTATAATTTCACCGGTATCACTAAAGCCGGATGAATTTATATTTCAGGCTCCGGCAGTTATATTATTTACTATATTGCTTTTACCTGTAATTTTTACTGACAGGAAAATTAACAGATTTGAAGGCGGATTGCTGTTTATCCTTTACGCAGGGTACATTTATTTAGTATTGTAGATTGAAAACAAATTGTAGATTTTAGATTGAAAAAATAATTTTAATATTGATTTGTCATTTTGATATTTGATTTTTAATTTTTGAATTTTGTAAGGGAGGAGATTATGGATAATAAATATTTAAAAATTCTTAAAGAAAAGTGTTCAGAGAAAAATTATGAAAATTTAATGGCTATACCTAATTCAGATGTGCAGAGATTTATTGCCCGATATGTTGATCTATGTAACCCTGATTCCGTATTTATCCGCAC
>JAIVZN010000033.1:0-15085 GCA_048634875.1 Deltaproteobacteria bacterium | reverse complement strand
GCTTGCTCAGGTGTTCCTTCTGTTTTTATTTTTCCTTTATCCAAATAAATCACCCTATTACACAATCTATTTATTTGAAACAAATTGTGCGAAACCAATACAATTGTGGCATTTTTCATTAAGCCTTTCATTTTATAAAACGCTTTTCTTCTAAATTTTTCATCCCCCACTGCCAGTATTTCATCCACCAGTAAAATATCCGGTTCGCAATGGACTGCAACGGCAAATCCCAATCTCACAAACATCCCGCTGGAATAATGTTTTACCGGAACATCTAAAAAATCACCAATATCGGCAAACTCCACGATCTCATCAAATTTTTCATCTATTTCTTTTTTTGTTAAACCTAATATGGCAGCATTGATATAAATATTTTCCCTTCCGCTAAGCAAGGGATGAAATCCTGCTCCAACCTGAATAAGTGCGCCTACTTTTCCCTTAACCGTGATTTTTCCTTTATCCGGCCAGAAAATACCATTAAGCATTTTTAAAAGGGTGGTTTTCCCTGCCCCGTTCGGGCCTATAATACCCAGTGTTTCTCCTCTCTTAACCTCAAAAGACACATCATCAACCGCCCAGAACTCACTTTTTCTTAATCTCTCGGAACGAGCGCTTAATCCAATGGAATTTTTAGCAATATCTTTTATCCCGTAAATCATGGATTTTTTTAAGGATTTACAGTATTTTTTTGATACATTTTCTACTCTAATGACTACATTAGAGGTTGAAGTGTTGAAGTGTTGAACTGTTGAATTGTTTATGTTATTCATTTTATTCTTCTCTTTTGCGATTGATATAACGCATTTATTTTTCCTGACAAAACAGCTACACTTTGTCGTAATTTTCCATATTCTTTACTCTTAATAAACTTCAAATCATTCGCAATATCCAATTGACAAATAGTTTCCATTAGGGAGCTATAGGCAAATTGCGAAAAATGAGCTTGATCTTTTTGACTCATTCGTGAACTTCCTTCTGCAAGATTAGAGGCAACTGAAACTACTGCACGATTTATCTGACTTGCTAAACCATATCGTTCACTTACAGGAAAATTTCTACTAACATTATAAATATCTATAACCAATTTCTTAGCAAGATGCCAAACCTCCAATTTTTCGAAAGGAAACAAATACTTTCTCTCTTTGTTCATTTCAACCTCTCAACCTTTCAACATTTCAACTTCTTTAAACTCTCTCTGCTATTCTTACTTCTGTTATATGGAAAACTGTTAAAAACACTACAAAAATAACAATAGAAATTCCTGTGCATATCAGGAATGCCCCCGGATGTAAAATTTCTCCTGTTAATATAAGATCCCTGGGTGTGGAAACTAAATAATATAATGGATTATATTTAGTAATTTTTGCCAGTATCCCTGTTTCCGGTCCTGCATACAAAACAGGAGTCAAAAACATCAAAAATGTAACAAGAACAGAAATAATATTTCCAATGTCTCTTAAAACTGCGTTTAACATAGAAAGGATAAATCCAAATCCAAGCGTAAATAATATTATGGGAATAATTGCCAGAGGAATTAACAGACTCTTTATATTGGGAGTTATACCATAGATAATAAATAATATTCCTGTTAAAATTATTTGAACTAAAAATGGAATAATGAACTGAGCAAAATCAGCAATTACCAATGCTTTTCTGGAAAAATTAATCTTTACAATAAGTGAACCTGCCTTTACTAATGAATTCGTGCTTCCAATCAATCCTGTAGAAAATATCTGCCAGAATGCCATGCCTGAAACTGCAAAAATCGGATAGGGAACATTAATTTTGCCAAATGAAAATACTCCGGAGCGGTTTAAAATAATAAATGTACCTACACTGATAAGAGGAATAATGAATGCCCAGAAAACACCTACAAATGATTGTCTGTACATTGCAGAAAAATCCCTCTTGAATAATTGGAAAGTAAACCAGATATTCTTTTTTAGTTCCTCTAAAATCTCGCCAAAAATAGAAAAATATCCTTTTTTCAGAAAATTATCAGGTTCGTAAGTTTTTACTGTATTTGATATTGTTTTAGTCCTCCTCTTTTTATAAGAAAATAGTAATGCACAATTATCCTTTTGTCAAGGATAATTATAAATTAAATTGGACAAATTTTCAGTAAAAATTATAATTAACTCATAATGGAAAAAATAAAAGAAACACCGTTGATTGAAGAACACAGGAAATTAAACGCTAAAATCAGCCCATTCGGCGGATGGAATATGCCGATTTTCTATACAGGTATAATTGAAGAACGCAGGCACTGTAGAGAAAAGGCCTGTATTTTTGATATTTCCCATATGGGTGAATTTGTTTTCAATGGAAATATTGCAAAAAGTTCTATTGAAACAGCCATTACTCAATCCGTAACAGCCATACCGGTTGGGCGAAGCTCTTATGGATTTATTCTTAATGAAACCGGCGGTATTATTGATGATTTAATAGTATTTAAACTTGACAGGGACAAACTAATGCTCGTGGTTAATGCTGCAACAATTGAAAATGATTTTAAAGTAATAAAAAACAGGTTAAGTGACGGGGAATTTAAAAATATAAGTTCTGGGACAGCTAAACTTGATTTACAGGGTCCTCTTGCAAGAGATGTAATAAGAGATGTTCTTGGTCTGGATATGACTCTTAAATTTTTTAACTTCTCTCAAATCCCCCTACACCCCCCTTTAATAAAGGGGGGATGGGAGGATTTCAAAGGGGGAAGTAAGGAAAAATCCCTGCCCCCCTTTAATAAAGGGGGGAATAAGGGGGGATTTACAGGTGAAAATATACTGATAAGCAGAACAGGCTACACAGGTGAATTAGGTTATGAAATTTTCACAAGCAACAACATGGCAGTTACACTCTGGAAAAAATTTATTGCTGATGAAAGGGTAAAACCAGCAGGTCTTGGAGCAAGGGATATTTTGCGGTTGGAAATGGGTTACAGTTTATATGGGCATGACATAGATGAAAATACCTCTCCGTTAGAAGCAGGACTTGGTAAGTTTATTAATTTTGACAAAGAATTTATTGGCAAAGATGCCCTTCTTAAAGAAAGAAAAAAAGGACTTAAAAAAGTAAAAATTGCTTTTAAAACAAATTCAAGACGCGTACCAAGAGAACACTATAAAATTTTTTCAGGAAGTAGAGAAATCGGAACAGTTACAAGCGGAAGTTTTTCCCCTGTACTTTCATGCGGTATAGGAATGGGTTATGTAGAACCAGGCTTTGACAGGGTTGGCTCCAATATTGTAATCTCTAATCTTGAAGCAGAAATTGTTGCGCTGCCTTTTTACAAAAACGGCTCATTAAGGAGGTAAAGTATGGAAGTTTATTACACTAAAGACCACGAATGGATTAAAATAGAAGGCAATACAGGCACAGTCGGCATTACAGAGTATGCTGCCCGGCAGTTAGGTGACATTACTTTTATTGAGAAACCTTTAACAGATAAAATTGTAAAGCAAGGTGAATATCTATGTGAAATAGAATCAGTAAAAGCAGCAAGCGATCTTTATGCGCCTCTTTCGGGCAGTATTAACGAAGTAAATGAAGCAATAGAAAATTTTCCTGAAGTTGTAAGCTCACTTCCGGAAACTGACGGCTGGATTGCAAAAATGGAAATATCAAACTTGGAAGAAATAAAAAACCTGATGACCCGGAAGCTCTACAGCGAATATCTTAAAACCCTTGAGTAATACTCCGCATACACCCAATGAAATAAACGAAATGCTGAAAACAATTGGAGTCTCTTCAGTTGAAGAACTTTTTTCAGATATAAAACCGGAACTCAGGGCAAAATCGTTTAATCTTAAAGACGGTAAAAGTGAATTTGAAGTATTTGAACATCTTGAGAATCTTTCCAAAAAAAATTCTTTCAGATTTGTAAATTTTATTGGAGGCGGATTTTATGACCATTTTATTCCTTCTGTTGTAGATGCGCTCTCAAGCCGATCAGAGTTCTACACTAACTATACTCCGTATCAGGCAGAATGCGCTCAGGGAACATTGCAAGCGCTTTATGAATACCAGACTGCAATCTGCCGCATTACAGGGATGGATGTGGCAAATGCATCTCTATATGACGGTGGAACAGCCCTTGCTGAAGCAGTGCTGATGGCTTTACGCATTACAAACCGTAATAAAGTGATAATTGATGGTTCTGTAAATCCGCTTTACAGGGAAATTGTCCATACATATACAGCAAACCTGCCATGCGATATTATAGAAATAAAACCTGTAAATTACATTATGGACACTGAATCTATGAAACAAACATTAGATAATGAAACTGCTGCAATTGTTTTCCAAAATCCAAATTTTTTTGGTTCTATATATGATTATTCAGATATTGTCCGTATTGCGCATTCAAATGGTATAATGGCAGTAGCGTCTGTATACCCTGTTTCTTTAGGTTTACTCAAAACACCGGCTGAAATGGGCGTTGATATAGCAACAGGGGAAGGTCAAAGTATGGGCAATCCTTTAAACTTTGGCGGGCCTTACCTTGGCTTTATAGCAACTTTAAAGAATTATATCAGAAAACTTCCGGGAAGAATTGCAGGTGAAACAATTGATAAAGATGGGAAAAAAGGATTTGTTCTTACGCTTCAGGCAAGAGAGCAGCATATCAGACGAGAGCGCGCAACTTCAAATATCTGCACAAACCAGAATCTCTGCGCACTAAGGGCGATTATATATCTTACGAGTTTAGGCAAACAGGGTTTTAAAGAAGTTGCAAAACAAAATTATGACAAGGCTAATTATGCAAAAGAAATTCTTTCCGGGATAAAAGGTGTAACAATAAATAACAGCCAGCCAGTTTTTAATGAGTTTGTCTTGAGATTTGAGAGCAACGCAGAAGAAATTTACATAAAAATGCTGCAAAAGGGGTTTTTCGCTGGAATACCTCTTGGTAAGTTTTATACTGATATGGAAAATGATTTATTGGTCTGTGTAACAGAAAAAATAAAAAAAGATAAAATATTCGCATTCAGGGATGCATTGGAGACGGTTCTGCGGGTTTGATGAATCAAACCCCTACGAAATATATTATAATTGTAGGGGCTTCATTTATGAAGCCCGATTAAAAAATAATGAAATTAATATATGAAAAATCAGTCATAGGGAGAACAGGAATAACCCTGCCGGGACCAGATGTGCCTTCTGCGCCGCCTATTGAAGAAAAACACACACGCGCCTCGGATGCCCAGCTTCCTGAAGTAAGCGAACTTGATACTGTCAGACATTTTACAAACCTATCAACCCTTAACTTTTCTGTAGACAGCAACTTCTATCCGTTAGGCTCATGCACTATGAAATACAATCCTAAGATTCTTGAAAAAGTTGCATCTCTTCCCTGTTTTAAAGAACTTCATCCTGTAATTTCTGTTCTCCCAAAAGGAGAGGAATTTGTACAGGGAGCTCTTCAGGTATTACATCACCTTCAGGAAATGCTTTCCGACATAACAGGAATGGACAGCATAACCCTGCAACCAATGGCAGGAGCTCAAGGTGAATTGACAGGGTTAATGCTTGTAAAGGCATATCACAGGTCAAATAAAAATAAAAAAAAATATGTAATTATTCCTGATACATCTCACGGCACTAATCCTGCCTCAGCTCAAATGGCGGGGTATGAAGTTGTTACCATACCGACAGACCAAAATGGAGAAATGAATATAAATAAATTCAAGGAAAACCTTTCTTCTTTAACAGCCGCTGTCATAATGACATGCCCTAACACATTAGGAATTTTTAATACAAAAATAAAGGAAATTTGTGAGTTAGCCCATTCTGTTGATGCATTAATGTATTATGACGGAGCTAATATGAATGCAATTCTCGGAAAGGTAAAACCCGGCGATATAGGTTTTGATATTGTACATTTAAATCTTCACAAGACATTCGGAACACCGCATGGAGGCGGTGGGCCGGGCGCAGGTCCTGTAGGAGTAAAAAAATTTCTTATTCCTTTTCTTCCCGACTCCAATGTTACAAAAGATAAAGACGGCAGATTTAAACTGTTAACTAAAAGTCCTGATTCTATTGGAAAAGTTGCGCCTTTCCATGGAAATTTTGCAGTGCTTCTTAAAGCATACGCATATATCTTACTTATGGGTAAAGATGGTCTTACAGATATAAGTGATAAAGCAGTTCTAAATGCAAACTACATAATGGAAAGCTTAAAAGATTATTACAATCTTCCATACAATAGAAGATGTATGCACGAATGCGTCTTTTCCGCTTCAAAGCAGTTAAAATCAGGTGTCAGCGCACTTGATATTGCAAAATACCTGATTGATACGGGCTTTCATCCGCCAACAATTTATTTTCCTCTTATTGTAAAAGAAGCAATTATGATTGAGCCTACTGAAACAGAGAGTAAAGAAACTTTAGACGAATTTATTAATGCCATGATTATGGCAGCAGAACTCACCCATGTGAATCCTGAACTTTTACATAATGCGCCTGCTACAAGAAGTATCGGTCGTCTTGATGAGGTTCGCGCTGCCCGCCTGCTAAATGTAAACTATGATATTGTCAAAAAGATATGAAACGGACATGAGCTTTCAGTTCACAAAAGGAGATGTTAATAATTAAGACCTAAAGGATGCATTTTTTGCGACTTGTGACTATTCAGTCTCCGGAGCAAAAAAATGTATTTTTAGGTCTCAATTAAGGAGTCTATTTACGAGTGAAACAATGGAAATTTATTGATACAGGGTATAATGACGGGGTCTATAATATGGCATTTGATGAAATGCTTTTAAATGAATTTAAATCTTCTAACCATATGGGTATTTTCAGGTTATACGAATGGAACCCGCCTGCAATTTCTATAGGGAGATTTCAGGATGCCTCCAAAGTGCTGAACCTCCAATTATGTAATGAAGAAAATATTCAAGTTGTTCAAAGGATTACAGGAGGCGGCGCAATATTTCACAATGAGGAATTAACTTACAGTATTGTTTGTTCTACTGATGCTATAAACTCGTGTTCAGTAAAGGATTCCTATAAAAAGCTATGTAATTTTCTTATTCTGACTTACAGAGAACTTGGTCTTGACGCTTATTTTGCAAATGAAACAGACATGCCGGCAAGCCAAATCCCCCTACCCCCTTTTAATAAAGGGGGGAGTAAGGGGGGATTTATAGATAAAACTCTTGAAAAAAAAACAGATTTTTGTTTTGCAGGCAGAGAAGCTTATGATATTTTAATTAATGGGAAAAAAATAGGAGGCAATGCTCAAAAAAGAAAAAGAAACATAATTTTTCAACACGGTTCAATACCAATAAACTTGAACACAGAAAGTATAAAAAAATATTTTAAAAACCCATTAAATGATATTGAGCAGAATATTGTCTCTCTTAATTCAGTAAGTAATATAAATACAAATGAACTTAAAGAAATTATAAAACGAAATTTTGAGAAAAATTTAGGGGTTGAGTTATTATGAGACACCGCCCTTTATGGTTAAATAAAAAACTAAATATACAGAATAATGATAAGATGAAAAAGATGTTAGCAAATCTGAAATTAAATACCATTTGCTCTGAGGCTTTATGTCCGAATATTTCAGAATGCTACATAAAAAAACAGGCTACTTTTTTAATCTTAGGGAAAATCTGCACGCGGAACTGTATTTTCTGTAATGTTTCAAAAGGAATTCCTATTAATCCTGATATGGATGAACCTGACAGAGTTGTTCAGGCAGTAAAACTTTTAAACTTAAAACATGTTGTTATAACAAGTCCTACGAGAGACGATTTATCCGACGGCGGAGCAAAAATGTTTGTTAAAACAATTTCTGCCCTAAGAAAATACAGCACTATACTTACAGTTGAAGTCTTAATTCCTGATTTTAAGGGAAATCCTAAAAGTATAAAAAACATTGTCCAAGAAAAGCCTGATATAACAGGACATAATCTTGAAACTGTAAAACGGCTTTATGAAATCAGGAAAGGCGCAGATTATGAAAGATCTTTAAATGTTTTGAAAAAAATAAAAGAATATGACCCTGCTGCAAAAACCAAGTCAGCTATAATGTTAGGGCTTGGAGAGACAGAACCTGAAGTTATTGAATTTATGAAGGATTTGCTTGAAGTCAGTGTAAGGTATTTAGCTATCACTCAGTATCTTGCGCCGGGTAAATTCCATTATCCTGTTCAGAAGTATGTGCATCCTGAAAAATTTGCTGAATATAAAGAAAAAGCTCTTTCAATTGGATTTAATCATGTAGAAAGCGGGCCATATGTAAGGAGTTCCTATCATGCCGAGGAATATTTATAAAAATAAAAAATTAGAGATTGGGAGACTAGGAGATTAGGAAATTGGGAATAATTCTTAATTATATTATATGAAATATGATTGTATTGTTATCGGAGGCGGACCTGCAGGTTACAAAGCTGCAGAAAAACTTGCAGATTTAAAAAAATCTGTCTGTATTATTGAAGCTAACCAAAACCATATAGGAGGCACATGCCTGAATGTTGGATGCATACCTGTAAAATCATTATTTGAGATAGCTCGGGTTTATGCCAGCATTAAAAACAGTTCTAAATTTGGCATCACTTCTGAATTAAAACCACCTGATATGGAAAAAATCTCTAAAATAGTAAAGAATAACATTTTCCAGATAAAAACAGGCCTCTTATCTCTTTTAAAAAACAAAGATATAGATATTGTGTTTGGGAAAGCTTCTTTTATATCTGAAAAAATTGTTGAAGTAGATTTAGAAAATGGCGGTAAAGAAAAATTTGAAGCAGATAATTTTATTTTAGCAACAGGCTCGTCTCCTAAAAAAATACCTGATATAGAAACTGACGGAAAATATATATGTAACAGTTCTCAACTTATACAGGCTGATTTACCTAAGAGTTTACTTATTGCAGGAGGCGGTTATATTGGTTCGGAATTTGCATCTATCTACAACAAATTTGGTACAAAAGTAACGATAGTTGAAGAATGCGAACAGATTTTACCCTGTGAGGATACAGATGTTTCTAAAACACTTCAAAGAGAATTTAAAAAACAGGGTATTGAAATTCTGACTTCATCAAAAATTACAAATATATCAAAAACTAATTCCGGAGTTGTTGTTACAATTAAACAATGTAAGAGGCTAAGCCTCTTACATTTTGACAGGGTGCTGATATCAGTCGGCAGGATACCCAATACAAAAGGACTTAATTTAGAAAAAATTAACATCCACCGGGATAACGGATTTATTAAAGTAGACGATAGTTTCAGAACAAATATTGACCATATATTTGCAGTTGGAGATGTTATAGATACAGGGATGTTTGCTCACACTGCTATGAGAGAAGGAATCATAGCAGCAGAAGAATTGTCAGGAATTAATAAACACAGAATTGACTATAATGCTGCGCCAAGAATTATTTTTACATCTCCGCAGGTAGGTTGTCTGGGAATAACCGAAAACAAAGCAAAAGAAAAAGGGTTAAATATTGGTATCAGCAAAAATTTTTTTAAGGCAAATGCAAAAGCTATACTGCTCAAAGAGACCGGTGGTTTCGCTAAAATTATTTTTGATGTAAATACTCATAAAATTTTAGGTGTGTGTATTATAGGACCTGACGCATCGGAATTAATACATGGGGCAGGTTTTTCCGGTGTTTACGCGCATCCAACCCTTTCTGAAATTTTAGACTTCAATTCCCCATTTTTTAAACATCAAGTTTATTGATTCTTCATCAGGGAAAATAAGAAAGTTACCTTCAATTTCTACATTACTTATTTCAAAATTAGTTTCTATTACTAATGCATAATCAGAAACCCTGGATATTTCAATAAGTATAAAATCTATTACTGCCCCTAACATATCCTGCGCAAAATGTGGAATTGAAGAAAAAATCTTTACATCTAACATTTCTGCTAAAATATTAAGGTAAGCATTTGTCAAAATATTACCTAATTCTTTTAAAGCAGATTTTTCCATATCTGAAAGCGTGTTTCTATCTGTTTCTTCTTCACCTAATAACATATCAGCAAGAATATAAGCGCTTTTACGAGAAAAAACCAGAAAGTTGCTTCCTGTAATATCGCCAAGCATCTTAAAATAAAGTCCTACAATATCTTCTTCACTTCCCCCTAAAATTTCAGTAATCTGCTCGAAAGGAATTAATTTAACATCTACAACAGTTATATTAATTTTTTTATCAATCATCTGTGCCAGAGCTTGAGTTGCCCTTTCTACCCCTAACCTGGTTACTTCTTTAAGAGTATTCAACTGGAATTCTGTTATTTCTTTTTCTTCCATATACCTGCTCCTTCAAATTCAATAACATTGAGTAAAATATTTATTAACTCCTTATCAGGAAGAATAAAAATATTTCCTTTTATCGTTTTCTTTTCTTCTTTAAATTTTATTTTCATAACTAAAATTTGTTTAGATTCCTGATTCGCGTCAATCTGAATAAAATCAATAATAGAACCTAACATATCAGTGGCAAATTGAGGCACAGATAAAATCAAGGTCTTCTTTAAAACCCCTGATAAAGCTGTAATATAAGCTCCTGCAATGATATTTGCTGATTCTTTAATGACAGACTCCTCTAAAGGAGAAAAAACAGACCTTTCTTTTTCCTTTTTACCTAAAAGTATGCTAATTAAAGTTTTAGCATCATTTCTTGAAAAAGTAACGAAAATACTTCCTGAAGCGTCCCCAAAAATTTTAAAATATACTCCAATTACTAATTCAGCAGGCTCTCCCATCAATTTTGTCACTTCTTCAACTAAGAGAATTCTTATATCAGGAGTATCTACTTCCACCAACTTTCCTAACATCTGAGATAAAGCTGTTGCGGCATTCCCTGAACTAACGCCGGCAAACTTTTTTAAAGCATCTATCTGTAAATCACTAAGTTTAATACTATCTATCATATTCTTAATCCCCAGTCTCCTAATCTCTTAGTCTCCCACTCTCCCAGTCTCTCTTCTTAACATTCCAACCAATCCAACTATTTTCTTATTTTCATCTTTCAATACAGAACCACTGAAAGAAACTTTTATTTCTTCTTTATTTTTGTTTAAAAATTTCATTTTGCAATTATCTAATTTGCCTTTTTTAAACAATTCATGGAGGTATGATACACCAAAACCCTCTGATAGAATAACATCTAACGACTGACCAATAAGCTCACCTTTTTCATGCCCTAAAAAAACTTCAGTAGATTTGTTAATGTTTTTTACCACACCCTGATAATCTACAATTAATAAAGTATAGACAATATCTTTCTTTCCTTCTAATTCATCTGCGGGTTTCTTTTCTGATATTACTAAAGTATAATTTTCAAAAGCCTTCTCAACTGTTGTTTTTAATTCATCCATTTTTACAGGTTTAGTCAAATATGCAAAAGCTCCCTCTTCTAAAGATTGTGTAGCTAATTTTATTTTGGAACTGCCGGTAATCATAATTACCTGCGCTGAGGGATGCTTTTTTCTTATAATTTGAAGCAATTCTATGCCAGAAATTCCTGGCATAATAATATCAAGGAGAACTACAGGGTAAAAATTTCTTTCTACTTCTATTGACGCTTCTTGAGATGAAGTTATTCCATTAATCTGATAGCCCTGCTTCTCAAGAATAAACGAAAAACTTTTAATAATTTCTACAGCATCATCAACAATTAAAATTTTCTTTTTTTCATCCATTTGTCTGCTCCATTCGTTCGGGTTTGATAAATCAAACCCCTACTGTAATTCCTTTAATTCATCAATAAGCAGCACTAAATCATTTTTTTTATTTTCACCGCTTATAACCTCATCTTTCAATAACTTTAAAGTATCTCCGCACTTGAGAAAAAGAGTTACCATTTCTAATGTAACCTTTACCTTTCCCGCTCGTAAAAGGTAAAAAAGGCTTTCCATTTCATGAGAAATAGCAGCAATGTCTTTAAATTCCATTGTTGCTGCCATACTTTTCAAAGTGTGGGCAGCGCGAAATATATTATCAAGTAAGTCAGGGTTCTGCAGATCTTTTTCTAATTTAACCAACGATTGCTCAAGTAATTCAAGATATTCCTCTGCTTCGCTGATAAACAGTTTTACCATCTCCTCAGATTGAATAAAATTTTCTTCAATCATTTATATTCCTCTACCATCCTTATGACTGCTCTTGGAATTCTCTCTACAGGCAAAACTTTATCAACCACACCTTTTTTTATCGCCTCCATAGGCATGCCAAAAATAATAGATGTTTCTTCATTCTGGGCAATTGTTTTGCCGCCTGCTTTTTTAATACATTCTAATCCTTCAACTCCATCCCTGCCCATACCGCTCAAGAGAACTCCTATGCTATTTTTTCCTGCTGCTTCAGCAACTGACCGCATCATTACATCAATACAGGAGAGCCCGCTGAATCTATGTTCTTTTTCTAAAACTATATTTAAACCTTTTTTACTTTTTTTCAAAATAATATTAGCATCTCCTGGAGCAAATATCACTGTTCCAGGCTGGAACTCTTCTTTTTCCTCTCTGGCTACTTTTACCTTTAACCTGGTTGTTTTATTTAATCTTTCAGTAAACGCTTTAATAAAAAAAGGAGACATATGCTGGCTCACAAGAAATAATGCATTAAAATTGCGTGGAAATCTAGGTAATATACTCATAAGCGCCTGCGGGCCTCCTGCAGAAGAACCAATAGCTACAATTTTATCAGGCGCAATAGCAGGCGCAGCCTTAGAATGGTTTTCACCCTGATAAAGCGCCCTTAACTTATTCTTGTCAACAATAGCTGCAATTCTTATTTTAGCTAATAGTTCATCTTTGATCCGTTTTAGTCCTGCTTCCATCCATAAAGGCGAATCTCCTCCGGGTTTAGCCACATAATCTACCGCTCCTAATTTTAATGCATCTATGGAAATGGCTGCTTCATTAGTGCTTAAAGAAGAAACAACGATTACAGGAATAGGATTCTTTTCCATAATATGGGAAAGAACAGAAAGCCCGTCCATAGGAGACATAACTATATCTAAAGTAACCACATCAGGATTTAAAGAATGAACTTTGTTAAGCGCTTCTATTCCATTAGAAACAGCAGCAACCACCTCAATATCCGGCGCTTCTTTTAAAATACGAGTAATTACATTCTGTATAAATTTAGAATCATCAACTACAAGAACTTTAATCATTTTTTATCTCTCCCAGTCTCCTATTTCATTTTAGATTTGTTGATTGACGATTTGTTGATTGATTTTCAATCTACAATCGTCAATCGTCAATTGTCAATCTAAAATCTCCCAGTCTCCATTTTCATCCCAGCAGGACATCGTTTACTTTTTTAATGAGTTTTTCAGGCTCTACCGGTTTTACAAAAAATCCCTTTACTCCCGATTGTGTAGCTTCTTCCACAATACTTTCCTGCCCTATTGCTGAAACCATTATTACTTTAGCTTCACGATCAAACTCATGAATATGCTTTACTGCTGACAATCCACTTTCTGCAGGCATAATAATATCCATTATTACTAAATCAGGCTTCAATTCCTTATATTTTTCAACTGCTTCCCTGCCAGTTTCTGCTTCCCCTACTACTTTCAACTTTTCATCTCTTTCTAAGATTTTTTTTATAGTTACACGCATAAATTTTGAATCATCTACCACCAATATTCTGAACATCTCCTTACTCTTTCTCCTTCATCTTCTATTTTTTAAGAATTTCTGCTATTTTAGATTCCAATCTTTCTGCATTTATAGGTTTAATAATATACCCCTGGGCGCCTGCTGCAAAAGCTTTATCTACCTCTGCACCAAGAGATGCTGAAGTAACCATAATAATTGGAATAGAAGCGGTTTTAGGGTCAGTTTTAAGTGTAATGCAGGTCTGCACTCCATCCATGCCAGGCATTGTAATGTCAAGAAGTATAAGATCAGGGTTATTACTTTTAGCCAACTTTATTGCATCTTCTCCACTGTAAGCAAGAATAACTTTATAACCTGCAGGTTCTAAAATATTCTTTACGGATAACTGAATAAGTTTGGAATCATCAACTGATAAAATTTTTAGTTTTTTGCTTCCAAATAACGCCATTATATAGTTCCTCCATTAGATCCTTCATTCCTATAAAAAGCGCCTATATTCTTCAGTCCATGTTTTACTGATTTTACCAGCACCTCACCGGTAGAAACTACAAATTCTACAGATCTCCCATAATCTCCACCTGTATCCCTACCAACTAACCTTATACTTTCTTTTCTCAATATTTTTCTTGCTTTCTCTACATTATTTTTTCCAATACTGGTTTCAGGATCAGTTTCTAATGTAGGAAACATACATGCTCCGCCAATAATGTAAGCTTTTAACCTGTCCTGTACGCCTCCTTTTTTTAATATCTCTCTGAGCATCTCATTAATAGCTGTATCTACATACTTAGCAGGATTGAATACTTTCTTTCCTTTAGGAGAATTAGAATGCATAATGTGCGCCAGCCCTCCAATTTTTCGGACAGGGTCATATATAATAACAGCTATACAGGAACCCAAACTGGTAGTAGTAATAACTGTATCTCCTCGGCCCACCTTCATATCAGCTATATTAACCTTAAGAATCTCACTTGTCATTCAGTCGCTCACTCCTCCATGCTTAAGCATGCGTTCGCTCCCTCATTATTTTTAGTTCGCTCCTAATTTTCTAAAAATTAAATTCAACGAATCTTCATCCGGAAAAATAAAAAAATCACCTTCAATTTTTCTATTTCTAACTTCAAAATTGGCTTTTATTACCATTGCATAATCAGAAACTTTTGATATTTTAATAAGAATAAAATCCATTATTGCCCCGAACATATCCCGGGCAAAATAAGGAACTGAAGAAAACACCTTTATTTCTAACATTTCAGCTATAACATTAAAATATATATTAGATAAAATATTACCGAGTTCTTTTAATGCAGATTCCTCTAATTCTGAAAACGAATCTTTCTCATTTCCACATCTGTCCATCATCATATCAGTTAAAAAATGAGCGCTTGAAGGTGTAAAAGTAAAAAGCACACTTCCTGAAATATCTCCAAGCATTTTAAGATAAATTCCAACAACCTCGTTTTCACTTCCTCCTGAAAACTCT
>JAIVZN010000032.1:0-15671 GCA_048634875.1 Deltaproteobacteria bacterium | reverse complement strand
AAAGTAGGAACAATTCTTAAAGAAACAGACAGGGTTGTTAAAAGGGTAGAGGAACTTTTCAGCAAGCAACCGGAAATTCTTACATACTCAGGTTTTATAGGTGTTACGGAAGGCGGAGAAATGGATGCTGCCATGGGAACAGGTCCCTCAGGGCCTTACCAGTGCGATTTTTTTGTCCGTTTGAAAGAAAAAACAGACAGAAAGAGAAGCAGTGAAGAGATTCAAGATACTGTAAGAAAGGGTTTGCCCCCATTTGAAGATGTAGATTATACATTTATGAAAATGGGACAGGCTATGATGGTTTCAGGAGGAAGGCAGGAATATCCAATACAGATAAAGATTTTTGGCGCTGATTTAGAAACTCTGACTAAGATTTCCGGAGAAATTAAAAGGAAAATTAAAGAAATTCCCGGCATATATGACGCAGCTACAACACTGGAACAAGGGAGTCCTGAATTAGGGATTAAAATTGACCGCTTGAAAGCTGCGAAATTCGGTCTTTCGGTTTCCGAAATCAGCAGCGCCGTAAAAAGTAATATCAAAGGTATCAGCGGAGGTAGGTTCAGGCAGAAAGGCGAAGAGATTGACATAAAAGTAATTTTAAATGAAAAGGACAGAAATAATTTACATAAGATAAAGAACCTGCCTGTTTTAACTAAAAAAGGCGCTGTTTTAAGCCTCTCTCAACTGACAGAAATTACTTCAAGAAAAGGGCCCATAAAATTAGAAAGGGAAAATAAAAGGCGTAAGATAGTTATTACAGCAAACTATGGCGGGAGTAATTTATCAAAGGTGATGAATTTAATTAAGAAAGAGTTAAGAGATATCTATCTCCCTGTAGGATACAGTATTGAATATGGAGGCGAAGCTGAAAATTTAAAGGAAATGTTTATAACGCTCATACAGTTATTTGCTTTAGCAATGCTTCTTATATATATGGTCATGGCTGCTCAATTTGAATCTTTTATACATCCTTTAATTATTATGGTTACTATTCCTTTATCATATGTAGGTGTAATATTGATGCTGATTTTAGTTGGAAAAACAATTTCCATGCCCGCAGCAATGGGAGTATTAATACTCTTTGGAATCATAGTAAACAATGCTATTGTATTAATTGATTATGTAAATCATCTGAGACGCAATGAAGGTATGGATATAAGAAGCGCTGTAATAGAAGGCGCAAAGGTGAGGCTGCGCCCCATATTAATGACAGCAACTACAACAATGATAGCCATGGTTCCAATGGCTGTAAACAAAATGGAAGGTTCTGCAGTAAGATCTGTAGTTGCCATTTCAATTATAGGCGGTCTGATGGTTGGAACAATTTTAACCCTTTTTGTTATTCCTGTAATTTATGATTATGTGGAACACAGGCTGAAAAAATCTGGTTAAGCAGCATAGAATCCAAAATCTTGAATAAAAAATGGCATATCGGAACTTCCGGCTGGAACTATGATGACTTTAACGGAATCTTTTATCCTGAAAGTTTAAATCATAAAGCCCGTCTTGAGTTTTACAGTCAGAAATTTAATATTGTAGAAATTAATTCTTCGTTTTACAGGATTTTCAAAAAAGATATTTTTACAGGCTGGGCAAAAAAGACGCCGGCTGACTTTAAATTTACTGCAAAAATTAACCGACAGTTTACTCACAGGGGAGGACTTAAAGAATCAGATGACCTCTCCCTGTGGTTTTTTTCTTCAATATCAGGCCTTTCAGATAAATTAAAAGTTATTCTCATTCAGCTTCCGCCTAAATTAAAGTTTGATGGAGATACCCTTGAAAATTTTTTAAAAACAGTAAAAAAATATACAGATAAAAAATTTGCTTTAGAAGCAAGAAATCCCTCATGGTTTCAGAAAGATGCCTACAAAATATTATGTAAATACAATGTTGCTTTCTGTCTGGCAAATACCGGAGGAAAATATCCTGAAGAAGCAGTTGCAACTGCGGATTTTACTTACACCCGTTTACACGGGCCTGGGGAACTCTACAGCTCAATTTACACCCGGGAGCAGCTTGAAAACTACAAAAAGAAAATTGAAGCGCTGAATGGGAAAGAGAACTATATCTTTTTTGATAACACTGCATATGGATATGCAGTAAAAAATTGCATTCAGTTCCGGAAATTATCAGACTGACATTATGTGGTCTACAGCTTTAATTTTATCCGGTTTTCTTTTGTATCTTCGCCCATGTATCCCTAAGGGGCACTGTTCTATTGAATACCAGTTTATCTCCTGTTGAATCTTTATCAACACAGAAGTACCCTTTCCTGAGAAACTGATAAATGGCGCCGGGTTCAGTACTTTTTAACCCTTGTTCTACCATACAAGAATCAAGCACCTTAAGGGATTCAGGATTAATATTATCTGTAAAATTTCTTCCCTCTGCAACAGCATCCGGATTCTCTTTAAAAAACAGCTTATCATACAAACGCACCTCCCCTACTGCCGCATGGGAAGCAGAGACCCAATGGAGTGTACCTCTTACAGTTCTCCCATCCGGTGTCCCGCCGCCCCTGGATTCAGGGTCATAGGCGCAATGAAGTTCAATAACATTCCCTTTATTATCTTTTATCACTTTTTCGCATTTTATATAATAGGCATGCTTAAGCCTGACCTCTCTGCCCGGAGCGAGGCGAAAATACTTTTTGGGTGGATCTTCAAGAAAGTCATCTTTTTCAATATATATTACTTTTGTAAAAGGAACCTTTCTTGAACCCATGGAAAGATCTTCCGGGTTGTTCAGAGCTTCCATCTCTTCCACTTTGTTTTCCGGGTAGTTGTCTATTACCACTTTCAACGGTTCAAGTACAGCCATAACTCTCGGAGCCCTTTTATTCAAATCTTCCCGGACACAGTGTTCCAGTAGAGCAATATCTACAATACTGTTGCTCTTCGCAACACCGATGCGTTCACAGAAATTTCTAATTGCTGCCGGAGTATAGCCGCGCCTGCCGAGGCCTGAGATTGTCGGCATTCTGGGATCATCCCAGCCGGATACGCAACCGTCCTTCACTAAAAGCAGAAGCTTGCGTTTGCTCAATACCGTATAACTTAAGTTTAACCGCGCAAACTCAATCTGTTGAGGATGATAAATGTTTAATTGTTCAAGAAACCAGTCATAAAGAGGACGGTGGTCTTCAAATTCCAGGGTACAAATAGAATGGGTAATTTTTTCTATGGAATCTTCGAGACAGTGGGCGAAGTCATACATTGGATAAATACACCATTTATTGCCGGTCCTGTGGTGGCTTTTATGCAGTATCCTGTACATCACAGGATCACGCATGTTAAGATTAGGTGAACCCATGTCTATTTTTGCTCTCAGTACCTTTGCCCCGTCAGGATATTCCCCTTTTTGCATTTTCTCAAAAATCCGGAGATTTTCTTCAACAGACCGGTTTCTAAAAGGACTGTTCTTCCCCGGCTCTGTAAGAGTGCCTCTGTATTCTCTTATCCGGTCCGCGCTTAAATCATCCACATATGCCTTGTCTTTTTTTATCAATTCAACCGCATACCCGTACATTTTTTCAAAATAATCCGAGGCATAATAAAGCCGTTCTTCCCAATCAAACCCAAGCCATTTCACATCTTCAATTATGGATTTCACATAATCAGTTTCTTCTTTTTCAGGATTGGTGTCATCAAACCTCAAACTGCATTTTCCTTTGAATTCTTCTGCAACTCCAAAATTCAGGCATATGGATTTGGCATGCCCTATATGAAGGTATCCATTGGGCTCAGGCGGAAACCTGGTGGCCACCCTGCTGCCATTTTTTCCGCTTTTTATATCTTCTTTTATAATCTCTCTTATAAAATCCGCAGTCTGGTCAGTTGTAATATAATTATCTTCAGTCACAGCTATAACTACCTACCTTTTCTGATTATTTCAATTGATTTTACCAACTGTTTATATTTTATCCAAAAAAATAAAAAAGTAAACATACACTATTTATTTTATGAATAATATGATAGAATGGTTATATAATTTTAAGGAGTTTAAATTGTTTGAAGGGAATATTGAATTACACACAGTAATAATGTTCTTTTTGAAAGGAGAACAAAGTGGCAAAACCTAATTACGGATATAAAAAATATCTGAGAGAGCAAAAAGAGAAAAAGAAACGAGAAGAAAAAAGAAAACGCAAGCTGGCAAAAAAGAATGCCGGGTCCGAAACAGATACGGAACAGTCATTGGATGAGAAAAACTCCCAGCTGGAAGAACAAAATAAAGAAGAACAGCATTGACACAATTATATGTAATGCTTATATCAAAGTCCTAATAGGCTTATTTTGATCCCTCGAAAATCTCAACCTTAGAATAATATATCTTTTCGTATAACACAGATTTTATAGAGAAAGAAAAAATAACATCATGTATAAATTTAAAAAACTCGGACTAAGTGATAAAACAATATGTGCACTTAACAATAAAGGATTTGAAGAGCCGACAGAAATACAGACAAAGATAATCCCGCATTTATTGAATGATAAGGGGGATCTTATTGGGCAGGCACAGACAGGAACAGGAAAAACCGCAGCATTTGCGCTTCCCCTAATAGAAAAACTTGATAAATATTCAAAAGATGTCCGGGTTATAATCCTGGCTCCTACTCGTGAACTTGCTATTCAGGTTTGTGAAGAAATCAATTCTTTAAAAGGAGAGCATCGTCTTAGTGCTATTCCTATTTATGGAGGGCAGTCTATTGAACAGCAGCTTAGAAAACTTAAAAAAGGGGCGTCTTTTATCGTTGGAACACCCGGCAGAGTCCTGGATCACTTGAAAAGAGGCAGTCTTAAACTCGATAAAGTTTCATATTTTATTCTAGATGAAGCTGATGAAATGCTGAATATGGGATTCATCGAAGATGTAGAAGCAATACTTGATAAAGCATCCCGGGACAAAAAAATATTGCTCTTTTCTGCAACAATGCCAAAAAGAATCAAATCACTTGCAGAAAAATATATGAATAGTAACTATGTGCATATTAAAACTAAAACAAAGTTAACGGTAGACCTTACAGATCAAATCTATTTCGAAGTAGCGCAAAAAGATAAATTTGAAGCTTTAAGCAGGATTATTGATATCGAATATGATTTTTATGGTCTTGTGTTCTGCAGAACTAAACTCGGTGTAGATGAGCTTGCCGGGAAGCTTCTTGACAGAGGATACAATGCTGAAGGACTGCATGGGGATATAACTCAGGCCCAGCGTGAGCGAATATTAGGCAAATTCAGAAAACGACAGATTGCAATACTCGCTGCAACGGATGTGGCCGCCCGAGGTATTGACGTGAACAATCTTACTCATGTCATCAATTATTCCATCCCTCAAAATCCGGAAGCCTATATTCACAGGATTGGGAGGACAGGAAGAGCCGGTAAAAAGGGCACAGCAATTACATTTATTACACCTGCTGAATTCAGAAAGCTCACTTTTATAAAAAAAATTACTGATGCAGACATAAGGAGAAAGGCAGTTCCAAATATAAATGAGATCATTAACGTAAGAAAGAAAAGAATAACGGATGCTGTTCTTGCTGATGCTTCTGCCGGTGTCGAAAAAGAGTTTGATAAATGGGCATTACAATTGATAAATCAAGCTGATAATAAAAATATCATTGCTTCGATTCTGAAAAATGCTTTCTCCAATGTTCTGGATAGAAATACATACAGTGAAATAACTGATATGTCCAAAAATAAGAAAAACACTCGTGGCAAGACAGTTGTAGAAACCGCAGGAAAAACCCGCCTTTTTATTGCAAAAGGAAAAAAAGACAAAATAACTAAAAGAAAAATAGTCGATTTTATCGTAAATAAAGCAGGTACTCCGGCAGAACTTATCGAACAGGTGGAGCTCTATGAAAAATTTTCATTTGTAACTGTTCCCTTTGCTGAGGCTGAAATTATTCTTCAGAAATTTAAAATAGAGAGTAAGGGGAAACGGTCTGTGGTCGAAAAAGCGAAATACGGAAAAAGTAAACGGGATAAATAGCTTACAAACTTATCTCACAACTATTAACTTTTCACATTTCTATTTTTACTTTCTCAAGGCTTTTGCCTTGACAGCAGTCTGCTTACATCGTTTGTTATTAGATATACACACGGTACTATCACAAGGGTCAGAAAGGTTGCAGCAAGTAACCCGTAAGCCATAGAAATAGCAGAAGGTACAAGGAAAGGCTCTTCACCGCCGATACCGTATATAAGCGGCATTAATGCTATAATTGTTGTTATAGATGTCAATAGGATAGGCCTTAACCTTGTCCTTCCGGCATCTATTACCGCCTGCAAAATATCGGTGTGCTGCTCGCGTCTTTTATTAATAAAATCCACAAAAATCAAGGCATCATTAACGACAACACCTGTCAAGCCTATCATCCCGAACATAGCCATCATGCTGAGTGGTTGACCGTGAAAAAAGAGCGCAAATATAACCCCGACCATACCGAAAGGGACTGACACCATGATAATAAGCGGCTGTATGAAAGACCTGAACTGTGTAGCAAGTATTATGTATATAAGCATAAATGCTATTGCAAAAGCTCTGAACAGCGATTGGATTGATTCGGTTGTATCTTCCCACTCGCCTCCGCCTTTAAAAAAATAACCCGGATACTCCCTGGGAATATCTTTAAATTTCCCTAATATCTTCTTATTTGCTGCAACAGCTGTTGTTTTATTTTCGTCGACACTGGCCGTCACAGTTACAGTACGTTTCCCTTCTTTCCGGCGGATATTTTTGATTCCCTGACTCTTGGTAAATTGCGCCACTTTATTTAATCTTATCAACCTGCCGGAATTATTGGGAATCGTTATATTCTTTAATGTATTCAGGTTCCTTCTATATTTTTCAGGAAGCCTTACTATCACTTCAATGTCTTCTCTGCCTTTCCTCATAGTTGTAGCTATTCCTCCCTCAAAAGCAAAGCGGATAGTTGACGCGATCTGACGCACATTAAGCCCTAAGCGGGCGGCTTCTTTCTTATCAATCGTTACCCTGACTTCTTCCTTATCAAGTTCATAATTATCCTTGATGCCTATTACACCTTCCAGAGTATGCATAAAATCCTTCATCTTACTTACAATCTTCAGCAGCACATCATACTCATCGCCTTTTATTTCTATAGAAACAGGTTTTCCGACAGGCGGCCCGCCTTGTACTTTTTCAAACTCAAGATTTATAATTCCTGAAATATTTCTTTCCTCTATTTTCTCCTTAAGTTCAGCAATTATCGTGTCAGCATTCCTTTTCCTGCTTGTTGCCGGTGTAAGATACACAACACATTGTCCGTATTGAGTCCCGTATTTATCAAAAGGACTGGATCCCATCGCTTCACCAGAAAAACCGACAGTTGATGTCACATTTTCAAGCTCTTCATCAGATAACTGCAGTATTATTTCCTCAATCGCAGACAACGGCTTATCTGTCCCTTCAAGCGATGTCCCTTCAGGTGTCTCTATCCTTACACAAAATACCTCGATGATATCAGGAAAAAGTTTAAACGGCATGACTTTAATAGAAAATATCACCGACCCGACAAGTACCATCAAAGCGCCGAAACACATTCTATAACGTCTTTTTATACTGAAATTAAGAAGTTTAGTATATCCGCCAAGCAGGTTCTGAAACCATACTGCTTCACTGCCTTTTCTTTCGTGTGAAAAAAGGTAATGGCCGATTACTTTGAAAGCATTGACCGGAAAAAATATTATTCTAAATATTATAGATTTTGAAGTTTTTTCTGCAGTATTGTTCAGCCCCAGTTCATCCCTTGTTTTTAAAGGTTTAGCCCACTCAAAAAGATGCGATGGAAGTATTATCAACGCTTCAAACAATGATGCGATAAGGCAGAATATAACTCCCATCGGAAAAAACCGGAGGAACTTGCCCATTATCCCTGATATAAACATCAAAGGTAAAAAAGCTGCAATTGATGTCAAAATTGTTGCAGTCACCGGAGCCGCAACTTCACTTGCGCCGATTATAACCGCATCTTTAATAGGCATCCCTTCCTCAAGATACCTGTATATGTTCTCTGAGACCACTATCGCATCGTCGACTATCATTCCAAGTACCAGAATAAGTCCGAACATCGTAAGAAGATTAAGGCTTACATTAAAAAATGACATAAATATCAATGCAGTCAGGAATGCAAACGGGATGCCTATAGCAGTCACTAATGCAATGCGGGCGTTTAAAAATACCAGAAGTGTGATTATCAGTAACAGGAGTCCTATTCTGCCGTTTGCAATAAGGGCATTGAGGCGCCGTTTCACATAAAAAGACATGTCATTTAAATAATCTATAGATACGTTTTCCGGCAGACCCTTTTTAAATTCTTCAGCCTCTTTTTTTATCTTTTCAACCACCCTGATAATATCGCCGCTTTTTTTCTTTTTCGGTACAATATTTATAGAGACTTTACCATCGGTTTTGTAAATTGTCTGCTGTTCTTCAAATCTTTCTTTCACTTCAGCCACATCTCCGACACGGAGGTATTTACCGTCACTGTTTGTCCTGATTATTATTTCATTAAACTCCCTTGCTGTCTTAATTTCGCCGACAGTCCTGATTATTATTTCCTTTGACCCGGTTTTAATCTTTCCGCCCGGAAGGCTCACGTTCTGATTCCGTATGCTCTCTATCACCTGCGCGAGTGAAATATAATAATTCTCAAGATTTAATGGATCTACTTCAATAGATATTTCCATATCCCTGTACCCTACTTTATTGATTGAACCGATATCTTTTATGTTTTTTAAGATATCTTCAAAATTATCCACATACGATCTCAACTCTTTTTCCGGCACGCCCTTTCCGGTAAATGATATTTCAATAAGAGCATGTTCAATAACGAACTCCTTTACTTCAGGATTTTCGGCATCATCCGGCAGATCGACCTTATCTACTTCTCTTGCTATTTCATTGATGACCCTGTCCCTATTCGGAAGATCAGGTTCAAGTTCAATGAATATAAAAGAAACACTTTCGCGCGAGCCGGAACTGTATGTATCCAGTCCGTCAACAGTATCTATCGCATCCTCAATAGGTATGGTTATAAGTTTTTCTACTTCCTGGGGTGAAGCGCCCGGATATACGGTTGTCACAAATACATAATCCACTTCAACTGAAGGCATAGCTTCACGCTGCATTTTCATAACAGTTATTACACCGATTATCAGAGCAGCAATAGTTATAAGGTTAACTAATACTTTCTGCTTTATTGAAAACGCTGCCAGATTCATCCCGTTAGAAAACCTCCTTCCCAATGTATTATTATAGAATTTGTGTATTGTATCATTACTGTAAAATTTCTAACGGGACTCATCTTTCCTCCCTGGAGATCATGGCCAAATCGGCTCTTGCTTTGTAATAATCCGTAAGCGCCCTGTAGAACTCGACTTCAGCGCGGCTCAGGTCATCCTGGTATCTGAGGAGCCACTGAATTGAAGACCTTCCATGGTTGAATTTTACTTCCTCCAGCCCCAGTTTCTTCTTCTGCAGCTTCAGGGACTTATGCGCCGCATTAACATATAATGCCAGAGTATTGATCCTCCGGGCTATGCTTCTGCACTCCGTAATTATTGACTCTTTTTTGTCTTTAAGATCGATACTATTTTTTTTGTATATATATTCATCCAGCCTCAGCATGCTGCCCGAAAGTCTATTTAAAGGAAATACATTCAGGTTCAATCCCACATACCAGGTTGGATATTCTATACCTGTAATCGAGTTGTAATTATCACTCCAGCCCTCGCCTGTATTGCCCAGTCCGTATCGAGCAATAAAATCGAGAGACGGCAGTCTTTCGTTCTTTCTTACCTGGCTGCTAAGTTCACTGATCTTCACTGTATTTTCGATAATCTTCAGGTCAAAACGGCCAGACAGCGCCTTTGTTATAATTTCCTTTTCTAAAACCTCCCGATGACGGAATTCGGTGGATATCTCAACTATGAACGAGCATTCTTCATCTTTAGGCATACCTATTATTCTTTTCAGGTTATCCTCTGCATCTTTCACTGAATTTTCAGCCATAAGAATAGATGCTTCCTGCAGGGTTACCGCTGCCTCTGTTGCGATTACATCGACTTCCTCAAGAAGACCGTCATTTAGTTTTGTCTTGTTGATTGAAAGCAGCCTTTTTGAACGCTCAAGGAAGACTTTTTGAGTCTCAAGGTTCTTCACCGCAAAACTGAAGGACAGATACGCATTCTCTATCCTGTTAACGAGTATATTTTTCTGGTAGGTATAAGACAGTTCTGCAGCGCTCCCGCCCAGTTCTGAAATCCGGATCAACACCCTGTCGTTGCGTCCTGCAAAATTCTTCAGAACGGGCTGTGAATACGATAATGTAATATTGGAATCATACGTCGGGTTAAATGAACCGGATTCCGATGACTGAAATATCGAGCTACTGTCTGTTTTTTCATTTGTCCAATCCAGATTCAGCCTTCCTCCCGTATAATAAAACTTTTTATTGATTCCGATAGTAAGCGAATCTTTTCTGGCCTTTGTCCCATACAGCGGATTAGCGCCCGAAGTCTCCATATCGGTCTTGCCGACCTGTAAGTTTATCTCTGGTTCATACTGCGCATTTATCTGACTGGTTTTTTCCCGCGCAGTGGACACATCATAGCCGGATTTCTTCACTTGCAGGTTGTTTTTTATACCGAGTTCAATACATTCCTGCAATGTAAAGCTAACAGCGCCTTCTGCAAACAGCAACACCGGCAATAAAAGTACAACAAAGGATAATAAATACCGTATTAATAATATAATGCTGTTCATTTCTTCTCCCATTTTCCGTCTTGCTCGATCTTCTTTATCAAATTTCCGGTTAGTTTTATTTTAGATTTTACTATTTCAAGCGAGGCTGCGATAATAAACAGCCAATTGAACGGTATAACATTTTTATGCCCTTGGTGTATCTGACGTATGTAAGCAGAGATCTCTCCCAGTTTATCTTTTCTTCGATTCAGACACATCAAGGCTTTTTCCTGCTGTATATTTTTAATGAACCCTACAGAAAGCAGATATACAATATCATTGTATTTTTCCACCCTCTCCAGTCCATCCATGACTAATTTCGATAAGTTCTTCATTCCCATTGAGGTTATGCTGTATACCTTACGTTCCGGCATATTCCCGGACTTCTCCTTCTTTGAAGAGATAAAACCCTTATTCTCAAGCGATACCAGGTTATTGTAGATGGATGCCATAGAGATATTCGCCCATATATCCATTGACCGGCTTTTTACCTCCTGATCTATCTGATAACCATGCATGGGTACTTCATTCAGAAACCCAAGTATAACCAGCTGATATCTATTTATTATTTCCCTCCAACTATTTTAGTTTAAAATATTCTAATTTAGAATACTTTAATTATATTAATTAATGATAATGTGTCAAGAAAGAGGTCTTCGATCGTATTCCCTTTTCTAAATAAAAACAGCAGATACCTTGTTATTATGCTAAATATAAAATAAAATGAAATAGTTATTAAAATATAATAAATAAAGGAGTTGATATGGAAATAAGCTGTACAGGATTAGGGTTTGAAGAAGGAAAAGTAAAGTATGATGATGAAAAACTTATTGCACTAAAGAATAAGTTTAATCCCAAAAAATTTGTACCTTTTTATGTAAATATAACAATAGATAACTTTGTTCAAGCTGACTTAATAGCCATAAGTAAGGATAGATTAATAGATCTGCTTATACTTGATATTGAAAAATGTGAAACGCGCAAGAATAACAGTACTGATGACTACGAAAAGGAGATTCTAAAAAGATGTCTTGATTGTCTGGAAGATGAGATTCCGCTCTGTAAGGGAGATTTTGACGAGAAAGCTGAAAGACTGTTATGCTCATGGACTATACTTAGTATAAAACCTGTTCTAGTGTTGGAAGAAGAGCCGGATATAAATAAATTTATAGCAATGGCGCTAATAGAATCAAACACCATGATGTTCTATACTGCCTGGCCTAATGAAGTGCATGCCTGGCATATAAAAAAGGATTCAACCATATTGGAATGTGCTGCCAAGATACATTCCGACCTGGCAAAAGGATTCATTAAGGGAGACGTCATTTCGTTTGAAGATTTTATGATATGCCATAATATGAATGATGCTATATCAAAAGGATTGGCTAAAATGGTCGACAGAAATCATATAGTAAATGCCGGAGATGTAATTGAAATAAGATGTAATTTATAATGTAACAGCTTATTCAAGAGTTATTGTTTATCGTCAGCCTTTAGAACAGATGCAAAAGCGCTCTGAGGAATCATAACCGAACCTACCATTTTCATTCTTTTCTTTCCCTTTTTCTGTTTATCAAGGAGCTTATTTTTCCGGGTGACATCACCGCCATAAAGTTTAGCGGTCACATCTTTCCTGTATGGAGAAATAGTCGACCTGGAGATTATCGTTCCGCCAATAGCGCTCTGAATGGCTATTTTAAACTGTTGCCTGGGAATTTCTTCCTTAAGTCTTTCACATATCCTTACCCCCCACTCCCTGGCCTTTTCGCGGAATACTATAAGGGACAATGCATCCACCTTTTCGCCATTGACCAGTATATCAATCAGCACCAGATCGCTCTTCCTGTAATCAATCAGCTCATAATCTAACGATCCGTACCCCTGCGTAACAGTTTTAAGCGTATCATAGAAATCATATATAGCTTCAGCCAGCGGCATATCGGCCGTAAGCTCTATACGACCCGGCGCCGGGTAGCTGGTACGGGGATTAACAGCCCTTCTTGAGAGACACAATTTCATAACCACGCCCATGTACCTCTCAGGAAAAAGAAGAGAAGCTTTTATATAAGGTTCTTCAGTGCCCTCTATAACAGAAGGATCTGGATAATACTGGGGATTATCCACAACAATTGTCTCCCCGTTTTTAAGATTAACTTTATACTGAACACTTGGAACCGTCATTACTATCGCCTGATCGTATTCTCGCTCCAGCCGCTGCTGAAATATTTCAAGATGAAGAAGCCCGAGAAATCCGCATCTGAATCCCTGCCCCAGCGCTGCGGAAGAATCTTTCTGATAGACAAGCGAGGCATCATTAAGCTCGTACTTCTCAAGGGTCTCCCGGAGCGACTGGTATTCATCCGAAGCCATAGGATATATAGAAGAAAATACCACAGGTTTGGATTCTTTAAACCCTTCCAGAGGTTCAGAAGCGGGATTACCCTCCAGAGTAACTGTGTCCCCTATCCTAATGTCGCCCAGTTTTTTTATACCAGCCGTAATATATCCGACCTCACCGGCCGAGAGGCTGGGCCTGGGTTTTCTTTCTATTTCAAAGAAACCTACCTCATTGACTTTGTAGGTTGCCCCGTTCGATAATAAACGAATAACATCTCCGGGTTTCACACACCCGTCAAAGAGCCTGCAGGCCACGATCGTTCCCTTAAAAGAATCGTAATGAGCGTCAAATATAATTGCTTTCAGCTGCTTGTCCGTATTCCCTTTCGGAGGAGGAATACTTGCAACTATTGCCTCAAAAATATCTTCTATTCCCGTTCCTTCTTTAGCGGAACACAAGATTGCCATATCAGGATCAAGGTCCAGCTCATTTTCGATCTGCTCCTTTGTGCTCTCAATGTCAGCAGACATGAGGTCTATTTTATTTATTACAGGGATTATCGCCAGATCATGTTCCATAGCCATATAAAGATTGGCAATCGTCTGCGCTTCCACACCCTGCGACGCATCAACAACAAGCAATACTCCCTCGCAGGAAGCCAAAGCGCGGGAAACTTCATATGAGAAATCAACATGTCCGGGAGTATCGATCAGATTCAATTCATATTCCTTGCCTGTCTTATCTGTATAAGGCAGAGTCACTGTCTGGCTCTTTATGGTAATCCCTCTTTCTCTTTCAATATCCATATTATCAAGAATCTGATCTTTGAAGTCTCTTTGAGATACCAGTCCGGCAGCCTGGATGAGTCTGTCAGCCAGCGTAGATTTACCATGATCTATATGAGCGATTATACTGAAATTTCTAATATTAGACATATATAGGTTTATTATAACAATTTCACTATTATATTCTACTAATTGTAATTTTTCAATATTTTTTTATCAAATTTATTTTAATTTCTGAAGTGTACAAGGAGTTCGGAACAAAGTACTGTATCCCTTTTATCAGTTCGATACTCATGAATGGTACCGGATTTGTTTAAAAATTGCATTTGGCTGGAGATGGCAAGCTGATTTGTACTGACTTGGATTATTACTATTTACTATTTCTCTTGTTTCTGGGGTGATGTGGACATTATTTCATTGACCACACGGTTTATATCTTTTGGAACAATAGTTATTTCAATTCTTCTATTACTCTCTCGTCCTTTCAGAGTCTTATTATCTCCTATAGGACGATTTTTGCCGTAGCCAACGGCAACAAGGTTTTCTCCGGGAATACCTACTTCTTCTTCAAGATACCTTACTACATCTATTGCCCTTTGTGTTGACAACTCCCAGTTTGTCGGGAATTGGTCCTGAAGTAATTTTCCTATGGGTATATTATCGGTATGCCCCTCTATTCTTATTTCCCTGTCTTTTATCTTTTTCAGGATTCTCCCAACTTTTTTTAAGACTTCTTTTCCAGTTTCTTTTAAATTCGCTTTTCCCGTGCTAAACAGAATTTTGTCAACCAGGTTAACTGAAAGCTTGTTTCTTATCATCTTTATCTGTATCTGTTTTGAGTCAATCTCTTCCTTCAGATCTTTTGTAAGTAAATCCTTTGTCATTTTAAGTTTGTTAATTTCAATTTCCATTTCTTTTGTTTTCAGATTAAGCTCATTTATCTGCCGGCTCATTTGCTGCTGGAGTTCTTCTTTTTCTTTATTTATGCGTTTAATCTCTTTATCTTTTTCTGCTATTACTTCACCTTGCTCATTAATCTTCTTAAAAAGCTCGGTTTCCTTCTTATTAAGGTTCTCTTCTAAATTACTCTTTTCCATTTTCAACTTTTCTACGTCTGCTTCAGTAGAAGACCCTTTTTTTTCAAGAGCAGCAACATTTTCCTCCAGCTTCACTTTCTCCTCTTTCAGATAACTCAACCTCTGCATATCTTTCATATATGTTTCTTTTTTTATTACAGTGATACATCCGCTTAATAAAATAGTAAATAATATTAATGATATTAAAATAAAGTTTTTCATTATTTTACGGCTTTTTATAAATCAAATAATAAATAGTTGATTTATATTACTATAATTTTTATCTTTTTTTTTAAAAAAGTCAATTATCCTAAATTGCCTGGAATGGAAATTAGGAAGAGAAATGGTAATCCCCAGGAGAAAAAGTATAGATTAACAAAATTATTATGTATTGAAAGAAACAGATGGAAAAAGCTTAAAGAATTAATAGATAAATAAATCAATAAAAAATAAAGGGGTCACAGATAAAAGGGGCAGGTCTTGCAATCACACATTTTTCTATTGTTTCAAACAGTTATGGAAAAAGTTGGTATCATTGATAGGAATCGAACTACTGAAAGCTGTATTATTTTACTATAATAAATGTTCTGATATCATCCCATATGGGCCACCAGAATTGAAGTGTTGGTTTTTCACAAAAATTTTCGCGGGTGTTTCGCACTCTGTTCCCGCACATCTTTCTTAAAGTATCCT
>JAIVZN010000031.1:0-15873 GCA_048634875.1 Deltaproteobacteria bacterium | reverse complement strand
ATAAGCTCGCCCAAGGTAATTACTATGCTGAATTGCTGTAAATTTTTCCTTCCATGTTCCTTCTGAAACAAATAAGGGATACATTTTATTATCCATGGCATTTTTAATTTGTGCCAACAATCTAATACCTGTATTACTCCACGTAAATTTCTTAATCTCATAGCCTGCATCAAATATATGCAGGGCGCCATGTAAATAATAGATATTTTGCTCATCTATATTCATATCCCACGAAACATATTCTACATCATCTTCTTCTGGTTTTCTAAAACCATCATCGCAAGTTAACTTAATCTCATTATTTTCTTCATATAGTAGCGTCCAATATAATAGTAAGTCATAATTTAATGTGTATATTCTCTCGAAATTTTTCAAAAACTCACGACACGCAATAAATTTATCTTCACTTATTGCACTAGGAATTGCTGGATGATTATTAGTTATTGTCTTTATTAAAAGCTCTCGCAAATATTCAGCTTCTTTCTCAATATTTCTTGAGTCTTTGTAATATTTTTTATTAAATAATCGAAGAACTGTTGATGTGTCTTGTAATATCTTTATCACTATCTCAAAATCATGCGTTTTAAAGCTACGAAAAGTCTTTTTAACATAATCTGAAACTTCTGAAAAATCTGCTTCTTTATATAAAGCTTTATATGAAAATATATCTTTAACACAAGCAATACTAAAACCATTACCTAGTAATATATTGGGATTTGTATTTGCTTTTGCTAAGGCATTTTTAAAAGTAATTATTTTTGTCATATTATTATTTTCTATTATAATTAGACGTATAAACTCCGATTTTCTTCCAATAGTTTTATTAAATTATAATAATAAGTCAACTTATAGAGAACATTAAATATATTTTTGATTTTTTCAGAATTAGCCCCAATTTTTTCGGGAAAAATTTATTCACTGCAGGCTAATGCCTGCAATTTTAAAAAAGAAGAAATTCACAACAGAATTTTCTTGCATCTGCCTCAGGCGGGGGTGAGGCAGATGTGAATTAATTTAAAATCGCATCCCGTTACCACGGTATAAATCCGTAACAACGGATGGCTCTGAAAGAGCCGCGATTTTTATTCGGGTAAGCCAGATCGCCGAAGCCAGAGAATGTGGCGAAGGCGGTCAAGGGTTGGATCTTTTAGGGATGGTCTGTCTGTCCGAATCCTGCATTGTGGATGAGGGCAGAGGGCGGGTTTTTATCATCGCGGAGTGAGGCCGTAGGCCGAGCGCAGCGAACAGTTAAGTTTTTACAATTTTAATATAGATTTCAGGAGACTTTTAACCGTTTCCTGAAACAAATTAGTACTACTTGACATTCGCGGTGTGTATAATTACACTTATAGGTGTAAAATAATACACTGGAGATATAATGATATCATTAAAATCAAACATTACAAAAGAACTGTTAGGCTATTTTTTTCTACAGGAAGACAAACATCTCTATTTAAATGAAATATCAGAAAAACTGAATCTGGATAAGAGAAATTTATTAAAGAAGCTGAAAGAACTTGTACAAGAAGGTCTATTTCGAAAAGAAGCAGAAGCAAATCTTACATATTACAGTTTGAATAAAGATTATGTGCTATATGGAGAATATAAGAAAATAATCCTTAAAACTATAGGAATTGAAAGTAAGCTAAAAAATATTTTTAAAAACTTCGAGGGAGTAGAAAAAGCGTATATTTTCGGCTCGTATGTTGAAAATGCTATGGATACTTCAAGCGATATCGATTTATTAGTGATTGGTAGAGCTGATATGGTGAGCATCAATAGTAAAATTATGGATATTCAGAAAAAGGTAGACAGGGAAATTAATGTGGTGGCAATGAGTGTAAAAGAATTTGAAAGAAAAAAAGCACAAAACGATTTGTTTCTAAAAAATGTGGTTAAGAGTAATATAAAAATAAAATGATAGCAGAATTATTCAAGGATTTTGAGTTCAGCTCCGAGCAGATTCATAAATACATCACTGGTGCCGGTAGGGATATTTCTATTGCAAAAGGTTCGAAAGAGCCTGAAGTCAGATTTCAGTTTTCATACAATGCTCTTATAAAATGTGCGTATGCTTTGATAGGATTTAAAGAGAAGAAACGTGTCAGGAACCAGGTTGGCCATCATGTAAAACTAATTGAAAAAATGGCGGAAATACTAAACGATAAGACTATAGATACAAATGGAAATGCGATGCGAAGTAAGAGAAACAAAGATCTTTATTTTGCCGAAGCGATTATTACTGAGAAAGAAGCGAACGATTACTTGAATTTCGTAACCGGTGTATTTAATAGGATAAAAAAAGAAATCACGAAGGATAAGTAGGAGCCCATTGCATTATCTATTTGCTGCATAAGTTGAATCGTATCAAAATTCCAAATCATCATCTAATTCATCTATTTTATTAATTGATTCCTGTAGATTCTTAATAGAAATTCGTAAATATACCATAGTACTAAATGTTTATGCCTGAGAAGGCGAGAAACATTTCCCAGTGAAAGTCTGGAATCTAAAAGGTGTACAGCAGTGTTTCATATTTTGTTATAATTCATAATAGAAGAATTAGGCAGAAGATTGCGGAAAACAACGAAGAAAACCGCAAAGCGGTGCGGAATTCTCTTGACAGATAAGAGAGTAATGTATATATAATAAGTGCTATGAAAAGCAGGTTACATTATGGCTGATACAGGAGTACGGAATTAACTGATGAAAAAACTGAAGGACAATATCGGCAATGAAGATACTTACGTGGTTCTTAACCCGGAGAATCAAGACCGCAAAGGAAGAATAAATAAGGAGTCGGGGACTCATTATAAATGAATAACTTCGATTTATAAATATACAAAAAGATGTAATGTTGTCCAGCCATTTGAAAGATGGTCTTTCTATGGCTGCATAACTATAACAACTATTATGGGAGGTTACTATTATGGGTATTGTTGAATTTGAAGAGTTTAAAGGGAATGCATTGATCGTTTTGAAGAATGACGAGGATGATCGTTATCCGTTTAAGTTCGGGCTTGGAAAGGCAAAGAAAATCGTTGAGAATTTTGACGAAATCAAAAAGTGGATTGAAGAGCAGGAAGCCTTAAAAACAGAAAAAGGATAATGGCTCTGAAACAAACTATAGGGAAATATAACCCAGCAAAAAATGATTCAGATAGGTATATATAATTTTCTTACGGTTATAAAAGAAGTTGATTTCGGAGTTTATCTTGAAGGCGGTAAATTCGGGGAAATACTTTTGCCCGGAAGGTATGTGCCTAAGGACTGCAAGGTTGATGATATCATAAAGGTTTTTCTGTACAAGGATTCGGAGGATAGGATAATTGCAACAACAGAAAAACCTTATGCAAAGGTCGGAGAATTTGCTTTTTTGAAAGTTGTAGCAGTCACTGAAATCGGGGCTTTTCTGGACTGGGGCCTACTGAAAGATCTTTTTGTACCTTTTCGCGAGCAAAAGGAAAAGCAAATGCAGGAGGGAAAATCATATATCGTGCGGATATACCTGGATGAAAAGACCGAGCGCGTCACTGCTTCAGCTAAGCTTGGGAAATTTCTTGATAAGGAGCCGGCTTGCTACAAAGAAGCAGAAGAAGTCGATCTTATTATCTGTAGTAAAAATGATCTGGGCTATAAAGCTATAATAAATGATTCTCATATGGGCCAGATCTACAAAAACGAGGTGTTTATACCTTTGAACATCGGCCAAAAGACCGGAGGATATATAAAAAAAATAAGAGATGACGGTAAAATAGATCTCTGCCTGCAGAAAGAGGGTTATGAAAAAATTGATGGTATTGCGGGAAATATCCTGGAAAAACTAAAAGACTCAGGGGGATTTATCGCAGTGACCGATAAAAGCGCCCCGGAATTTATTTACAGTATGTTCGGGATCAGTAAGAAAACATATAAAAAATCTGTAGGAGCTCTCTTAAAAAAAAGACTTATTACAATTAATGATAACGGGATACGACTCAATATATAAGAGGACGGTCCAGGATCATCTGATGTTTGTAGTAAAAGTCACATTTTTATATAATCAGGGACAATAATAAAAAATAACAATGGCATTGAGCCATAAGTACCGTGGAATAGAATAGTGAATTAAAATATATGACAACAGATAATAAGATAATATTTTCATTGATAGAAGTCAGCAAAACCTATCCCCCTCAAAGAAAGGTATTGAAAAATATATATCTTTCATTTTTCTACGGCGCAAAGATCGGCGTTATCGGTCTGAACGGTTCCGGGAAGTCCTCCCTCTTAAAGATCATCGCCGGTATGGAACAACCCGATGAGGGAGAAGTCACCTTTTCAAAAGGTTATTCTGTTGGACTGCTCGAGCAGGAACCGGAACTCGATGACACCAGGACGGTAAGAGAGATAGTGCAGGAAGGCATACAGGAGGTTGCTGATCTGCTGCAGCAGTATGAAGATATCAACAACAGATTCTCTGAACCTATGGATGACGATGAGATGGACAAGCTCATGCAAAAGCAGGGAGAGGTGCAGGAGCTCATTGAAAACTGCAATGGTTGGGAATTGGATAGCATGCTTGAACGCGCTATGGATGCATTACGCTGCCCTGATGTTGATGTATTAATAAAGCATTGTTCGGGAGGGGAAAGGCGCCGTGTAGCATTGTGCCGCCTACTCTTATCGGAGCCGGATATCCTTTTACTGGATGAGCCGACAAACCACTTAGATGCCGAATCGGTACAGTGGCTTGAGCAATATCTTAAAAGATATAAAGGCACTGTCATAGCAGTCACCCATGACCGTTATTTTCTTGATAATGTCGCCGGCTGGATCCTTGAATTGGATCGCGGTGAAGGGATACCCTGGAAAGGAAATTATTCCTCCTGGCTCGAACAAAAAGCAAAGCGGCTCGAACTTGAAAAAAAGCAGTCGAGTAAACGGCAGAAAATGCTTGAACGCGAGCTGGAATGGGTTAGGATGTCGCCCCGTGCAAGGCAGGCAAAATCCAAGGCCCGTCTGTCATCATATAACAAGCTGCTGCATGAAGACATCAAACTGCGCGAAGAAAAACTTGAGATATTCATCCCTAACGGCCCGAGGCTCGGCGATTCAGTCATTGAAGCAAAAGATGTATCAAAAGTTTTTGGTGACAATTTACTCTTTGAGGATCTTAACTTCTTTTTGCCGCCGAACGGGATAGTTGGCGTTATCGGGCCTAACGGCGCCGGCAAGACTACGCTATTCCGCATGATAATGGGAACCCAAGAACCGCGGAGTGGTATTTTCAAAGTCGGCGAAACCGTAAAGCTCGGCTATTATGACCAGCAGCACTCGGAAATCGATCCAGGAAAAACTGTATTTGAAGCGATTACGGACAATAGCGAGAGGATTAAAACGGGCAATTATTTTGTTAACTCCCGGGCCTATGTTGCGAGGTTCAATTTTACCGGAGCCGATCAGGAGAAGAAATGTGCAGCATTATCCGGAGGAGAGCGAAACCGCTTACACCTTGCCCTGACATTAAAAGAAGAAGCCAACGTTATACTCCTTGACGAACCGACAAATGACATTGACGTGAATACGCTGCGCGCCCTGGAAGAAGGGCTGATGAACTTTGCAGGATGCGCAGTCGTGATATCTCACGACCGCTGGTTTCTGGATAGAGTGGCTACGCACATACTTGCATTTGAAGGCAATTCACAGGTCTACTTCTTTGAAGGCGGCTACTCTGATTATGAAGAAAACCACAGACAGCGCACGGGTAACCAGGGCCCAAAAAGAATAAAATACAAAAAATTAACCCTGTAATATTGGTCCTCATCTATGATGTCAAACTCAAAAGCAATAATCATAACCGGAGATTCCCAATTAAAGGATATTTCTGAAAGACTGAGCGCAGAACCCATACTGGCTGTTGATACAGAATCCAACAGTTTGTACGTCTACTCGGAACAGGTATGTCTCATTCAGATATCTTCAAAAACCCGTGATTATATTATTGACCCTTTTCAAATTGAAGACATGTCTCCTATCGGCAGAATATTTGCCGATCCAGGCATGGAAAAAGTATTCCATGCCGCAGAATACGATTTTATCTGCCTCTTACGTGATTATGGTTTTAGATTTGCTAATATATTTGACACCATGATAGCCGCGAAGATCCTCGGACGAAAAAAAATCAGCCTTAGCGATATTCTTGGTGAAGAATTCAATATTACAGTCAATAAAAAGTATCAGCGAGCCAACTGGGGAAAACGGCCCTTAACCAGGGAGATGCTTGAATATGCGCGCATGGATACTCATCTACTTATCCCCCTTAGAGACAGATTGAAACAGGAACTGCACAGCAGGAGCCTTGTGCAAATTGCTGAAGATGATTTCAGGGTGGCCTGCCGGACAGATATACATATCGTTTCACTGGAAGAGACTTTCTGGAAGACAAAAGGGTTACGATATCTCGAGAAGCGGCAAGCGGCGGTTTTATGGGAACTGTTTATCTACAGAGATAAGGTTGCGAATGCCCGTAATTTACCGCCTTTTAAAATACTGACAAATAATACACTTATTGAGCTGGCAAAAATATGCCCGGAATACATTAAACAGTTAAGCGCAATCCCAGGGATGTCCTTTTACAATATAAAGAAATATTCTGCCGGTATCCTTGATGCAATAAGTAGAGGTTTTTCTTCTAAGCCGCCAACAAAATCCGGCGAGAACATAGATAACAACGGTTTTTATAACCGTCTCGAGGAACTGAAAATATGGAGGAACCGTACCGCGAAAAAATCCGGCGTCACCGCGGAAGTAGTACTCTCCAGAAAACTGATGCATAAGCTGGCATTAGAAAATCCGGCTGATACGGGTTTTTTAAAAGCGCTCATGTGGGATACCCCTTCAAGATTTTTAAAATATGGCAGAGCAATTCTTGAACTGCTTCAGCCCGGCTGAACCTGTCATTTTTCATTAGTTTTGAGCGTCTTTCATTCCGCGCCGGCAATTGAAAATTACTGATTATTTAAGTACACTATATACTCCTAATTAGAAAGGAGAACGCATGGTGAGTTAGGGTATATATTACCTATTGATTTTGAAAAGAGGTTTGAGTATGAAAATGCTCGCCCAACAGTGTCCACTTTTTTAGGGTAAGATTCAGTTAGGAAGGAAAAATTAAAGAAAAGGAGAAACGGCATGTCTAAAAGTAAAGATACTAGAAAAGATGTAAAAAAGAAACCAGTAAAAACTAAAAAAGAAAAACGGCGGGATAAAAAAGCGAAAAAGTCAAGCCAATAAAAAATATCAAAAATATTTCCAAAAAAATCTTTTTAAAATTTAAGAAAATCATGGGGCAAATTATGGGAAAATCCTGCAACTGAAAAGGATCAGTCGGCATACTATTGATTATGAAGCGATTACATATTAAAATTGCTTCATAATATGAAGCGAAAGGAGGTCTAATATGCGTTATGTATGGAATTTAAAAGAATGGCCAAATTTCAAATGGCAGAATGATAAGATAATCAATATTTTGAGTCGTGCGAGACTAGTGCAGGGTAAATTGTTAAGTAAAATCTCATCCATGGGGTTTGATCATAACCAGAAATCAAGATCAGAGATACTAATAGAGGAAACAATAAAAACTGCAGCTATAGAAGGAGTACTCTTTGATAAGGAAGCTGTAAAATCATCAGTTGCTAGAAGGTTAGGTTTGCCGACTGCAGGCTTGAAACATCCAGATAGAAATGCAGAAGGACTAATTGATGTGATTCTTGATGCAACAGAAAATTATAATAAACCTCTTACTTTAAGCCGTATAAAATCGTGGCAGGCAGCATTGTTTCCAACAGGATATTCAGGATTAACAAAGATTGAAGTTGGAAAATGGCGAAGCAAGGATTCCATGCAAGTGGTATCCGGGCCAATTGCCAGAGAAAAAGTTCATTATGAAGCTCCACCCGGTACTAAGGTTGCATCTGAAATGAAACTTTTTTTAGATTGGTGGAAAAATGAAAAGAAAGCGTTGGACGGATTGTTGCGTGCCGGAATTGCTCATTTTTATTTTGTATCCATATACCCTTTTGAAGATGGTAATGGAAGAATAGCCCGGGCACTTACAGATATGGCATTGGCTCAGGATGAAAATCTGGATAGAAGATGCTACTCTCTTTCCAGTAGAATAATGGCTGAAAGAAAAGCATATTATGAAATCTTAGAAAAAAGCCAAAAAGGTTCTCTTGATTTAACAAACTGGCTTCAATGGTTTCTCAATTGCTTTGTACATGCAATAGAAGATTCTGAGGCTTCTATAGTTAAGGTAATGCAGAAATCACTTTTCTGGCGAAAACATGCCCAGACTATATTTAATAAAAATCAGCAAAAAGTAATCAATCGCTTATTAGATGCAGGTGTTGGCGGCTTTAAAGGAGGTTTAAGTACAAGAAAGTATGTAGGAATGACAAAAGTAAGTAGAGCAACAGCATACAGAGATATAACTGATCTAGTACAAAAAAGGGTATTGAAGTCTAATAAGGCAAAAGGCCGAAGCGTATCATACGAATTGATTTTCCCTTCTGTTGATTAGGTATTTTGTTTCTTTAGATGAACTATTATTAATCAATTGGAGGATTAGAAAATACTTGACAAACTAAATGAAAATGATTATCACTATTGGTATGGGAGATATATGTTATGATTAAAGGCAGACATGGAAGACTGTTCAGATGTGTTGGCAGATGGACTGTTCCGAGGCAGGCTGTTCTTAATGTTTTTACAAGAAACGGGGGACATTTAACTGCTGAAGATGTTTTTATGCGGATAAAAAAACGTTTTCCAGGCATAGGCATGGCTACTGTATATAGAAACCTTGAGTTTTTACGGCAGCAGGGTTTGCTTAACCGTTTTCAGTTTAGCGCCAAAAGTGCGTATTATGAATTAAATGATGATGAAAGAGAACATCATCATCATCTTATCTGCACCTCATGTGGAAAGGTAACTGATTATTCGGAATTTGTAGAAAGAGAACTGAAATTAATAAAAGATCTGAAGAAAGAATTATCCGTGAAAAATAATTTCGAAATTAAATCGCATCAGTTGCATTTCTATGGCTTATGTGAAAAGTGCCGTAAATAGATAAAAAAGGAGGAAGTGATTAAGATGTTAGGAAGCAGAAACTCTCAAGAAAGAAAGTAAATATGTTTAAGAACAAAGGAGAAAAATTAAATATGAAAATATGTATAACTTCAATAGGAGATAATCTGGAATCCCAGCTTGATTTTAGATTCGGAAGATGCCAGTATTTTATTTTTTTAGATAGCGATACGAATGAATTTGAAGTGATTCAAAATCCTGCTGTAAATGCTATGCATGGAGCCGGAATACAGGCTGCCCAACTTGTAATTGATAAAAGACCACAGATTGTAATAACCGGGAATATTGGTCCCAATGCAAGCAGTGTGCTATCATCTGCAGGGATAAATGTTTTAGCTGGCTTTACAGGAACTATCAATGAATCTGTGCAGGCTTTTAAAGAAGGAAAGCTGAAACCATTAACCGGACCTACAGTTCCCGGGCATTTCGGAACTTCTCAAAACATGCCTGGGGGAGGTATGGGGATGGGGAGAGGCGGAGGAATGGGTAGGCCTCAAGGCGGCAGTGGACAGGGCGGCGGCAGAGGTACCGGGCAAGGAGGAGGAAGAGGCAGAAACAGATGAGCCCCGTCACTCCTGAAATGAACAAGGATAATATCGTAATATATTACAGGAATAAGGAAAGATGGGGTAAAGGAGGAGCGGGATGAGGGTATTCCTTGATTGTTTTCCATGCTTTTTAAAGCAGGCTCTTGAATGCGCAAAATTTTCAACAGATGATGCGGGTTTGCAAAAGGAAGTATTAAACAGGGTTATGAATATATTAATTTCGCTTGATTATACAGATAATCCTCCCCATATAGCCCGTGAAGTATATAAAGAAATAAAAAGGATTACCAAAAACGAAGACCCCTATCATGAAATTCGGGTCCGCGATAATAAGCAGATGATGGAAGTTTATGATAATATACGATACCGTATATTAGAAGGGAAAAATGCCATTTATCTGGCGTGTAAGTTAGCTGCTGGAGGAAATATCATTGACAGCGGAGCAGGCAAAAGGAAGGATAACCATACAAAAGAAGATATAGAAGAGATTCTTAATAAGGAGCCTGCAATAGATGATTTTGCAGGTTTAAAAAATGAAATGAACAGGGCATCTACTATTCTTTATCTTGGAGACAATTCAGGGGAAATAGTCTTGGATAAGCTTTTTATAGAAACAATAAAAAAAGAAAATCCAGATATAAAAATTTACTATGGCGTCAGGGGAGAACCTGTTATAAATGACATAACTGAGGAAGATGCCATGGAAGTTGATATAGATAAATTCTGTAATGTGATTTCAAACGGAGATTCTTCTCCGGGAACTAATCTGCCTTACTGCTCTGATGAATTCAAAGAAGTATTTAATAATGCAGACTTGATTATTTCAAAAGGGCAGGGCAATTACGAAACCTTAAGCGATGTAAAAAATAAAAATATTTATTTTTTGCTGATTGCAAAGTGTCATGTTATTGCAAAGCATATCGGGATTGAAGTTGGAAGTATGGTTATAAAAGGAGGCGGTTGATATTCCTATATTATGAATAAACAGATTTCTAACGGGATGAGTGTTGAAAATAAAATGAAGACAGATTTACAGGAAACCAGGAATAAAATTAATAACAGGTTAAAAAATATAAAATACAAGTTTGTTGTATTGTCAAATAAAGGAGGAGTCGGCAAGACTGCAATAAGCACACTCTTTGCTCATGTTTTGGATACGATGGGCAAGAAGGTGGGATTGCTGGATGCGGATGTTCATGGCCCTTCAACAGTAAAGGCTCTTGGAATGGAAAATATGAGGTTGAAGGCTGGAAGCGATAATGAAATATTTCCGCTAGAGAAAGGCAATATAAAGCTTATATCTATAGGATTAATGCTTGAGTCAGATGATAAGCCTGTTATCTGGCGGGGCCCGATGAAATCTAACCTCATAAAGCAGTTCCTTTCAGATGTAGTATGGGGCGAGTTAGATTATCTTATAGTGGATTCTCCACCCGGTACAGGTGATGAGCCTATGAGTGTTTTGCAGTTAATAGAAGATATTGACGGAGGTATAGTTGTAACTACGCCCCAGGAGATAGCTTTGCTTGACTCGCGCAAATGCGTAAATTTTCTAAAGGCGCTTAATGTTCCTGTTTTAGGAATTATAGAGAATATGAGTGGTTTAGTTTGTCCCCACTGCGGCAGCGAAATAGAAATATTCAAAAAAGGCGGCGGCAGGAATGCGGCAAATGAGCTGGGCGTTCCGTTTCTGGGCAGGGTGCAGTTTGACCCCGAAATAGTCCGGACCATGGACAGTGGGCTTAATTTTGTTTCGGAATTTCCTGATTCTGAAACAACAAAAATTTTAATTGAAATTACGAAAAGTTTAGGAAAGTAATCAGTAGGAGTCAAAATTATGAAAGACAAAACATTTACATCGGAATCTGTCACAGAAGGCCAGCCGGACAAGATGGCTGTTAATTCAACTGAAATTTTAATTATTGGTGGAGGTCCGGCGGCGGCAGTCTCGGCAACTACTGCCAAAAAGTATTATCCCGGAAAAGGAATAACAATTATAAAAAATCTAGAGCCGTCTGTTATACCTTGCGGGATACCCTATATGATAAGCAGCCTGGGTAAACCCGAGGAAAATATCATGTCCTTTGATCCAATAAAAGCAGGCGGAATAAAAGTGGCTGTAGATGAGGTTGTAGAAATAAAAAGTGACATTAAAAAGGTGATAACATCCTGCGGTGATGAATACAGTTATGAAAAACTTATTCTTGCAACAGGTTCCACACCGGTTATACCGCGAATTAAAGGTATAGAACTTGAAAATGTGTATTCTGTTGAAAAAGATTTTGATTATCTGAAAAAAATGATAATGGGTATTAAAGAAAACAAAGATATTGTCGTTTTAGGAGGAGGTTTTATAGGTGTCGAATTTGCTGACGAGATTTCAAAAATTAATGGCAAGAATATATACCTGGTTGAAATGCTCCCTGATATAATATGTAATTCATTTGATAAGGAATTCTCAGATATAGCCAGAAAGAAGTTAGAGGAAAAAGGTGTTAAGGTATTAACCGGTATTAAAGTAGAAGAGATTGCAGGTAATGGTAAAGTGGAAAAAGTAAAACTTTCTGATGGGACGGTTATAGATGCTGATATAGTTATACTGAGTATAGGCGGTATACCCAATACATCTCTTGCTGTAAAAGCGGGATTAGAACTTGGGATGGGAAAAGGTATCTGGGCAGATGAATATATGAGGACTAATAATGCCGATATATTTGCCGTGGGAGACTGCGTCGGCAAGAGGGATTTTTTTACAAGAAAGAATACGCCTGTAATGCTGGCGTCAATTGCTACAGCAGAGGCGCGCATAGCAGGAGCAAATTTGTATAAACTTAAAGTTATAAGGGAGAACAAGGGTACAATAGCGGCTTACTCGACATATCTCTCAGGTCTTGTTCTGGCGTCAGCCGGACTTACAGAAAAAACTGCCAGAGAAGAAAATTTTGATGTGGTTGTAGGGATGGCTGAAGATATGGATAAGCATCCATGCACAATGCCCGGAGCAAACAGACTTATTGTAAAACTCGTATTCTCAAAACAGGGTGGCATACTGATGGGAGGGCAGGTTGCAGGAGGAGCTTCCGCAGGCGAGATTATAAATACGATAGGGCTTGCCATACAGAAAGATGTTTCTCTAAATGAACTGGAATCGTTTCAGATGGCTACGCATCCCTGTCTTACTCCGGCGCCGACGAAATACAATATAGTGCAGGCGGCTATGAACGCAATCTCTAACGATTAGATAAATTAACGCCTTTCAGTCAGGCGGACTTGTAGGGGTTTAAAAAATCAAATTTTTGAAATCCCGTTACGATAAAATATAGATTAAACCCGGATTTTGCATTAGGAATGAAGAACCGAGCCGATAAAGATGCCATATAATACACAGCAAAAAAGTGAAGTAATACTCGTAAGTATTGATGAGCTTTTTTGTGACGTAGAATGTGGCATATTTTTCGTCGAATTCCATTGTCTAATGCAAAATCCGGGTTAAACAGATGTAATAGAGAATATTGTGCCGGATGATATCGGCAGTAGAAAAAATTATAGAATTTAAAGGAGGAGAATATGCCTATATACACATATAAATGCAGCAAATGTAATCAAACATTTGATAAGCTGGTGGGAGTAACTTCCAAAGAAGAAGAATTGAAATGTCCTAAATGTGGAAATAAGAAAGTGGAAAAGCAGTTTTCCGTTTTCAGTGTTGGGAAATCTTCAGGAGGGAGTTCATCTTCATCCTGTCCAACTGGGACCTGCAATTTAGGTTAGTAGAAAAGATGTATCTGTAAGCAAGTATGTAGCAGGGGCTTTAAAAGTTTTAAAGAATGAAAAAGAAATAAAATGAAATTAAAGTCAAAGTTGTCATTAGAATTGAAAACAGCTCTTGAAAAATGGGCAGAGGAAAGACTGGAATGTATAGGAGTTTATAAAGATAAAGCCTCTGATTTTGAAGGGTTAAAAGACAAACTAATAAAAGATTTAAGATCTGTTTATTCGGATAAGGCAATAGACCTATTTTTGAGACCTAAGAATCGTACAATAATTCAATCCCCAGATGGATTTGCGAAAATAACGGGCCCGTGTGGGGATACCATGGAGATATATCTCAAAATTAAAAAAGAAAGAATTATAAGAGCTACTTTTCAAACCGATGGTTGTGATCCTTCAATTGCTTCAGGTGGAATGGTCGTAGAGATGGTTAGGGGAATGCGCATTGAAGATACCAAAAAAATTACACAACAGGACATTTCAGTTGCTCTTGGAGGGCTCCCCGAGGATAGTTTACACTGCGCATTGCTTGCAGCAAACACGCTGAAGGAAGCAATCAGGAACTTAGAAAAAAGTTTAAAGAGAATGAAAATAAAAATGTAGTGGCCGAGCTTGCTCGGCTGAAATAATATGCCAACCAAGGTTGGCAACTACAAATAGGAATTATTTACACATGAAATATAGAAATTTAAAAATAGCCATATCCAGCGGAAAAGGGGGAACGGGTAAGACATTTGTCGCTACAAATATTGCATTTGTTTTAAGGAAAACATATCAGGATGTTTCATATCTTGATTGTGATGTAGAAGAACCCAACGGACATTTATTTATTAAACCGGATTTTCGCATAAAAAAAGATATAAATATCGTGTCTCCGGTAAAAATAGATTCTGAAAAATGTACATTATGCGGTAAGTGCGCGGATGCCTGCACTTACAATGCAATTGTTGTTGCCGGAAAGAATGTTATGTTATTTAAGGAACTTTGCCATGTGTGCGGGGCATGCAGTGTTGTATGTCCTGAAGACGCAGTTATCGAAGAAGAAAGAAAAATAGGAGTACTGAGGAAAGGTTCCGGTAAAGGTATAAAATGTGTTGATTCTCTCCTGGAGACAGGAGAGGGAGGTATGTCTCCCCGGTTAATACAGAGAGTGAAAAAAGAATGCGGGGAGGGTATAAATATTATGGATTCACCACCCGGGACAGCGTGTCCTGTAGTGGAGACAGTAAAAGATGTGGATTTATGTGTTTTAGTCACTGATCCCACACCTTTCGGAATTAACGACCTTAAACTGTCTGTAGATATGGCAAGAAAAATAGGCCAGGAGCCGGTTATAATTGTAAACCGCGCGGATTACAAAGATAATAAACTGAAGGAATATTGTGAAGAGGAGGATTTAGAGATAATAGGAGAAATACCGGATAAAAGAAAAATTGCAGAAATGTATTCAGAAGGTGATATAGTAGTGGAAAAAACAGAAGAGTATAATTTACTGTTTAAAGAAATTATCCGGAAAATTTTAGATAGAGCAGATAAGAAGAAAAAGGTTTCAGAAAAAGCAGTTAAGTTAAAATCATTTAAAGATGTGGATATTGAAAAAGCAAAAGCTTCCATGGGAAGGGGTGAGTCGGCTCAGGTAAAAGAACTGGTAGTTATAAGTGGTAAAGGGGGAACGGGAAAGACTTCTATTACTGCCTGTTTTGCTGCCTTAAGCAATAATAGTGTTATTTCGGATTGTGATGTTGACGCAGCAGATCTTCATCTTGTTTTAATTCCTGAAATAAGAGAAAAAGGATATTTCAGTGGAGGAGTTGAAGCAAATATAGATTTACAGAAATGTACCGGATGCGGGGAATGTAAACGTTATTGCAGGTTTTCGGCAGTAAAAGAAAAAAATATAGATGGAGTAATAAAATACGAAATAGATTCGGTAGCATGTGAGGGGTGCGGAGTATGCGGCTTAGTTTGTAATTTTAATGCTGTGAAAGTAAAAGATGCTGTTAATGGTGAATGGTATATATCTGATACCCGGTATGGACCGATGAGCCATGCAAAATTAGGTATTGCTGAAGAAAATTCAGGACGGCTTGTAACTCTGGTTAAAGACAAAGGAAGGGTCATTGCCGGTGAAATAAAAACAGAAGACGCGGTAATAGACGGGGCGCCGGGAACAGGATGCCCTGTTATTGCTTCCCTGACTGGCGCCAGGTATGCCATTATTGTCACCGAACCAACGGTTTCCGGTATCCATGATATGAAGAGAATACTTGATGTTACCAGACATTTTGGAATTGAAGCCGGTGTCGTTGAACCGCCGGTGCTGATAGCCACGTACTTCTCTGCCATCCAGCCCTCGATGAAGTACCGGGTGACCGGACTGCCATTCACCGTGCCGAGACGATCTGTCACACCGTCATCGACGATT
>JAIVZN010000030.1:0-16331 GCA_048634875.1 Deltaproteobacteria bacterium | reverse complement strand
GCTCCCCCATCATCTCCCGGCGCTGCCCAGGATAGTTTTATCTGCGCATAAGTTTGCCCTGTTTCAGTTGACAGGTTGTTAATATTGTCAGGCGGGCGGGTATCCTTATACACTACGAACACATCTTTATAAACAATGGAACTTCCGGCAATATCCCATACCTCTACAGATACCCAGTTGTTTGTGCCGTGATTTAATGAATAAAAATCTATTTCCCAGTCGGTGTCATAAGTTTCCTGGCCGGAAACGGTTGCAACCTGTGTCCATTCCTTAATCTGAGTACCTTTTATATCTGAAGAAGAATAAACCGCATATTTTAATTCATCTAATTTGGAAGAAGAATCAGAAAAATCAACATTATATTCCATCCCGGTAGAATTCCTCGGTGTAGAATCCCCGCCCTGGCAATAAGTCATTGAAGGAGGAGTGGTATCTTTCAACACATGAAAGCAGTATGTTCCGTTCTCATTATCCACATTGCCCTTTCCGTCATAAACCCTGACATATACATCATTTGTTCCTTCTTTCATACTGTCAAAAGTAGTGTCAAGGAGTTTCCACTTATCAGAAAATGAATCAACATTCATTCCTGAAATTACAGGAGTCCAGTCTTCTCCGCCTGAAATTTTTGTCTGGAAATAAGCAAGCTTTGACCCTCCTGTATCGGAAAAACTTATATCATACCAGCCCGCATTCGTGCTCTGCCAGACATCATATCCTACCTGATTATCTGCAAGCTGAGGAGGCACATTATCATGCCTGTCCTGGCTAAGAAAGGCGCATTCGTAAATGAAATCAGAAGAATCGCTGGAATGAATCTTATCCAGGCTCCAGTTTGAACCTGTCCAGTTTAAAGTTTTTATACTATCTCCATCTTCAATTACAGTTAAAATCATTTTATCCACATTTGGATCAGAAGATAAACGAAGCCATTTTATATTATTACCAAAATCATAATTATCTAATGTAGCTTCATTAAGATCTGCACTAGCCATTGGGCCGCTTGCATTATACCATTGATCACTCTGCCAGTAACACCAGTCTATCCGGTCTGTCTCATCTGCAGCAACAATGAAAAACTTTCCTGAATCTTTTTCCCATGCGCAGTCCATAATGCGGGTAGTATTGTTTGAAACTCCTGTATCTTCACCAGGTTCCGGAGCTAATGCTGTCCCGTTCCAGATACCTGCATTCCAATCAATATTTTCATCAACAACCGTATATCCGATATTATCTGACGATGGATCCGAAGCAGCACTAAGCCACATAACCTTAGCCTCAAAAGTGTCTAAGATATCTGTCTGCATTCCCCAGCTCCCGTTCCATATCCTGTAATTAATTTGTTCTTTAGGCTGCGCATTCTCTCCCCAGAGAACCATACATCTACCAGTCTGGTTCTCCCAGGCTATATCAAAGCATTCATACTGACTATATGTGGCATTTGTGGTCATACTCTGGCCATTGGTAAATAAAGAACCATTCCATAAATAAGCTTCAATGTCATTACCTGAATCTAAAGTAGCAAGCATTATTTCATTTGTTCCCGGCCCTGGCTCTAATCTCACCCAGTGAATATCCTCAGTTGCATCTACCGTAAGGGTACCCGAATCTACCCAGGCTGCCGCGCTTGATGACCAGACACGGAAGTCTACCTGGCCGGCTGTCCCGTTATTATACACTACCAGCGCACGGCCGGAATTCTGTTCATACGCAATGTCAAAACAGCGCTGCTCAGATAAACCTGCAGATACAGTAACAGGAAATCCTGCAGCATTTATCCATGTATCCTCCGCTCCATCGTAAATCTGGATATAAAGCTCGTCAGTTGAACACAATATGCCTGCCATCTTTTCATCTTTCTGTATGTTGTTGGACTTAATCACTGTCCATCTGATTGTAGATGCTGCAGCATTTCCTCCTGTTCCAATTGCCCACGAACCGCCGCTGAATACTTCTGTTTTATGTGAACTTGAAGTTCCTTCACCGTAAATCAGCATTGCATCCCGTTCTCCTTCAGGTGCAGGTTTGCAGGATTCAGTATTACTCAGAATTGAATAGTTTGGAACCGGCAGTACCTCGTCATAAGCTTTTATCCCCCACCAGTAAGTCAGATCCATATTAAGATTTGAAAAAATTGCCGTATGAACTGTTCCTGTTGGAGCAGGAACAGCAGGCTCAACACTTGTCCATGTAGCATCAGTTGCTTCATCCCAGTTAAAATCAGAATAAGTTGTATATTTCACTATATACCCAGATACAGGATTTATATATCCGTTATCACCCGGCGCAGTCCATGTTAAATTTATCTGTGCCTGAAAACCACCTGGCTGTGCTGCCAAATCTGTTATTTTAGCAGGTTCTGTTACATCCGCGCCACACTTACAGGATGTAGAATTGGATACATCAGACCAGTTATTAGCTTTATCTCTCACCTTTATCCACGCGTAATATGTTGTGGAAGCAACCAATCCTGTAAGAGTATAACTCTCATTATTTCCTGCAGGCGTTGAAGTCTTTATCATAATTGAATAATCCGCATCTGCCCATGTATATGGAGGATTATCTGTATATCTTATCTCATATAAAGCATCCTCTAAATAATCTATGTTTTCATCATCTCCTGATATTGTCCAGGTTAATTGTATCTCTCCTTCAAGTCCTGAACTGCCTGTTAAATCTGTTATTGCAGCCGGCGGAATTGTATCTTTTCTGATATAAAACGCATTCAATGCCGCATCTGTTGACCCAGCCTTGTCGTAACAACGGACATCTACATAACTTGTAGAATTAAGCAATAACTTATTAAAATCGCTGTCTGTTATCTGCCAGTCAGCAGTATAAGAGTTTGTGGAAAGATTATTTAGAGCAGCCGGAGTTGTCCAGTTTACCCTTACTCCACCTGTTGCTGTCTTTATCCTGTATTCAACATGATCAACCAGCGATAAAGTGTCGCTGAAATCTATGTCATAAAAGCCGTCATTTATATTTTTCCATATGGTATCCCCTTCAATAATATTATCCGTTATAATTGGCGGCACTGTATCTTTCTTAATATAGAAAGCATAATTACCCAATGTAGCTGTAGAACCTGCAACATCAAGCGCCCTGACCCAGACATGTGAGCAACTGGAACAGATCTGCGTGAAGTGCGCAGGCTCCAGAGTTAAGTTTGCAGTGTAGGCGTTAGAAGAAATGCTGGAAGCATAGGTGTACCAGTCAACAACAACTGCGCCTGTTGCGGAAATTATCTTATACTGGGCATAGTCAAGCATGCTTCCGCCTGTATCGCTGTATTTTATATCGTAAGAGCCATCGTTGACACACCGCCACTGATCATCTCCATCCTGGTCGTCCGTTATAACAGGAGGTGTGGTATCCTTTAAAACATAAAAAGCGTTTGCCCATGAAGAAACATTCCCTGCCAAATCCACAACTCTTACAGAGATGTAATTGGTCACCCCTTCTTTCAACTGACTCCAGTGCTCTGCTGTCAGTTTCCAGTTGGCAGTATAGGATGATTTATTTATGTTAGATATTTCGTTTTCCCAGTCCCACAAATATATTTCTCCTGTAGAAAGTGTAGAACATTTTGTAGAAAAATAAGATAACGATGAATGTCCTATATCATAAAAATCTATGTCATAAAATCCGTTGTTTATCCTGCGCCAGTTATCATCTCCATCTTGAGTTTTCACCATATAAGGCACAGAGGTGTCTTTCTTAATAAAGAAGGCATCCTTAACCGTGGTAGTCTGCGCAAGATGGTCATATGCCTCTATCGAGATATAATTATATCCGGGTGTCAAAGAAGAAAACAGGACCTGCCATGGAGCAGTATAATCTGTGCATGTAGAAGTAAATATATCCTGCCATACAAGAATCTTTGTCCCGGTCTTCATATCACTGGAAGAATAAACAGTATATTTTGCACCTTCCAGCCAGCTTCCCAAATCCGAAAATTCAACATTGTAATATTGAGATGAATTCACCCAGTTTGTATCTCCATCTACTTCATAATTTGCGACTGCAGGGAAAGCAGTATCTTTTAAGATATAAAAAGCATCAACTGTTTCTGTCGAACTTCCGCCATAATCCCGGACTTTTATGGATACATAATTTTTCCCCTGAATTAAATTATTCCAGGTCCCGGTTGAAATCTGCCAGTCCTGTTCATAAGAATTTGTATTTATACTGGATACCTGTGTCCGCCAGTCATCTATCAATCCTACAGTTTGCTCTTTATTTTTCCATACATAAGTCTCAAAATAAGAAAGTTTACTGCCTCCTGTATCAGTAAAATTAACATTATAATACCCGTCCCTTATATTTCTCCATGTAGTATCACCTTCCTGTAAATCAGAAATTACCGGTGGCGTAGTATCCTTCTTAACATAAAAAGCATCTGAAATGGTTGTTGTATTTCCTGCTATATCATAGATTTCAATTGATATGTAATTAGTCGCCCCTTCTTTCAAAGAATCAAATGCAACACCCCAGGCAGTTTCATAGCTGCTTCCGCTTACCGGCGGTGAAACAGGAGTATATGAAATAACATCATCACCGTCAGCCACAGCCTTGTATTTTGCTCCGTTTAACCCTGAAATATCATCATAGAAATTCACATCATAATTACGGGTTTGTTTTATCCAGTTTACATCTCCTCCCTCTTCTATGTTTATATAACTCGGAGATACTGTATCTTTCTTTATGTAAAAGGCATCTGTTATGGTTGTTGTATTGCCTGCCACATCATATACTTTCACGGAAACATAACTGCAGGATGTAGTAAACAGCGAAAAAGTTGAATTCGGAATGGTAAAATCCGCTGTATAAGAATTTGAATCTATACCTATAACATAGGTATACCAGTCTGCTATTACTGCTCCTGTTGCTGAAACTATCTTATACTGCGCATCTTTTAATTTACTCCCGCCTGAATCTGTGTAGTCTATATCGTATACCCCGTCATTTGTCTTTCTCCATTTATCATCCCCGTCTTCTTCGTTATTGTTTATTGCAGGCGCTGTGGTATCTATCCTGATATAAAATAATTCAAGCTCTACGGAGTAATTCCCTATCCGGTCATAAACCTTTACATCAACATAATTTGTTGTCCCTTCCCTTAATGCACTGAAATCTACCTGCCAGTCCGTTTCATACAGAGTAACTTCTAAAGCAAAAATCTCTGTCCAGTCCTTTAAAATCCCGCCTGTTGAGGATCTTATACGGTAATATCCTGTTGATAGTTTTGACTCGTAATCCTTAAAATCCACATCATATTCTGTTCCCGGTTCTTTCCTGTATTTATCATCACCGCTGAAATTAAGTATGATTTCAGGCACACTCGTATCTTTTCTTACATAAAACGCATTTGCCAGCGTTGAAGTGGACCCTGCTATATCATATGCCTTTACATGCACATAATTCTTTCCGGGATGCATATCATCAAAAATAGCATCAGGTATGTTCCATTCAGTATTATATTCAGCAACGGAAGATATATTGACTCCTATATCAGTCCAGCCACAGATCTCAATCCCTGAATCATCAAGCCCTGTGGTAACCTTTATCTCAAATTTATCCAAAAACGACCCTCCTGTATCAGTAAAATATACCTTATATGAACCGGTATTTGTGCTCCGCCACACATCATCTCCTGTTTGCTGGCTGTTATCTATTACAGGCGTCGTCGTGTCTTTCCTTATGTAAAAAGCATTTTCAATGGTAGTTGTATTGCCTGCAACATCATAAATCTCTATTGTGATATAATTTGTTGTTTCTTCCTTCAGGGAATCAAACTCTACATCCCACAACTCTGTAAATTCTATCCCGCCTACTCCGGGAATAGAAGTAAGCAAAATTACCTCCTCGCCGTCTGCAACTGCCTTGTAACTTGCTCCGGACAACTCTGAAATATTGTCATAGAAATTTACATTATAGCTCCTCCCTGACCTCCTCCAGGCGACATCCCCTCCTGCCTCATTATTCTGATAACTCGGCGCAACAGTATCTTTCTTTATGTAAAAGGCACTGGATATGGTTGTAGTATTTCCTGCCACATCATATACCCTCACTGAAACATATGAGAAAGAAGTAGCAAAAACAGAAAATGTGGAAGACGGAATAGAAAAATCTGTATCTGTAGTATATGAATTGGAATCTATATTTAAAGCATATGTATACCAATCCACTATTACAGCTCCTGTAGCGGAAACAATCCTGTACTGGGCCTCTTTCAGCAAGCTACCTCCGGTATCAAAATAATCTATATCATAATAAATACTGCTGATATCCTTCCGCCAATCGTTGTCTCCTCCTTCCTCATTATTCAGATATATCGGCACCGAAGTATCTTTTCTTATATAAAATGCATCTTCCAAAGTCTCAGTGGAACCTACCATATCCCAGCACCTGACAGATATATAATTGGCGCCTGCTCTTAAAGTGCTGAAATCAATACTGAAATTTTCTGTGTAAGAAGACACATTGGTAGAAGTGAAGATATCTGTCCAGTTTTTTACAATCTCTCCGTCCCCGCTGTCCATACCGGTGGCAGAATACACAATATACTGGGCAGTATCTAAATAAGAAAAATTATCAGTGTACTCAATATTGTATATTGCTCCGGGGTCAACCTTCCTCCACTGATTGTCCCCTCCTTCCATATGATTTGTAATATCAGGCGTAATCGTATCCTTTTTCACATAAAACACATCATCAACAGAGTAATTACCCATATTATCGTATGCCCTTACAGAGATATAATTATAACCGGACTGGCAGGTTGAGAAATCTATCAGCCATGGAGTCGTATAATCCGTCTGATCGATACCTGAATCAATATCCGTCCACGGTTTCAGAGGCGCCCCTGTCTGATAAGTATCAGGGTAAATTGCATACTGCACATTTTCAAGCATGGAAAGTTTATCCTGAAAATACACATTATATGTTTTACCTGAAATCCTCTGCCACGGGTCATAGCCAGGCTGATTGTTAATCACTGTGGGACTTGACATGTCTATGCCGAAATCAAAATCTACATCGCCTGCGCCTTCAGGGAAATACTGCCACGCAGAATAATCTCCGCGACCCTTTATCCTTACCTGCCAGTGGTATGTAGTATCAGCAGTTAATCCTGATACAACAAAAGTAGAAATAAGAAGCGCTCCTGTATAACTGACACCAGAAATAGAACTTGTATACACATTTAAAAAACTCTGAGATGTCTGCTTGAATTCCAATTCTGAAATAATACTATCTGTGGTTAATGGTGAAGAAGATTTTAATACAAGTTTTACTTTATTTTCTCCTATCCAGCCGCCTGCGGGAACCTGTGTAATTCCGTCTGATTTATACTGAACCAAATCAAACGGCTTATGCGGAGAAGGAATCCAATCATAAACATTGCTCCATGAACCGTTGAAATTGGCTTTATTTTTAGAAATCTGATAATTTACTGTCGCGCTATTGGAAGGCAGGCCAATCTGTTCATGGTTTTTATACAATACCCGCTGTCCCCAGGTCTCATCCTGGGTTTTATGAGATACTGATTGTTCAGAAGAAGAATTTAATCCGATGATTGTATTTGGATTATAACTGGTAAAAGTATCGCCGCTATTGTCAGGCCCCTGAACAAATTTAGAATTCAACCAGGCTGTTCTGAGCGTTGCAGTCCCCCCGGCAGGACATGGAAACCACACATTAAAATCCAGGTTATAAGAAGTGGAAAGTCCGTTAGAAGTCTGGCCTGCAAAAGTCTGATAATAATTAGTAAAAGCAGTGTCATCTGTATAATCATATGTAATAACTAATTCTGCCCCGCAACTCCCGAGGCCATATAAATTACTGATACTTAAAACAACTTCTGTGCCTGTATCAGTTGCAACATTCCAGGCATCCTTATTTTCAGACAACGAATGAATAAAAACAAACCCTGAAGTCAGAGGTGTCCCTGCAATATGACCATAAGAAACAGGTGATGTAAGGGATTGTCCTGAAATTGAAGAATCAACAACTATATTTCCTGCAGACGGCTCATTATAAGAGCCGTATATTTTCGCATATACTTCCCTGACACGGACAATCTTTTCCTTTAAATGGACTATTTTGACAAAATCCGTAGCGCCGCCTGTCAGAGCCTGGCCAAGGAAATAAGTGACAGTCTTTGTCTTTGTAGAAGAATTATTTGAATATTCATAAGTCAAAACACATTCTCCGCCTGCCAGATTTATTATTGTAATTGCTGGCGGAAAAAGTTCTTTATTATATACAGTTATAGTTTGCTGTGTATTTGTTGAAAAACCTACTGATTTTTCATCTCCCTGATGGTCAATAAATCTGAAATCCTGTGAGCCCTGATCATCGTTTTCAAACTGCATCTCACCTGAAGTATTACCATCAAGAGTGAGATATATACTTGTATTTTTCTTTACTGCTGAACCATTTCTTACACCAACTATCTCAAACCACTGCTGCCTTACTGAAATACCCTCATCCTGAATCAAGGCATTATATGTAAAATCTGCAGTTCCGGCATTTGCTATTTCATTTACTTTTGTTGCAACCGTGCTTGCACAATTAGAATAAAGAGGAAATTTCACAGTTTTAATCTGAGTGGTTTTTGTATCGTCATATTCATAGGTAATTTCCGTGATTGCACAATTAGAATAAAGAGGAAATTTCACAGTTTTAATCTGAGTGGTTTTTGTATCGTCATATTCATAGGTAATATAAAGCTTTAAAGACATTGCAGAAACAGCAGTATTATTTACCTTTATCCCGGCAGCATAATTTTCCGAATTTAGACTCCCATTAATAACTGATGTTACATCAGGCACATTAAATCTACCGCAGATTTTAACCTGTTCTCCTGTAGAATATGTATTGGAATTATCAGAAAGAAATATCTGGGCTGTTGGAGCAGCAGTACCCTGATTAAAATAAACCTGAAAAGTTCCTATATCATCTCCGCCAACTCCCATTGCTTCATATTCAAGAAAAGCATTCTTTATATTAACAGGAGCTTCAGGAAAATATACAGTTATATATTCAGGCTCCCATGTAATACCTGCTGCGAGACTCACTCCTGCATAATAAGAGCCGAAACTATATTCAACAGTCTTAATCCTCGTACGTCCGTGGAGTAACGGGATAAATAATAAGCTTACAACTGCTGAAAAAAGAAATATTTTAATATTCTTTTTTATCATTAATTTATTGGATAGCAATTATCCGTCCATCTCTTTATTTACTTCCATTAAACCTTTTATTTTACTAACATCTTCTCCCTTAAATCCCTGAGTGTAACTTTTGCCCTTACAATTGCTCTTATCTCCTGAATCTTACCGAGACATTCATCTTCATTAAATAACCTGTAACCACCCGGAGAATAATCAACCGGCTCAAGAAGCCCCAACTGACAGTAATGGTGAATAGTAGAACGGGGTACGCCAGCTCTACTTGCCAATCTTCCAATTTTACATAAGCCATCATAATTATTCATATTTCAACCTCCATTTGCCTCATTCCTCTTACCTGAAAGTATAAAGTTATACTTTGCACTTTTTCTAAAAAAAACTTCTCCTATAATAATTATATGCAATACTTTACATATTTTCTGTGACTTAAATCACAATTTGTTTTAACCTCCTCATTATGCAATAAAAATTTCTTATAAATAAATTCCACATTTTACCGATTGCACCTGAAAAAGGCGCCCTGTGCACAATTCCTAAAATATCACTTTCTTTTATCCATAGGCCTTTTAATACATTTACATCATCCCTTATAAAATAAGACTTATTCTCCTTTTTAAAAATACGGTGAATATAACACTTCCCATATATATTATACGCAACAACATCTCCAGGGAAATATCTGGTACTGGCTGTTACTGAAACAATGCCACCGCTCTTTAAAAACGGCCTCATACTGCCCCCCCTTAATTTAAACCAGTTGATTGTTTTCACTCGTAAATAAATCCTTTATTGAGAGCTAAATGATATATTTTTTGCGAGTTGTGACTTTTTATAGAAACTATGGAAACTTGTTTGAGCGTTAGCGAGTTTTTTAGTTTTAGGCATAGTTTCATATGCCAAAGGCAAAAAGTCTCCGGAGCAACAAAATACATTTTTAGGGCTCAATTATTTATATCCGTTTTTGTGCCGGCTCGCAGGCATCTCCGTTTCATGTGTAAATAGCTCCTAAATAGGGGAGTTTAGGTTGGCGCTTTTTCGGCTTTCGCAGGCTTGCGAGCTCCTCCCCAGCTCCTGCATGCATGGGCTGGGGAGGAAAAGAAAAAGCGTTAACCTGAACTCCCAATAACCTATTTTCATCTTCTTTTGTGAGCAAAGCTCATGTCCGTTTCATGACCTCATGGGAACTATACTACAGTTGGGGTCATAATAAGGCAATCCAGTAGTGCACTTTCCGCATGAAAGTGCAGCAGTTTCAATAATTTTCTCAGACTTGACTCTTGGTTTTGTATATTTTTTCTTAACTTTTTTCATATAATCCTCTTCAATATAATACTAATACATTTACACCGCTTTTTCAATGACTTTCCTGACATTTTCAGCCATCCTGCAAAAGACTTCTTTCCCCTCTACTTTTGCCACTCCAGGGCATATTCCGCAAAAAGGTAAATTTTCACAATCTTTACATTCTTCAAGCCAATTATAATCAGGATTCATATTTTTAAAAACATCTTTAAACTCTTCCTTAATTATATTTCCAAATTTTTCTCTCCACACTATACACGGATACACATTACCACAGGCATCTATGCCAGCCATATTCTTAGATGCAAAACATTCCATATTTTCTCTTGGCTTAAAATCATTTATATTATACAGACCTTTATTAATAATTGTTTTATTTATCATTTCTACAGGCAGCCTGTGTAAAGTAATCTCAATAGCATTATTCTTATAACAGGGCGCAATAAACGGGTCAATTTTTATCTGAAGTCCTTCTCTATCTGCCCAGGCTCTTAATTCATCTATTGAATTAATATTTTCATTCATTACAGGGCATTTTATAACAGGATTCACACCATTGTTTTGCAATAATTGAATCCCTTTCATTGTTTTTTCAAAAGAACCCGGTTTCCCGGTTATCCTCTCATGTACTTTTTCTTTTACAGAATACAGAGATATATGAACAGAAAACGGAACTATACCTGATATGAATTTTGCAATTTCCTGAGTTATTAAGGTGCCATTGGTGAAAATAATTATTGAAAAATTTAATTCTTTTGCCTGTTTTAAAATATATAAAATATCTTTGCGGAAAAATGGTTCGCCGCCTGTAATAATTAAAAACATGGTTCCTGCATCTCTTAGAGAAATAAGTATTTTTTTTATCTGCTCATAGGTTAACTCTTCATTTATCTTTTTTTTAAGATGGTAGCAGTGAATACAGTTTAAATTACATTGATGGGTTACTTCAAAATTTACAATTAAAGGGATCTTTTTTTTGCGGGAAATCCGGAATAATCTTTCACTTATGCTTTTCAAGCCAATATCTTTTTTTCTTTCAGGATCCGGATAAATTCATTTAAATCTTCTATTGCTTCATTTTCATTAACTTCAAACTCTGAACATAATGCTTTAATAATATCTTTAAAACTGCTGTTCTTCTTAAACTGCTTGAAAATAAAAGTCCCTGTTTCATTTAAGGAATGTAAGATATGATTTTTAGAATCCACTATGTAATACTCTTCATCAATTAAACGGGATACTATATCTTTATTAATTATTATGTTCATGTTTATTTTTATAGCCATATCCATGGAATCTATATGCAAGGTCTTCACAGTATTCCATTAATTTATTTAGGCCCTGCTTATCTGAAAAAAAGTACACTACATTACGAAAAATTTTCCTCATAAGTTCAGGTGACTTAATATTCGCTTTTACGGAGCTTAAAATATAAAAACTCTGTAACTGTTCTCTTCTTGAATTTACCATTCCTTCAAATTCACCGGTAAAAGGCGTTGAGTAAATATACCAGGTACCCTCGCTTTTTCTTAAAGATATAATATCGTCTCCAAGAATATTTTTTTTGCCTCTGACAGAAGTTGTTTTACCTGTTCCTGCAGGTCCTGTATAGACATTCCCTGCATAGCCGGCAGCATGCATTAGTAAGCCATTGTTTTTAACCAGCAGATAAGAATAAATAATGCGCAGCAGCGAATCCACTATATGGACATCAGGAAAAATTTTGCCGGCAGCTCCGTTCCCGGTCAGGTTTACATTAATTCCCCTGCCTTCAATATGCCAGCCTGATTTAGCGCTCTTTACCTCAATTCTTTTTGAGAGGCCGCTCTTCCTATCTGCCGTTATATTTAACTTATAGAAATTCCGGGAAGAACCTGATACCTTAAACTGACAATATCTCTTTTTTACATAAGGAACTATATTATCAGGCAATTCCCTTATATTCAGATAAACTAAAATATCAGCAATGTTTAATTTTAATTCTACGATACTATGCCAACTAACATTGTAGTTGCTTGATTTATCAAGCCTGTGGGTCGGATAAATCCGACCACTACAATTTTATTTTTTGTATATTTGAGTCAGTGCAATTGAAAATAAAATTAAAATAACAGCAAAACCAGCCCATCCACGAGACGGTAAAATTATAGGCGTAACAAGTAACCTTGATATTCCACCTATTACTGCACCTGCTATTCCTGCCCACGCACACACTTCAGCTAATTTTTTCATAATAATCTCCCATACTTCATCTTTTCTATTTCCACTTCTTTCCATCTTCCTTCATCACTTCACCCCAATTTCCCAGTCTCCTAGTCTCCTAATCTCCCAGTCTCATAGTCTCTCTTTCTTCTTTTCCAGCTAACATCAAAATCACTATCAAAAAATATATAAGTATACACTGTAACATTATCAAAAAAGCATTAATCCAGGTAGACTTTCGTATTACAAATGCTGAAAAACTAAACACCGCAGAACAAGCCCAGATTATCATTACAGCATAGTTTTTTGTAAACCCTAAATTTACAAGACGGTGATGCATATGATCTTTTCCTGTTACTGCAAACCACTGTTTCAGATTTCTGACAGTTTTATTATTTATCCTGGATATAGTTGTATAGCTCATATCAAAAATATAAATTGAAAATATTAATACAGGCGTCGCTATTGCTACATAAACATTTACTGCGCTCCATGAACCGGCAATTGCTATTGCTGCAAGCAGAAACCCGATTACTGTAGAACCGTTATCCCCTAAAAATACTTTTGCCCTGGGGAAATTATACCATAAAAACCCAAAACAACAGCCAACTAATGCTATAGCCAGCCAGTATATATGCTGCGCACCATTTAATAATGAAATGTAAAAGAGAGTCAAACCTGAAATTATTGCAAGACCTGCCGCCTCTCCATCCATGCCATCCATATAATTAAAAGCATTTATAATCCCTAACACTCCGAAGTAAGTAATAAGGCAATCCCAGAAAAATTTAAACGGCACACCATGTGGAATTACTTTAACCTGTATTCCAAATAAGATTAAAACTGTAACCGCTGCTATCTGTAAAACCAGTTTTACTCTCGCAGGCAACTTGTAAATATCATCCAAAACACCAGTTATAAACAATATTAATGTGCCTAAAAGGATTCCTATTACCTGATTAGAAAATCTTAAATTCCTTATTATAATAAGAAAAAATGCTATAGAAATACCGATACCTCCTGTAATAGGAATCGGGTGTTTATGAATTTTTCTTTCGTTAGGATAATCTAACATCTTGAATTTTTTACCTGCTTCAATTGCAACAGGCATCAAAAGATATGTCGCAAGAAAAGAAATTAAAAGAACATAAACCCACCTTATTTTTAAAATGTAAAAAATTGTTCCCCCTCCCGGACTCATAAGATATATGAATAAAATCAACAACAAAAAATTAATGAATTTAGTCATCTATAAATTATTTTTACATTTATGCCGGATAAATCAAGCCTGCATTCAGATTCCAGTCAAGTGAAAATCTAAGCGGAACAAAACCTTCAGCATATTTTACCCGCCCCTGAAATCCCCTGAAAATTGCGCACGACTCAGCGTTTTCTGTAATTGAAAGCCCGCTTACTCTCGTAGCATGAATCTGAGAAGCATGAGTCTCAAGAAGTTTTATTTTTTCCTCCCAGCAATCACCTATATCCATGAATATGTGAGGATTGAAGTCAATAGATGTCGGGACTTCATAAAACAGTACATTTTTCGTATATCTCGTAGCTGAAAGAAGAGCATTAGCAGCAGAGCGGTGATCCTGATGTGTATCATTATAATAGTTTATAAATATAATGGAAGGAACTATTTTTTTTATTATATCCTCATAAAACTCAATAAGTTCTCTTGAGTATGGAACTTCTGTATCAGAGTATTTACCCCACCAGACTTTTGAAGCATTTAGAATCTTTGCGCTATGTTCCTGTTCTTCATTTCTCCCTGCCCCGCCGACTTCACCTTTTGTAAGCACTAAAAGATGCACATTAAAAATCTTACTCAGCTTGATTAAAGTACCGCCGCAACCAAATTCAAGGTCATCGGGATGCGGACCTATTGCTAATAAATTATTTTTCATAATTTAAATACTATTAAATAAAAAAATATTTTTCAAGAACCAGTCTTTACAGAACCAGTCTTTACTGTAGGGGTTTGATTTATCAAACCCGCATTAACGGGCATCATAAATGCCGCCCCTACAATGATAAAAAAAGGAAATTCCTATATGTTCAAGATATAATTTTATGGAGCAGTAAACTCATCTCATTAATATTATATGGTTTTGGCAGAATATCTTTAAAACCATATTTTTCAGGGTTTGACATAATGGGCTTATTAGAATAACCACTTGAAGCAACTGCCTTAACATCAGGGTCTATTTCAATCAGTTTTTTCATAGTATCAACAGAGTCAATACTACTCGGTATAGTTAAATCAAGAATGACACAGTCAAATGGATAACGGGATGCTTTTGCCTTTTCATATAAATTTACAGCCTCAATCCCATTACAAGCAGTTACACATTTATACCCGATATCATTAAGCATTCTGTTTGATGTTTTTAAAATATCAATATCATCATCTACAAATAAAACTTTTCCAGCCCCTTTAATGATTTTCTTACCTTCTCCATCTTCAAGCTTTTTCTTAGTAACAATAGCCGGCAAATAAACATAAAAGGAAGTTCCAACATCTATCTCAGATTCAACATTAATATATCCATTATGGTTTTTTATAATAGAATACGCAGTTGCAAGACCAAGACCACTTCCCTTCTGTTTAGTAGTAAAGTAAAGATCAAATATTTTGTTTATATGCTCTTTTGGAATTCCACATCCCTGGTCCTTTATAGAAATCCTCACATATTTCCCTTCTTGAAGAAATATACTATCACCGTAATTAATTGTTATGTTTTCAGCAAACACTCCAATCATACCATCCATCTGTATAGCCTGTTCAGCATTAATTATAAGGTTATTTATAACCTGGCTGATTTGAAATTCATCTATTTCGACTAACCAGATGTCATCAGAAATAAAAATTCTGTATTTAGAATTAGAACCCCTTAATACAAATTTAACCGAATCTTTCAATAATTTTGAGATAGAAGTTACATGTTTTACAGGCGTTTCACCTTTAGAAAAAGTTAATAACTGTTGGGTTAAATTTTTAGCTTTTCTGGCTGCATCTTCAGACTCAGTTAATATTTCAATTATTTCTCCTTCAAGGTTCATGTCTTCCATTAAAAGAGAAAGATTCCCGACAATGTTTGTTAATATATTATTAAAATCATGCGCAATTCCACCTGCAAGTGTTCCTATCGATTCCATTTTTTGAGATTGTGCTAATTGTTCCTGTAAAAGTTTTTTTTGAGATATATCTTCTTTTACAGAAAGATAATGGGTCACTTTTCCGAATTCATTCTTAATTGGTGAAATATATGCATATTCCCAATAAACTTGTCCATTTTTTTTCTTGTTTTGAAATTCACCTCTCCATTCATTTCCTTTATTTAGTGCTTGCCAAAGTTCTTTATAGGTGGTTTCGGGGGTAAGACCCGATTTTAATAATCTTGGGTTTTTACCTCGAACATCTTCATATGTGTAGCCGGTGACCTCAATGAATTTTGGATTTACATATTCAATATTTCCTTCCAGATCTGTTATTAAAATTAGAGCCGGACTTTGTTCTACAGAAAGCGACAGAATACGTAATTGTTCTTCAAACTGTTTTTTCTTTATTGATACGGCAATTTGTCCTGAAATAAATTCCATTAATGCCAAATCAGATTGAGTATA
>JAIVZN010000029.1:0-16589 GCA_048634875.1 Deltaproteobacteria bacterium | reverse complement strand
ATATTATAGCCCCTGGCGCTGAATAAACCTGATATTTTCGCTAAAACCCCGAATTTATTTTCAACTAAAGCAGAAATTGTATGTTTCATTTTTCCTCCTACGCCATTTCTAACAAAATTTCATCAATAGCCGCGCCTGCCGGAACCATTGGATAAACATTTTCTTCCTGTTCAACTATGAAATCAATAACTACAGGCCCCTTGTGTTTCAGGGCCTGTTTTATTGCAGGCGCAACATCTTCCTTTTTTTCAACCTTTATGCCTTTTGCCCCGTAAGCTTCAGCTACTTTAGCAAAATCAGGTACTCTTTTATTATGAGATTCTCCAAGACATACCTGCGAGTATCTCTTTTTATAAAACAGGTCCTGCCATTGCCTGACCATCCCAAGATAATTATTATTTAAAACTGCAACTATAACAGGTATCTTATTTACCACGCAGGTTGCTAATTCCTGAATATTCATTTGAAAACTGCCGTCACCCGCGACAACAATAACTGTCTCCTCAGGTTTTCCGAACTTAGCTCCAATAGCTGCAGGAAAACCATATCCCATTGTGCCAAGCCCGCCTGGAGTTAAAAAAGTTCTTGGATGATTGTATTTGTAAAACTGCATACCCCACATCTGGCACTGTCCGACTTCTGTTACAATTATAGCATTGCCTTTTGTTTCTTTCCACAACTGTTCTACAACATACTGTGGACGCAGTTTACTATCTTTTTTATAACTTAACGGATATTTTTTCTTCCACCCTTTAATTTTATTATTCCACTGCAAATGTTCTCTTGACTCTAACATTTTCACCAGTTCACTTAAAATATTTTTACAATCTCCAACAATCGGAACATCAATTTCTACATTCTTGGATATTGAAGTGGGGTCAATATCAATATGTATTATCCTTGCATTCTTAGCAAAATCTTTAACTCTGCCTGTAACTCTATCGTCAAATCTTGCGCCAACTGCAATTACTAAATCCGATTGCTGAACAGCCTGATTTGCATAATATGTTCCATGCATGCCTAACATTCCAAGAGAAAGCTCTGAATCAGCAGGAAATGCCCCTACTCCCATTAAAGTTGTAGTCACAGGTATCCTGCCCTTATCGGCTAAAGCCCTCAACTCTTTTGATGCCCCGGACAGTATGACGCCGCCGCCAATATATAACACAGGTCTCTCAGAGGCATTAATTTCTTTAGCTGCTAATTTAATTTGATTTATGTGCCCTTTTATTTTAGGTTTATACCCTCTTAACTGAACCTTTTCGGGATAATTAAATTTACATTCCATACGCTGGACATCAACAGGAAGATCTATCAGAACAGGACCCGGACGGCCTGTCCCTGCAAGATGAAACGCTTCCTTAATGGTACCGGCAAGCTCCTTTACATCAGTTACCATATAGTTCTGTTTTGTAATAGGCCGGGTAATACCTGTGGTATCTGCCTCCTGGAACGCATCATTTCCTACAAGATGTGTGGCAACCTGACCTGTTATAGCAACAACCGGTATAGAATCCATATATGCTGTTGCAAGACCCGTAACAAGGTTTGTAGCCCCGGGCCCTGATGTTGCCAGACACACTCCGACTTTGCCTGTTGCCCTGGCATAACCATCTGCCATATGTGCAGCAGCCTGTTCGTGCCTTGTCAGGATAAATTTTATGTCCTTTTCATCATACAGTTCATCAAAAATGGGAATAACAGATCCACCGCATATCCCGAATATTATATTAACTCCTTCTTTCTTTAGACTCTCTAAAACTATGCGCGCTCCATTCATTGTATAACTCCTTTTTCCTCATTCCTCTAAAAATATAGTTTTACCTTCATCTTTTAAAACATCTGAATTATCTGTTAAATCATCATTATATTTTAAATCCTGCCTGATTTCAGGTACTTCAAGTTTTGCTTTCATTGGAATCGTATCTTTCTTTTCTTCTTTCAGATTCAAGCCAATGAATGCAATTAAAAAAGTTATGATAACTGTAAGTATTAAAATAATCCTTGTCTGTTTAATACTAAACATATAGTCTCCAATTCTTACTTCTTTAACAGCTTATACTCAATACTGTCAACAAGCGCTTCCCAGGAAGCTTCTATTATATTTTCTGATACACCAATTGTACCCCACTCATCCCTGGCATCCTTGGATTCTATAAGAACCCTTACTTTTGCAGCAGTTCCCTTATTTGCATCAATAACTCTGACTTTAAAGTCAGTTAAAGCAACATCTTTCAGTTCAGGATAGAACTTTTCAAGCGCTTTTCTCAAAGCATTATCAAGTGCATCAACAGGACCATCACCTTCTGCTGCGGTATGTTCTTCAACTCCCCTGACACTAACTTTTACTGTTGCTTCAGAGCGAAGTTCTCCTTTAGAATCACTTTCTATTATAACTCTAAAACCTTCAAGGTCAAAAAACTTTCTATATGTGCCTGATTCTTTTTTCATCAGCAATTCAAATGAAGCTTCAGCTCCTTCAAATTGATACCCTGAATCTTCTAATTCCTTTATCCTCTGCACTAATTTTTTAACTTTTACAGTATCTTTCTTTAAATCAACATTAAACTCTTTTGCCTTAAAATTAATATTACTTGCCCCGGCAAGCTCCGATAAAAGTATTCTTCTTGTGTTGCCAATACTTTCAGGATTTATATGTTCATATGTTGTTGTGTCCTTTCTTACTGCGCTGACATGAATACCGCCTTTGTGCGCAAATGCAGAATGCCCGACATAGGGCTGACGGAAATTCGGTATTATATTGGCAATTTCATCTATATACCTTGAAACTTCGGTCAGTTTCATTATTCTACTATGAGACAGACATTTATACCCCATCTTTAACTGTAAATTTGCCAAGATAGAACACAGATTTGCATTACCGCATCTCTCGCCGTAACCATTTACTGTACCCTGCACCATAATACACCCTGCTCTAACAGCAGTTAATGTATTACTGACAGCAACATCAGAATCATTATGAGCATGAATTCCAAGTGGTATTTTAATCTCATTTTTTACTGTTTTTATTGCAGCTTCAACTTCCCATGGAAGACAGCCGCCGTTTGTTTCACATAGAGTTATATTATCTGCTCCGCCTTTTACTGCTGCTGTTAAACACTCAAGAGCATAATCAGGATTATTTTTAAAACCATCAAAAAAATGCTCCGCATCAAAAATAACTTCAATACCTTTTCCTTTTAAATAATTCACTGATTCTTCAATCATCTTAAGGTTCTCTTTATAAGTAGCTCCAAGCGCAATTTTAACATGATGATCCCATGTCTTGCCGAAAATACAACAAGCCTGTGGAGTTACTTCAACTACCTTATTTAATATAGGGTCCTTTGCAGGACTGGTATTCTTTTTCCTTGTAGATGTAAATGCCGTTATTTTAGAATTTTTTAATTCTATCTTCTTAACTTCTTTAAAGTACTTCACAGCCTTGGGATTTGAACCGGGCCAACCGCCTTCAATATAATCTATCCCCAGCCAGTCAAGTTTCCTTGTTATCTTCAGTCCATCTTCCACTGAGAAAGATATTCCCTCAGCCTGAGCGCCGTCTCTTAAAGTTGTATCTAAAACCAGTATCTTATTATATTTTTTCATTTATAAAACTCTCTTTCTGTCATTTTATTCACAAAATTCATGGTGTAATGCGCATAATGCTTCTTTTCCTCTATTCTTTGAAACCACACACGATATTTTAATCTCAGAAGTAGATATCATCTCTATATTTATACCTTTTTCTGCTAAAACTTCAAACATTCTTGCTGCAATTCCGGCATGACTTTTCATTCCAACGCCTACAATTGACACCTTATCAACATCTTCATCTATCATTATATCCTTAGCGCATATTTCATCTTTCACTCTCTGTAAAATCTCCTTTGCCTTATTGAGCCTCTGATGACTTATTGTAAATGAGATATCGTTTATCCCGCTTTTATAAGCAGAAGATTGAATTATCATATCTACATTTACATTCTCTATCGCAAGGACACTAAAAATTCTTGCTGCTATTCCGGGTTCATCAGGCACTCCGACTATTGACATCTTAACCTGGTCTTCATCTAATGTTACACCCCGAACCACAACCTGTTCAAGATCTGTTGTTTCTTTCATAACTGTTGTTCCACCTCTTTTAGTATCTTCAATTAAACTTGATTTTATATGTATCTTTATATTATGCCTTTTTGCCACTTCCATTGCCCGTGAATGCATGACTTTTGCTCCGGATGAAGCAAGTTCAAGCATCTCGTCATAACTTATTTCATCAATCTTATGTGCTTCAGGAACAATGGAAGGGTCAGCAGTATATACCCCTGCTACATCAGTATATATTTCGCAAATCCGAGCTTTTAGAACTGTTGCAAGCGCCACTGCGCTCAAATCACTTCCTCCTCTCCCTAAAGTAGTTATATTTTCTTCTTCAGAGATCCCCTGAAACCCGGCAACAATAACAATATTATCTTCACTTAAAGCCTTTTTTATGGTGGAAGTATCTATACTTTTTATCCTTGCCATGCTATGTAACGAATCTGTTAAAATACCCACCTGCGCGCCGGTAAAAGAAATAGCCTTACACCCCGTTTCTTTTATAGCCATAGCTACAAGCGATATACCCTGTTGTTCGCCTGTAGCAAGAAGAACATCAAGTTCTCTTTCATCAGGATTCTTTGATATTGAATAAGCCATTTCCATTAATTTATCAGTTGTATTTCCTGGAGCTGAAACAACCGCAACAACCTGGCTGCCGGATTTAAAAGTATTTACAATTCTTCTGGCAACATTCCTTATCCTTTCGGCATCTCTTACGGAAGTTCCGCCATACTTCTGTACTACTACGGGCTTATTCAACTATTCTTCCTCTATTCCCTCGCTTATTCATAAAACGCTCTTATATGTGCAAAGTTATGGCAATCGCTGCTCAACCTTTCAGACATATAATATACTTATTATCACAACTTATTGCAATATTAAAAATATTTTTGTATCTTTTAATACAGGAAATAAAAAATGAATTATTACAGCACTAATAAAAAAGCACCTGAAGTCAACTTAGTTAAAGCTTTGTTTACAGGCCAGGCGCCTGATAAAGGGCTTTACATGCCAAAAACAATTCCTACTCTAAGTAAAACAGAAATTGTGAGCCTGCGTAATAAAACATATCCTGAGATTGCAAGGTACATACTTGCTAAATACATGTCAGATACATTTTCTGATGATATTCTGCAAAACTTATGTGAAGATGCATACAACTATGATGTGCCTATGGAAAATGTCTTTGGAAAACAATTTGTCATGCGGTTAGACAGAGGGCCAACAGCATCGTTTAAAGATTTTGCTGCAAGGATGATGGCGCGGTTATTCGGGGCGCTGATGCAGGAGAAAGAACAGGAACTGGTTATCCTGACAGCAACCAGCGGAGACACAGGGAGTGCAATTGCACATGCTTTTTACAATATTCCCAACATCAAAGTAATGGTATTATTCCCGCCTGCCGAAGTCAGCAACCTGCAGAGGAAACAGATGACGACTCTCGGGGAGAATATAACCATCGTAGGTATTGATGGGAAATTTGATGACTGCCAGGCTCTTGTAAAAAAAGCCTTTACTGAGAAGGAACTCAAACAGATTCAGCTCACGTCTGCCAACTCAATTAATATCGGCAGAGTATTACCTCAGATTGTCTATTACTTCTACGCATACGCTAAACTTGTAAAAAATGGAGAACCCATTACTTTTTCTGTGCCCTCAGGTAATTTTGGAAATATGATGGGAGCTTTAATTGCCATGCGTATGGGCCTTCCTGTGGAACATTTAGTCATTGCCACAAATGCAAACGATGAAGTACCAATTTATTTTAAAACAGGCACATATAAAAAGATTGTCCCCTCTCGCAGATGCATCTCTAATGCAATGAATGTCGGGCATCCAAGCAATTTTGCCCGGGTGATAGACCTGTATGAAGGATGGATGGACGAAACAGGCTCAATTCATCAACAACCTGATTTGAAAAAAATGAGAAAAGAATTGTGGACAATAAGCATCAGTGATGATGAAACACGAAAGACTATAAAATCAGTCTGGGAAAAATACCATTTACTTTTAGAGCCGCATGGAGCAGTTGCATGGGCAGGGTTACAACATTTTATTAAAGAAGAAAACGCCGGTGGATTGATGGTTTCATTAGAAACAGCTCACCCTGCAAAATTTCCTGAAGAAATCAAACAATTGCTCTCATTTACACCTGAAGTTCCTGAAAGCTTAGCTGAACTGGAAAACAAAAAAGAAAATTATCTTCGCCAGCCAAACGACTATGCCGCTTTCCGCAATCTCCTGTTAAAAACATACGGATGAAACGGACAATGCCGGCGAGCCGGCGCAAAAGAGGGTGAAAATAATTGAGACCTAAAGGATGCATTTTTTGCGACTTGTGACTTTTTAATGAAACTATGGCGTTTAAAAACTAAAACTTGTTTGAGCGTTAGCGAGTTTTTTAGTTTTAGGCATAGTTTCATGTGCCAAAGGCAAAAAGTCTCCGGAGCAACAAAATACATTTTTAGGGCTCAATAAAAGATTTATTTATGAAACATATAATTATCATCGGAGACGGCATGGCAGACAATCCCGTGCCGCAATTAGATAATAAAACCCCGTTAATGGTTGCAAGAAAACCTGCTATGGATACTATTGCAAAATCAGGGCGAACAGGTCAACTTCAGACAATAAGCCCTGATATGCCGACAGGTTCTGCTGTTGCAAATCTCTCTGTCTTAGGATATGATCCTGAAAAAACCTATCAGGGAAGAGGTGTCCTGGAAGCAGCAAGCCTGGGCATTGAATTATCCGGGACAGACCTGGCAATGAGAGTTAATCTCATATGCGTGGAAAACAATAAAATCCGCAGTCATTCAGCAGGTCATATCACTGATGAAGAAGCAGGTCAACTGATTAAAGATCTTGCAGAACTTTTTTCCAAACGGAACATCAAACTTTATCAGGGACTGAGCTACCGTCATGTCCTTGTTATTCCTGGAGGAAACGAACATTTAAAATGCGCGCCTCCGCATGATCATGTTGGACAGGATATTCATAAACTTCTCGTGAAACCCATTGATAGCAGGGCAGAGCAAACTGCCGATCTCTTAAACCGCTTAATCTTTGAATCACAGCAATTTCTTCCATCACATCCTGTCAACAAAAAAAGAATTGCTGAGGGGTTACAGCCGGCTAACTCTCTCTGGCCATGGTCTCCCGGCAAAAAACCAGAGATGAAAACTTTTCAGGAACGGTTTGGAATCAACGGAGCTGCTATCTCTGCTGTGGATTTAATTAAAGGGCTTGCCATATATTCAGGATTGGATGTCATCAATGTAGAAGGCGCAACAGGTCTCTATGATACCAACTACGAAGGCAAAGCTGATGCCTGCCTCAAAGCTCTTGATAATCATGATTTTGTGTTTGTACATGTTGAAGCTGCGGATGAAGCAGGCCATGACAGAAACCTTGAATTGAAAATTCGGTGTATAGAAGATCTTGATAAACGACTGGTGCAGCGAATCCTGGATGGCCTGAAGAAACAGAATATGGAAGCTGTAGTTGCAATTCTTCCGGATCATCCCACACCTGTGGACTGCGGCGCGCATACCCGGGAACCTGTGCCTGTTGCTATCTGGGATCCCCATAAATCTCCGGATTCAGTGGAATATTTTGATGAAGAAAGCGTAAAATCAGGCAGTCTGGGATTCTTGAAAGGCGCAGAATTTATTGAGGCAGTCCTGAAATAAATTTAATCTGATTCAATTCTTATAAAAACGCTTTTTTTCTTAATAATATCAAGTTTATTAATTTCTTCCAACGCGTTCTTAAAGTCACCTTCTTTTGCCTTATGGGTCACCATCAATATGGGAACATCATCTTCAGATGAACGCCCTTTCTGAAAACAGGTGCCTATGGAAACATTATTTTCCCCAAGTATTCCGGAAATCTTTGAAAGCACCCCTGGTTTATCTACTGTGGTAAATCTCACATAATACTGAAACCGGAGTTCCTCCATTTTTAGAACTTCCATCCTGCCATCAGATGAGGTATGGATATATGGGATATCACCTGCTATACCATAATTTATTTTCTGGGCAAGATAAATTATATCACTTACAACAGCAGACGCTGCGGCATACCTGCCTGCGCCCTTACCATAAAACATGACCTGGCCGACAACATCGCCCTTAACTAAAATCCCGTTATTTTCATAATTAACTGCTGCTAACATATGGTCGCAGGGTAAAAGAGCAGGATGCACCCTTATCTCAATATTATTTTTATGTCTTTTCATTACTGAAAGTAATTTAACAGAAAAATTAAACATATCACCGGCATATTTAATATCCTGTAACTGTAAATCTCCAATACCTTCAAAATATACATCCTGAAAATCTATTGCATACTGATTTACTACATTTGCAAGCGCGCAAATCTTATGCGCAGAATCCAGGCCGTTTATATCCCGGGAAGAATCAGGTTCTGCAAAACCTGCATCCATGGCTGATTTAAGCGCCGTCTGAAATAAATTGGAATCTTTACTCATCCTGGTAAGTATATAATTTGTAGTTCCATTTAAAACACCTTTTATTTCATCTATACTGTTTGCCGCAAGACCTTCATTAATCCCCTGTATCACAGGGATACCGCTTCCTACACTTGCTTCAAAATAAAGCAGACAGCCCTTTTCTCTTGCAAGTGTAAATAACTCTTTCCATCTTGTAGCGAGAAGAGCTTTATTTGCAGTTACTACATGTTTTGAACTGTTAAAACACTCTTTAATTATTTTGTAACCAAGTTCAGGATTTCCCGTAAGCACAACCACAAGCGATATTTCATTATCATTAATTATATCCTGATAATCAGATGTCCAAACTTCATCTGAAATATTAAGAAGCTCTTTAAGTTCAATTTTAGCATCGCAGGCTTTTTTTATCTTTAAGGAGCTTCCTACTCTGCTGTTTATTATTTCGCTTTTCCGATTTAATAGTTTGTATACCCCTCCCCCAACTGTTCCAAGCCCTATGATTCCTATGTTTATAGCCATTATTTGGGTGGTCCTTCCCTCAAGAACTTTTTTAGCCGTAAAACAGCATCATGAAATCGCTGAAAATGAGTAACCATTGCAAGCCTCACATAGCCTTCACCATATGCTCCAAAACCGATACCCGGCGCTACCGCTATTCCGGTTTCCTCAATTAGAAGTTCTGCAAACTCCAGTGAGCCCATACCTCTGAATTTTTCAGGCAGTCTTACCCATAGATACATTGTAGCTTTCGGAAGGTTTATCTTCCAGCCAATTTTTTCTAATCCTTCGGTAATTTTTTTCTGTCTGCGGCGATATTCATTTATTGTATCTTTAACGCACTTCCCGGGACCTGTCATTGCTTTTACCGCGGAAAGCTGTATTGCAGTAAACACCCCGTAATCAAGGTAAGACTTTATTTTCTCTAAAGGCCTCAAAAACTCCCTGCCGCCGACACAATATCCTATTCTCCAGCCAGCCATATTGTAGGTTTTTGAAAACGAATGGAACTCCATTCCAACATCCCTGGCGCCTTCAGTTTGCATAAATGACGGCGCTTTATAACCGTCATATGTAATTTCAGAGTAAGCATAATCATGACACACAATAATATCGTAATTCCGGGCAAATTCTATAACCTTCCTGAAGAATTCAGTATCTTCAATAACCGCTGTTGTAGGATTATTGGGATAGTTTAAAAACATTAATTTTGCCTTTTTTGCAACTTCATGTGGAATATCTTCAAGCACAGGAATATAATTATTTCCTTCAGTTATCGGCATATCGTAAGGCACACCACCTGCAAGTATTATGCCGTTTCTATGAACAGGATAACAGGGATTTGTAACCAGTGCCACATCCTGCGGGTCAAGGTATGCCATACACACATGAGCAATGCCTTCTTTTGAACCTACAAGAGCAAGAACCTCGCTTTCAGGATCAAACTCCACACCTGTCCTTTTCTTATACCAGTTAGCAACAGTCTGCCTGAACTTTGGCATACCTTTAGCCTGTGGATAACGGTGGGTACTTGGATGGTTTATCACAGTATCACATAACCTTTCAATAACATGCTGCGGGGCAGACATATCAGGATTTCCCATTCCAAGATCAATGACATCTAATTTCTTCCTGTGAGCCTCTCTTTTTAATACATCAATCGCGCCAAAAAGATATGGCGGCAATTTCTTCAGTTTATCAGAGGCCTCAAATTTAATTTTTTTAGAATTCATTATTTAAAGATTGTATAAATTTAGGTGTAGAAAATCAAATTAATTAACAACCACAAGAACTTTGTGTTTGCCAGAGTATTATAAATTTAGTAGAATTTTATTTATGCATTTTTTTAGTTAAATATTTTATGTTTTCCATAATGGTTAACGAAAGAGGAGATATAATGAAAAAATTTAGTTTAATTATTATTTTTGTGTGTTTATTTTGCGGCGCGGCATTTTCCCAGGAAGTTGCCGGGGTAGATGAAGAAAATAAATCTGCTGTAGAAATAGACAGTTCAGCAACAATTAAAAGTGTAACAGGAATGGCAACTATTCAAAAGAAAGACTCAAATGAATGGAAAAAACTGTCTTATGGAGATGCGCTCAATGAAGGCGACCAGATCTCTATTGCCCCAGATTCTAATGTGATTATGGATATAGATGGAAATGTTGTAACACTGATGAGCGGCACACTTTTTACATTTAAAAGTTTAGGGCCAGAAATGAAAATCGAACTCTGGCATGGAAAAATGAGGGCTAAACTAAAAAAACTGAAAAAGGTTCAGAAATTTGAAGTTCACAGCCCTATTGCAGTTTGCGCGGTAAGAGGAACTGAATTTAACATGGAAGTTTTTGGAGACAATACCGCCGTAGTTCAGACTTTTTCCGGAAGTGTGTCCGTTAAGGACCTAACAACAGGGGAAGAAGTTATCGTCAAATCAGGCTATCAGTGCACTGTGAAACCAGGTATGAAAAAACCGCAACTCTCACCCATACCTGAGCCGGAAGAAGAGAAAGAAAAGAAAGAAGAGATTGCTCCTGAGGAAGAAGAAAAGAAGCCTGAAAAGGCTCCCGTAAAAAAAGCGAAAGCCACAAAAGCCGGCCTTGGCGTAAACGGGAGCTTTGGCGCGGATGTACTTATAGATGAAGATGGAAACAAGAAGGTATATTACTGTATAAGTCTGCTTCCGGAACTTTCCATATGGAAATTTGGAGTGGGACTTGATATAAATATTTATTTTGATGAAGAAGGAAATCTGCGCGATGAAGACTGGAATAACTTCAATGATATTATTGGAAAAATATGGTATATCCGCTACGGCAATAGAGGGGAACCGTTCTTTGCGCTAATCGGCGGAATAAAGAGCTATTCCCTTGGACACGGATTTATATTGAGCAATTATACAAACATGCTTAATTATCCTGCTGTCAGGAACAAAGGGCTGCTTGTTGAGGCAAATTTAGCTAAAATGGGATTTGAATCCGCAATCTCTAATATAGACTCATATCCTGTTATTGGAGGCCGTTTTTATTACAGGCCGCTTTTATCTACAGAGATACCTTTGCTTAAGCACTTTACATTGGGTCTGACCGGCGTTATGGATCAGAATCCTGATAGATATGACGCTACCAGGGATGATGAAATTATATTCTACGGCGCTGACTGCAAAATGCCTCTTATTAATATTTTCCCGGTAAAGACATTTACATATTTTGATTATGCGACATATAAGCCCGGTGATACATACAACCTTGACAACCATGGAAAAGGAACAGCTATAGGTGTAGGCGGCTCTGTTATTGAGAAAATCAAATTTGCAATAGAATATAGAAAAATGGACAACAACTTCATACCCGGATATTTCGGCACATATTATGAGGTGGAAAGACACTCAAAACCACTTCTTATAAGTTCATATAAAAGGCCTTTCAGAGAGGGGCCATTCTTTATGCTTGGATTTGACGTTTTGAATAAATTAAAGCTCAGGTTTACTTTTGAAGACTATAATATAGATCCTGCAAGCCGGTATCCATATCTTCATGGAGAAGTAGTTGTTGATCCTTCGCTTTTATTAGACAGGTTCACCCTTGGTATCTCATACGATAATAAAAATGTAAATTCATTAAAGGACATTGCAGAGCTTAACGGAGCAATTCTAACTGTAGAAATCGGTTATATGATTGCTCCTAACATTATATTGGCTGTTACGCAGAAACAGACTTTTGACGAGAGTGGTAAACCTACAAAAACTATGTCCATGCGTACCAGATTTAGATTTTAAATGAATTTTTATGGTAGCGCCAACGGGATTCGAACCCGTGCCGCAGCCTTGAGAGGGCTGTGTCCTAAACCAGGCTAGACGATGGCGCCACTATATGGATTGCATTTCAAACATTCTTCTGTAAATTCCAGGAATACCGAGTAATTCTTCGTGACTACCCTGCTCTGCTATCTCACCGTTATCTAAAACAATAATTTTATCTGCTTTCCTCACCGTAGATAACCTATGTGCAATTACTAAAGTGGTGCGGCCTTTAATAAGATTATCCATAGCATCCTGAACTAATTTTTCAGAAGCCGTATCAAGATGCGATGTTGCTTCATCAAGTATTAAAATTTCAGGATCTTTTATAAGCGCTCTTGCAATTGATATCCTCTGTTTCTGCCCGCCTGATAATTTTATGCCTCTTTCTCCAACAATTGTGCCATAGCCCTGCGGAAGTTTTTTTATAAATTCATGTGCATTAGCAGCCTCTGCATATTTTTCGACTTCTTCCTGTGTAAAATTCCCGAGTCCGTAACAGATATTATCCTTAACACTCATATTAAACAGGATTACATCCTGCATTACAATTGCTATCTTCTCACGGAGTGTCTTTAATTTATACTCTTTTAAATTTATTCCATCAATTATAATATCTCCCTTTTGAGGATCAAAAAATCTCGGAACAAGATTTACAAGCGTGGTCTTACCTGCGCCTGAAGGACCTACAAAAGCAATAATTTCTCCCTTTTTTATTAAAAACTTAATTTTCTTTAAGACATATTCATCTTCCTCATATGCAAAACTTACATCATTAAATTCTATCTTATCTTTCAGATGAGTCAATACAGCAGGATTTTCAACCTGTAATATATGATCCCTGTGATCAAGAATTTTATAGATTCTTTCTGCAGCAGCTAATGCTCTTTGAAGCTGCTGGTTAATACCTGCAAAATTTTTCAGAGGCATATACATTGCTGCAAGCACACCCATAAAAGTAAAAAAAGTACCCGGAGTAGAATCCCCTTTAATTACCGCACGGCCTCCTAACATAATTATACCCACTATTCCAAGTGTACTTAATAATTCTATAAATGGACCCTGAAAAGCATCTATTTTCTCCGAGGTAAGAATTAAATCAACAAACTTCTGATTGACTGCGCGCATTTTTCTCTGTTCCTCCTTTTCCATTGAAAACGCTTTTATCAATCGTATTCCTGATATCTTCTCTGTCAAAAAATCATAAATATCCGCCATTTTTTGATGTCCGCTTCTCCCAATTTTTCTTAAAACTTTAGAAAACTTTACAAACGGAAAAATTATAATTAAAAAACCTACAATAGATATAGAAGCCCACCTCCAGTTAAAATAAAATAACAAGTAAATTAAAAATATCAATTGAAGCCCATCTCTGATAAGCCTTGAAGGTATTTTAACTATTGAATTCTCAAGATACCTTATGTCATTTGTCATTCTTGACATTAACTGCCCTGTTGGATTTACTATGTAATAGTTCAGTGAAAGATACATCAGGTGAGAGAAAAGTCTGTTACGCAAATCCTTTGTAACATTCTGACCGATATACGCCATATAGTATCTAGATACATAATCAAATATTCCCCTTAAGAGAGCCAGTCCGATTATTATTCCGGCAAGATAATAAATCATATTTATCCGTGGAATCTGGACATTAACAACTGGAATAATTACAACCGTACTTGTAGAAAATATTCCATCCATAACAGGCTTTATCATGGTAAGTAATGAAGGAGTAAGAGCGCTTACAAAAGTCAGACTTATAAAAGCAATGATAAATTTTTTTTTGTAGGGTTTTACAAATCTATAAAGTCTTTTTATAATTAAAAAACTACTTTCCACTAAGTTTTACATATTCCCCTGCCGGATTTTTCAATAAACTCCATCAGGAGTTTAACATGAGAGGAAGTAAATTGAGACTCGAAAAGAATTTTTTTTATAGCCTGAGATGTATTTAATCCTGAGCGGAATATTATTTTATATGCGCTGTTTAACTGCTCTTTATCTTCTTTAGAATAATTTTTGCGCTCCAATCCTATCACATTTAAGCCATAAACCTTTAAAGGGTTGCCGGCAGCTTTACAAAAAGGAGTAATATCCTTGGTAACCCGTGAAGACCCTCCAACAATTGCCAGTTTGCCAATATGAACAAATTGATGAATTGGTGTAATCCCGCCTATTATAGCCTGATCATCAATTGTAATATGCCCTGCAAGTGTTACACAATTAGCAAGAATAACCTCACTGCCAATTATACAATCATGTGCAATATGAACATAGGACATAAGTAAATTGTTATTACCCATGACTGTCTCACCCCTCGCAACTGTCCCTCTATTTATTGTAACATATTCTCTAATTGTATTATTGTCGCCAATAATCACTTTTGTATCTTCACCATTATACTTTAAATCCTGAGGAGGATTACCTATTACTGCGCCAATGCCAATATTGTTATTCTTTCCTATAGTTGTTTTACCTTCAATTACAGTGTGTGCATCAATAGTTGTATCTTCACCTACTTTTACACCTTTTCTAATAACAGCATATGGGCCAATTTTCACATTGCCCGCGATTTCTACTCCATGTTCAATTATTGCTGTTGGATGAATCATCTATCAACTAATGAAAACATAAATTCTGCTTCAGCAACCTTCTTATCACCTACATATGATGTCCCGCGAACTTTTCCGCCTCTTGCCCGCGCCCTTACTAACTCAACCTTTGATTTAAGCATATCTAAAGGCCTTACTTCATCAAAGAATTTAGCATTCTCAATAATTATAAAATATGCAAGTTTATCCTGGAGTTCCGGCCTTGACAGAAGCATTACTGCGGAAGACTGAGCCATAAATTCAATAACTAAAGATGATGGGAAAACCGGCCTGTCAGGAAAATGTCCTTTAAAAAAAGGCTCATTTACTGTAATATTTTTATATCCTGTTGCAATTTTATGTGAAGCGTCCATCTCTATTCTATCTACTAACAGGAACGGGTAGCGGTGCGGCAGTATTTTCATCAACATATCAATATCCATTACCACCTTGCTGTCATTACCCTCCACTTCTAAATAATTTTCCTTCAGCTTTTTTGTAAGTTCAATATTTGACGCATGACCGCTGCGTACAGCTAAAACATCTGCTTTCAGTGGAGCGCCTAATAAATAAAGGTCTCCGAGTAAATCAAGAATTTTGTGTCTTACAAACTCATCTTTAAATCTCAATTCGGTATTTGTAATTCCCTGTTCACCGATAACAATTGTATTTGCAAAAGTTCCCCCTTTTCCTAAACCCCAATCCTTAATATCCTTAATTTCACTTTCAAAACAATAAGTCCTTGCAGGAGAAATCTTATTTATATAATTATCTGAATTAATTTCAATATTTAGAAATTGCGCATTTAAAACTTTGTTCTCATAATGAATTGTAGAGCTGATAACGAGCTTATCGGATGGTATAACAATAAGTTCAGTTTTACCCATTTTATAATTTATAACCCTGGATGGCGTGAAATATTTTCTCTTTTTATTTAGCTCCTTTAATCCGGCTTTTAGCAACATTTGAGTATAATCATTTGCGCTTCCATCTCCAACAGGTAGTTCATCTGTATCAATTTCTACTATCAGGTTATCTATACCTAAACCATATGCAGTAGCAAGAAGATGCTCTACTGTCTGAACTGTAGCTGAACCTTTCTGCAGAGTTGTACCTCTTACTACCTCTGTCACATAATCAATATTTGCAGGAACCCTTGGATAACCAGGCAGGTCAACTCTGACAAAAACTATACCTTCGTCAACTTCAGCAGGTTTAAATTTTACATTAGCTTCTTTCCCTGTATGTATTCCAATGCCTGACAATGTAATTTCATTTTCAATAGTAGTTTGCCAATCACTCATCTTTCTCTCCAATTATTTTATTTAATCTGTCAACTTACTTAAAAAGTCTGGGAAGTTTTCTTATTAAAGCATTTATTCTTTTAGCCTGCCGGTGATTCATAGCAGGATAACCGGAAACAATTTCTTCCGGTTTTATATCGCGGGTTACACCTGCCTGTGCGCCAACTTTTGCACCTCTGCCAATAGTAATATGCCCGACTACCCCTGCCTGGCCTGCAAGAACAGCATTATCTTCTATTACAGTTGAACCTGCAATACCAACCTGTGCAATTAAAAAACAATTTTCCCCTACTTTTACATTGTGTGCAATCTGGACAAGATTA
>JAIVZN010000028.1:0-16679 GCA_048634875.1 Deltaproteobacteria bacterium | reverse complement strand
GGTTGACCGGAAGTGTTTTTTACGTTTGGGGGTACTATCAATCCGGGTGTTTTCCGCCGATTTTGTTGTGGTCAAATCGACCCCACCCAAGCGGTAAAAGTCGCCGGATTTAACCACCGGGTAGCCGCACCCTGAAATTACGGCATCAATAATGTCTAAAAACACCCGTTTCTCTGTATCAAAAACTGTAACAGTTGGAAATCCCCAAAAGATTACAGCCATTTTTTTTCCTGTCGGATACTTTTTAGTTAGAGAACTGTTCAACTGAAGTATTTCTTTATCATAATCAGGGAGGACATCTTTAGTGCTTTTTATTTTTTCAAAGACTTTCCTTATCTTACTTTCCATAGAATTGATGTCAAAATCACCTGCAATGGAGATAACCATATTTTCAGGCTTTACAAATTCCTCCTGTACTTTTTGAAGTGTAACTTTTGTAATTTTTTTCACACTTTCATCTGTGCCAAGGGAACTGTAAATATACGGCATATCCCCGGGAAAAATATGCTTTTTATAATTAAGAAAAGCTTCTTTGTGCCAGTCATTTTTCTGCTGCTCAATTGCCTGAAGAGTAAATTTTTTCAACTTTTTAATTTCTTCCTTTTCAAATGAAGGATTTGAAATAATTTCATAAATCAATTCAACAATATCATTATAATCCCGGGTAAGGGAGGCAGCTTTTAAACAAAATGTGTTATTCCCGCTTGAAGTTGAAAAATCCGCTCCTCTTTTTTCAAACTCATCAGCAAGTTCTTCTCTAAGATATTTTTTTGTTCCTTTTGAGAGCATTGAGCCAAAAAAACTAAACAACCCGGGAACACCATAATGCTTATTGTATGTCTGTCCTCCTCTTAAAAATACTCTATAATTGATAACAGAAATATCTGAAATACTTTTCATAATAACTCTAATACCATTGCCTAATACAATTTTCTTTATGGAGGTTTTTATTTTTTTAGGTTCAAGAGATGTTATCTTTTCATCTTTATTAACTATAATGGTTCTTGCATAACTGAAACGGCTTAAATATTTCTGCGCAATTTCTTGAATATCTTCTGCTGTTACTTTTTTCAAATTTTCAACATAATTATATGAAAAATTTTCATCACCTGTAGATAATAAATCAATACCTATTCTTGAAGTATTTCCTGAAATTGAAGTCTTTCCAAATAAGTAAGAAGAAACTGCAAGTTTTTTAGCCCTTTTCAAATCATTTTTTGAAACCCTGTTTTTTTGGATATCACTGATAACATTCAGTATTTCTTTTTCTACTTCTTTAACTTCAGTATCTTTAAACCTAACAGAAATTGTAAATTCCCCCTTACCATATGTCGGTGTATGGGAATATGAATCAATACTATTTACAATTTGTTTTTCTTCTTTTATGATTTTATTTAAAATAGCGTTTCTTCCTGAACTTAAAACCTCGCTTAACAAATCAAGAGAGTAGAGGTCTGGATGAGTCAGGGGTATAGTCTGCCAGGAAAGATTCAGGTATACACCTTCAACATCTCTGAAACCGTATTTTTCACGGATACTTAATATCCCGGGTTCCACAGGTAACGGCGGAACAGCATAAAAATTCCTCTTGTATGATGTATATTTATCCTCAATAATTTCCTGGATTTCTTCTACCTCCACATTCCCCCCGATAACCATAAGAGCATTATTGGGCACATATTTCTTATTGTAATACCTGATTAAATCATCCATTGTTAATTTTTCAAATAATTCATTGTATCCTATAATTGGGTACCTTGCAGGATGTACTTTATATAAATTTTCGCAGGAAAGGCGGTAAAGATAACTTTCCGGTTCTTCTAAAGATTTTTCAATTTCTCTCAATATAACCCCTCTTTCCTTGTTAAACGCTTCTTCAGTTATCTTGTTTTCAAAAACAAGTTCACCCAACAGTTCAACGGCTTCTTTGTAAAACTCATTTGTTGTTGTAATATGATAACAGGTATGATCTTTTGTAGTATATGCGTTAAAAGCATTTCCAAACTTTATCATCAGTTCATCAACTTCTTTCTTGCTTTTTTTCAGTGTCGGCCCTTCTGCAGTTATATGTTCCAGAAAATGAGAAATACCTGACCCCGGATATTCCTGTTCATAAACACTTCCTGTCTTAATATAAATACGCAGTTCCACCACTTCTGTTCTATAGTCTTCCCAGACAGCCAATTGCAACCCATTAGATAATTCTTTTATTACTACATTTTCCATAGTTGTTAATTCCTTCGCAGATACTACATTACAACAAAACCACAATAATAATAATGCTCTAAACATATCAGTATCAAGAATGCTTCTCTAAAATTTCTTTTAATTCATTCAAGTGAATCTTTGTATTCAGGCATGGTCCTTCAGGCCTTAAATTTTTCAGCGCCCAGACCGGGATATTCAAAGTTCCCCTTATTCCATCTATTAATTCCCGTTCACAGGCAACAGCAATAATTCCATCAGGATTTATCTCTTTTATTTTTTCCAAAGCAAGACTTCCTCCGCCGACAAGCCTGACTTCTATTTTTCCGGGTTCACTAATTTTTATTATATCAGCTATCTGGCATCTACCACACCTTAAACAATTATTTATATCCATACTCAAATCCCTGTCACAGGTTGCCTGCTGTAAACATCTTGGCAGTAACAGCAATAATTTTTTTATGCTCAAATCAGGATTTAACCTGTTATTTAAAAAAATAAAATACTGCATTATATTTTCAGTGTTTACTTTCAATAAATTAGCTAACAATATCTCTATTTTTAAAATAATATTAATAAGTATGAATTTTTTAAACTTAAAGGGTAAAAATTTATCTTTGTTAAGCACTATTAATAATCCGGTAAATCCTGTTATAAAACAAAAGCCGCCTGTAATAATTATTAATACTTTTCTTACAAGCAATGACATGGCTAAACCTGTTAATATCAATATTAACAATCCTGTTAATGTTATATTCCTGATTGTATTAATATTATTCAAACTCATCTCCAACTTCTACCGGGTTTCCTGCAAGAAATTCTTTCGCAGTCATTATTTTTTTTCCTGCCGGCTGAATCTCTAGCACCTTAACTCCGCCAATAGTAAAATCCTCATTTGTTACATTAACTACTTTTCCACCGACATCCCCTGTTACTTCGGTTGCCATTATAATTTTTACTCTCACACACTTTTTGCTATATATTGTCCAGCACCCCGGGACAGGACTAAGCGCCCTGATACGATTTACAATTTCCTTTGCAGAAAGCTTCCAGTTAATTCTACAAAACTCCTTATCTATTTTCCAAGAACAGCCCACATTCTCTTCCTGGGATTTAAGTTTTATTTGATTGCCATTATATAAATCAGTAAGAAACTCAATAAGAAGTTTTACGCCTTCTAAAGTAAGTTTTTCTTTTAATGTACCATAATTATCCTGTTCTTCTATCCTTACGGTTCCTGTACTAACTATCTGACCTGTATCTATTTTTTCATCCATCTTCATTAAAGTTACCCCGGTTTCCTTATACCCGTTTAGCAGTGCACATCTTACAGGTTCAGGACCTCTCAAGTCAGGAAGAATTGAATAATGCAGATTAAATGAACCAAGAGAAAAAATATTCAGCGTTTCTTTTGAAAATATCTGCCCGAAATCTACAACTACCGCCATATCTGCTTCTATCTCCTTTAATCTATCAATAGATTCTTTTGAATTTATATTTTCGCTCTGAAAAACTTTTATATTATTTATATCACAGTAACGAGCTACATGCGCCCTTTTAATCTTTCTACCCCTGTCTTTATGCTTATCCACACCTGTAACTACAAGTACAAGGTTTACAAACTTTAGATTATTTAATATTTTTACAAATCTGCACCCAATTTCTGTGCCCGAGGCTAATAATATATCAAGCTTTTTTATCATTTTTTTTGTTTAATCTTGCTTTAAATAAACTCCATATCTTCTTTGAAAATTTTAAACGGTCAGGAAAAAGAACACCATTAAGATGATCAACTTCATGCTGAATTACAATAGATAATAAATCTTTTGCTGTAATTATTTTTCTATTACTCTCAAGTCCTGTGGCTACTTTTATATATTGAGCCCTTGGAACATGTGCAGTGATATCAAGAATACTCAAGCACCCTTCTTCAATTGACTGCTCGCCTTTAAATTCTACAATTTCAGGATTAACAAGAAATAAAGGAGATTTAAGTTTTTCATCTACTTTCTCTGAAACGACTGCAATGCTTCTGTCAATACCAATCTGCGGGGCAGCAAGACCTATTCCATCATAATTAATCATAGCTGTAACAAGCTCCCGGTAAAGTTTTTCTAAATTCTCATCTGTAATTTTTTTGGTTATTTTCTTTAATATTGAATCAGGATAAATTCTAATTTTCACAGCATTTCCTGGGGGTCAACATCTATTTTCAACTTTCCTGCAAAATTTTTTTTCATAATCATTTCTTTCAGTTTTTCTTTAATATTTTCGTCATTTAAATATTTAATAAGTAACTGCCAGCGAAACTTTCCTCTTATCTTATATACTGGCGCAGGAGCAGGGCCAAGTAGAATATCCCCATTCTTCTCAATAAAACTTTTACAAAAATAAATATTTTCACGAGCTTTATTTTCATCCTTATGTGCACTTACTATATTTATTAATTTTGTAAATGGTGGAAATTTTGCGTCTTTTCTTATACTCAGCTCTTTTTCAAAGAATTTAGTCATATCCTTTTCAAATAACATTTTAATACCATAGTGCTCGGGATTAGATGTCTGTACAACAACCTTCCCGCGATTCTGTGTCCGGCAGACTCTCAACCCTACCTGTTTCAAAAGAGAAAATATCCTTTCTGTAGCTCTAAAATCAGGCATCATAAGGCCAATATCACTGTTTATAACGCCAACAAGCTCAACATTTGAAAAATCCCAGCCCTTTGCTACAATCTGGGTGCCTATCATTATATCATATTTTCCATATTTAAAATCTTTAAAAATCACATCAACACTTCCACTTTTCATGGTAGAATCAATATCCATACGAACAATTCTTGCCTGAGGAAATATTTTATTTAATGCTTTCTCAACCCTCTGTGTACCCATACCTGAATACTTAAATGTGATTCCTTTACAGGATGGGCACTCACGCGGCATAACCTGTCTGTATTCACACCAGTGGCATATAAGCTTTTCCTGAGAAGAATGATAAACAAGGGATATATTACAATTCGGGCATTTTATAATTTCGCCGCAATTTTCGCAAATAACTGAAGGCGCATAACCCCGTCTATTAAGAAATATTATACTTTGTTTCTTTTTTTCTAAAGTCTTTTTCAGTTCATCAAGTAAATATTTTGAAAATATTTTTCTCTCTTTCTTCATATTTACCACAATCAGTAATGGCTGATTATCCTGGTCATTCAGGGAAGTCTTAAGATAATTAATTTCCCCGGCTCTCACACGGTATAGTGTTTCCACGCTGGGAACAGTACTGCCGTATATTAAAACAGCATTTTCCAATTCAGAGCGTTTTTCTGCCACCCACCTGGCATCATATAAAGGAGAACTGTGATTTTTGTAAGATGGATCCTGTTCATCATCAATTATTATTGCTCCTAAATTTGGAAAAGGTGCAAATACAGCAGAACGGGGACCTACTAAAACATCAAGTTTGCCAGAAAAAATCTTTTGAATATAATCCATTTTTTTACCCGGTGTAATACGGCTATGCCATATTCCGATTTTATCAACTGGGAATCTCTTTAGAAACATCTCTTTTAACTGCGCTGTAATGGCAATTTCAGGAACAAGCATAATTACCTGTTTTTTTAAATTAATCAAATCTGTAATTATCCTCATATAAACTTCAGTTTTTTCTCTGTCTGTAACTCCATGCACAAGAAATTTTGCTGGTACATTTTCAACAGCTTTTTTCATTATTAGTTCTACTTCTTTTTTCTGCTCAGGCAAAATTTCTTTTTTTTCATAACTGCCTTTTAGCTGCTCATCAATTTTTCTTTTTCTCTTTAATGACCTGAGCGCCACAGGCAGAATTACTGACAACATTTCGCCTAAAGGAGAGAGGTAATAATCACTCATACAGCGCGCAAGTTCCATAAGCCTAAAAGAAATCAAACTCTTTTGGTCAACAACTTCTTTTATATTTTTAATCGGATAATTCACAGATGGAATGGCATTAAAAATATCTATAACATATCCGGTTTGAATTGTCCTCCCGAAAGGAACCTTTACCCTGCTGCCTATTTCCACATCATCCTTTGAGCTATAATAAAAGAGTCTAAACACAGGTATTGGAAGCGCAACACTTAAATATCTCAAAGTAATGACCTGATTATCTTTGTATCCTCAATAACTTCTTCTTTCTTTGAAGGATACCGTAAAAGATATGCAGGATGATATATGCAAACAACTTTTGTATCTACTTTGCCAAGTCTGACATCAAAAACTTTTCCCCTTAAACTTGTAATCCCTTTATCTGTATTAAGAATTGTCTTTGCGGCAGGGGAGCCTAAAGCTACTATTACCCTTGGTTTTATTAAGTCTATCTGCTGGATTAAATAAGGAATACACTGACTGGTCTCTTTTGGTGTTGGAGGTCTGTCATTGCCTCTTTTATGTGGCATGGCAGGTTCTTTCATAGCATGGCATTTTATTATATTTGTGATATAAACATCAGATCGTTTTAAATTTAAAGTTACTTCTAATATTCTGTTTAACAGCTTTCCTGCCCGCCCGATAAAAACGATACCACTGTGGTCCTCGTCATATCCGGGCCCTTCGCCTATAAACATAATCCTGGACATAGGATTTCCATTACCAAAACAGGGGTTTAATCTGTAGTTTCCTAAAGGACACTTTCTACATTCAAAAACTGTTTTTTCAATCTCATTAAGGCTTTTATTTATCCTTACCCCGTCCCGGCTACTACTTCTTTCATGATCAATCCAGAATCCATCATCTCCTGCATCCTGCCGGAATTGTAAATACTTTTTCAGTGCGCCTACATCAACTTTTGACATTGTTCTAAAATTACTTCTGCCATTTCCTCTAAACTTAAATCCTTATATTCATTTATTCCTTTATCTGTAATTAAAGTAATTGTCTTAATATCGCTACCCAAATTTTGGACATCATTTAATACCATAATACTGCAATTTTTTTCTTTTTTCTTTAATAAACCCTTTTCAACATCTATCTTATCCTCTAATGAAAATCCAACAAGTAATTTATCAGGGTAGTTTTCTGCCGCCCATTTTAAAATATCCGGATTTCTTTTCAGTTTTATAACAGGAAGTTCATCTCTCTTCTTTATTTTTCTTTTCATTCTTACAGGCCGAAAATCAGCTACAGCAGCAGCAGATATAAATATTTTACATTTACCTAATTCTCTCTTCACCTTCTCAAACATATCTACAGCACTTTCAGCATAAATAAAATTAATACCGTGTAAGTCCCCATACTTACTTGAAATCAAAGTTACATTTGCGCCACACTTCACAGCGGTTTTTGCAATGGCAAGACCGGTTTTTCCTGAAGAAAGATTGGAAAGATATCTGACTGTATCCCACATTTCCCTGGTAGGACCTGCTGTGATAAGTATATTTAAACCTTTAAAACTCAATGGCAGGATAATCTTTTTTAAGAACGGCTTCTACCCTATTTAAAATACTTTCAGGTTCAGCCATTCTTCCTTCCCCCTTCTTTCCACCTGCAAGGTCACCGCTTTCGGGCCCAATAATATAAAAATCTCTATTTATTAACTCTTTTATATTTTTCCGGGTAGCAGGATTATTCCACATATTTTTATGCATGGCAGGCGCAATAAATACAGGACCGGTGTAATCTAAAATTAAAGCTGACAGTAAATTGTCCGCAAAACCATGCGCAATTTTAGCTATGGTATTTGCTGTTATAGGCGCAATAATAATTAAATCCGCCCATACTGCAAGTGTGGTATGGTTATCTATCTGGCTATTTTCAAAAAAACCTGTATATACATAATTAGATGTAATAGTTTTAAAGGTAAGAGAACCTACAAACTTACATGCGCTTTCAGTCATGACAGTCTTGACTGAAAAAAGTTTTTTTACCATTAAAGAAGCAAGACTTACTGACTTATAACTGGCTATTCCACCACAAACTCCAAGTACAATCTTAGCCATAATTATTATTTTGGGTTCTTTTCCCCCTCATGTTCTTCATCATCTCCAAGTATTGTTTTTTCAAGAATATCATCAATTTTCGGTGGCATGCCAATTTTTGATGTTTTCCTGAACTCCTTTTTATACTTTGTAGCAGCCTCGAGAACAAAAAGCCACTGATCATCTATGTCATCATACAACTTTTTCTTATTTTTTTCTTCCACAGTATCCTCCATATACAATAAATTTTTACAACCTGCATTCTTCCGCTGTTATTATGCTCATTATATTCTTTAAAGCTTCATCAAGTTCATTATTGATAACCAGATAATCATAATCTGAAGCATGTTTAAATTCTTCATAAGAATTCTTAAGTCTTTTTTCTATTTCAGTCTCTGAATCCTGTTTTCTATCAGTAATTCTTCTTTCAAGCTCTTCCATAGACGGAGGCATTACAAATATAAGAACTGCATCAGGATAAATTTTCTTTATCTGTAATCCTCCCTGCACATCTATATCAAGTATTATATATTTACCAATTTTTAAATTTCCATTTACAAATTCACTTAATGTCCCGTAATAACGGTCATGCACCATTGCCCATTCTAAAAGTTTATTCTCTGTAACCATTTTCTTAAACTCATCTTCACTTACAAAGAAATAATCTTTTCCATCAACTTCTTTTGAACGCGGAACACGGCTGGTTACAGATATAGAATAAACTGCTCTTTCAATTTCTTTTACTAACATATGACAAAGAGTAGTCTTGCCGGTTCCTGAAGGAGCCGATACAACAACAAGCATTCCCTTTTTTTTCTTTTCTTCTATGACTTTATATTCTTCTATTTCTATCATTTAGGATGGATTATAAACCCATTTAGTGCAATAGAAAATGGAATTCTTCATTCTTATTACAGCAAATGGGATAAATTTTTATTATAGCAAAATTCAATTGTATTTTTCAAATTTTAGTCCTGACAATATCCTTTTAAAATCATCCGGCACAGGTGCTTCAAAATGAATTCTTTTTTCTGTTTCAGGTTCTTTAAACGATATCTGCCAGGCATGAAGCATCTGTCTGGGAGAAAGAATGGGGACGGTTCTGATACTCTCCCCCCCATACTTCGTATCTCCTAAAACAGGATAACCGTAATATGCAAAATGAACTCTTATTTGATGAGTCCTTCCACTTAAAGGATATATCTCAACAAAAGTTGCTCCGTTTAATCTCTCTTTTACCTTAAACCTGGTAGTTGAGTCTCTGGCATGGCTGTAACCAACGCTCATTTTCGTCGGATCCCTTCTTGAGCGCTTTATTGGAACACTTATCTCACCTGCTTCTTCTTTTATTATTCCATTCACTATGGCTACATATACTTTCTTTACTTCTTTTTCCTTAAATTGTTCTCTGATATTTAAAGCTGTTTTTTCATCTAAAGCTACAATTAATAATCCTGATGTATCCTTATCTAAACGGTGCACTAAATGTGGTTCTTTAAATTTTTTTAGAAGTCCGTTTAAAAGTGTAGAACTTTTGTTTCCCGGAGCCGGGTGAACAACTAAATCAGGAGGCTTATCTATTACAGCAAAATGTTTATCCTGATAAAGAATGGGGACGGTTCTGATACTCAATTGAGTATCAGAACCGTCCCCATTCTTTATCTCATCAGGTATTTGATATGTTATTTTCTCGCCTTCAATAATTTTATAATGACTGCTTCTCACAATACCATTAACTTCAACTAATCCTGATTCAATAAACTTCTTTATCTTTGATCTGGAAAACTTTAATTTTGAAGCTAAATATACATCCAGCCTTTCGTGCATGGTTGTTTCAACAATAAAAGTATCTTCTTTAACCATTCTTAATAAACGCAGATGTAAGAGGCTTAGCCTCTTACATCTGCGTTCGCTCCTGTCTGTCTTATCAGATATACACCCAAGGCAACGCCTAAAAAGGCAATCCACTGCGTAGGAGTAAAGCCTGCAATCAGTTCACCTCTAAAATCTCCTCTCAGAAATTCAATAAATATCCTGAATATTGAATAACAGAGAACATACAATCCAAAAACTGAAGATTTCAGGGACCTACCTGACTTTAATTTTAAATATAATATACCTGATAAAATAAATAAAAATACCGATGAATAAAGCTGGGTTGGATGAAGCGGAACACCAAGCGGACGGGCAAGTGATTCAGAATTTGTAAAAGCAATACCAATTTTTGCTGGTTTCCCATAACAGCACCCTGCAAAAAAACATCCAATCCTCCCGATAGCATGCCCTAATGCTATACCTGGCGCAAAAACATCACATACGCTCCATATATTTAAACCCATTCTCCATGATGAAAAAACAACCCATACTACTCCGCCAATTAATCCTCCGAAGAAAACCAATCCGCCTTCCCAGAACATAAATATCCTGTACAGGTTACCGGCATATTCCTCAAATGCAATTAATACATAAGCTGCCCTTGCACCTAAAAACCCAAAAATAACAATTCCAACAAAAAGATAGTTTATAAAATCTTTTTGTAATGACCTGTATTTTACAAGTTTCAATGTAAGATGCAATCCTGTAATAATACCTGCAGCAACAAATAAGCCGTAAGTATAAACCGTTATTCCCCATATAGAAAATAATTCAGGGTACATTTTTGTTTGTCCTCTTCTTTATAGATAAACAATCCTTAATTGTACTGTAAACTATCAGTAACGCACCTATTGTTATTGCTGTATCAGCTATATTAAAAACAGGCCATACTTTAAAATCAATATAATCTATGACCCCGTTATAAAAATACCTATCCCATAAATTAGACAATGCGCCGCCTAAAATTAAGGCATATGCTATAAATACAAGCCCTTTTCTCAACTTGCTAAATACTAAAACCAGTACAAGAAAAACAACAATAAAAAGATTTACATAAAAAAGAATTTTATTATTGCCGGTAAGAAGACTGAATGCTATTCCTGTATTATTAAGGTATGTAATATTTAAAAACGGCAGTACAGGTATAATATCACCATAATTCAAATTAATTGCAACTAAGAACTTAAAAAATCTGTCTAAGATAAATACTGTAAATATTAAGAAATATATCAAAACTTTTCCACTATATCAGCACATCTCTTGCAGAGCTCAGGATGCATTTCATTTGTACCGACACTTTCACTGACAAGCCAGCACCGGATACACTTAGTCCCTTTTGCTTTTTTAATGTCTATATTTATCTTTCCGTTTAAAAAGTCTTCCCCTTCATTTAAATTAATTTTTACAGAACTCACAATAAAATATTCTTTCCATTTTTCTTCTTTATCTTTAAGGAAATTAATTATATCCTCAGATGAAGTTCTTAATGTTACTTCAGATTCAAGCGGGTCTTTAACTATACCCTTATCCTTTGATTCTTCAATTTTCTTTAAAACCATGGTTCTTATCTCAATAATCTTTTCCCAGTCCTTATTTATATCAGGATTATTCCACTCATTATGTACATCCGGCATATCATATAAAAAAACACTTTCTGGATATTCTTCATTCTGCTCATCTTTAAGTACCTGCCATCCCTCTTCAGCAGTGTGACTTAAAACCGGTGATATGATTCTTAATAGTATTTCACCAATAACCTTTAAAACTGTCTGCGAAGAGCGCCTCTCGTGAGAATCCTTAGCCAGTACATATAAGCGGTCTTTCAATATATTGAAATAAAACGAAGAGAGCCATATATTACAGAAATCATGTATCAGCCTTATAGATTTAAAAAACAAAAATCTGTCATAATTATCGGTTGCCTCCGAGACTAAATGATAAAATTTATGCAGGATAAACTTATCCATTGGTGTCAGGTTTTCGTAATCAACAGTTTTACCGTTAAAATCACTGATATTGCCTAAAATAAAACGGATAGTATTTCTTATTCTTCTATAATGAATAACTGCCTGTTCAAGAATTTCCCCGGATATTTTAATATCTTTGAAATAATTTTCACTGGCTACCCATAATCTCAAAAGATCCGCTCCATATTTTTGAACAACATCCTTGGGACTTATAACATTGCCTATGGATTTTGACATCTTCCTGCCTTCAGCATCTACAACAAATCCATGCGTAAATACACTTTTATAAGGTGGAATGTTCCTGATGGCAACAGCAGGAATTATTGAGGACTGAAACCATCCCCTGTGCTGATCAGAACCCTCAAGGTACATATCGCTGGGCCAGTTGGAAGTTTCAAGCACTGCAAAACTGCTTACACCTGAATCAAACCAGACATCAAGTATATCGCCTTCTTTTATAAACTCAGTTGACCCGCATTTACATTTTATATCATCGCCAAGTATTTCTTTAGACGAATACTTAAACCAGCCATCAGAACCATTTTCTTTTATAAATTTTTTAACTCTATTCAGACTTTCCTCTGTAGCAAGGAATTCGCTGCACTTTTTACAGTAAAAAACAGGAATTGGAACACCCCATAATCTCTGGCGGGACAAACACCAGTCAGGGCGGCTGGATATCATTGCGCATATTCTTTTCTTTGATATTTCAGGTATCCACATAACCCGGTCAATCTGCAGGATAATATCATTTCTTAAATTGTCTTTATCCACTTTCAGAAACCACTGTTTGGTAGCTCTAAAAATGATTGGCTTCTTGCATCTCCAGCAGTGCGGATATGAATGCTGGATATCTTTTTTTTCAAAGAGAATTCCTTTTGCCCGCAGTATATCTATAATCAGGGGATCACTCTCAAATACTCCCTTACCAATAATCTCATTAATTTCAACTGAAGATGTAAACCTGCCGTTATCATCAACCGGAGATAATATCGGCAAATCATATTTTTTTCCTGCAAGATAGTCTTCTTCTCCATGTCCGGGCGCAATATGGACAATACCTGTACCTTCATCAAGTGTTACAAAATTCCCAAGTATTCCCTTAGAAATCCTCTTCCCAAAAGGCGGTTTGAATTCACAGCCTTCAAAATCTCTCCCTTTTACTGTTTTAATCTTCTCGTAACCCTGATAGCTATCGGCAAACTCCTCGGCAACTATCAGGCATTCATTATCTTTCTTTATATATGAATAATTAAAATCAGGATGAAAACATAGAGCAACATTTGATGGCAGTGTCCAGGGAGTTGTTGTCCATACAAGCGCATAGGCTTTATCATCTTCAGATAACAATTCAAATTTAACATATATAGATGCTGAAGCAACATCTTTATATTCAACTTCTGCTTCTGCTAAAGCAGTCTTACAGGATGAGCACCAGTAAACCGGTTTAAGCTCTCTACTGATAAATCCTTTTACATACAGCTCTTTAAAAGCATCTATGATTTTTTCTTCATACTCAGGCAGCAGCGTAAGATACGGGTTGTCCCAATCACCTAAAAGCCCGAGTCTTTTAAATTCTTTTTTTTGAATATTTACAAACTTAAGTGCATATTGAGCAGCTTTTTTTCTGAAATCAACTTTATCTTTAATTTCTTTTTTATCTAATTGCTTTAGCAATTCATACTCTACAGGCAGACCATGACAATCCCAGCCTGGCACAAAAGGGGTATAATAACCTTTCATAGCTTTGTACTTTAATACGATATCCTTGAGTACCCTGTTTAAAGCATGCCCCAAATGAATATGTCCATTGGCATACGGGGGTCCATCATGGAGAATAAACTTTTCTCCATCTTTATTTTTTTCCAACAACTTCTCATATACTTTATTATCTTCCCAGATTTTTTGAATCCCGGGTTCCCTGTTACTTAAATTAGCTTTCATAGAAAACTTTGTTCTTGGAAGGTTTAATGTTTTATTGTAATTCATCTGGTTTTTTAATTACTCCTTTCTCTGTTATATATGCTGCAACAAATTTTTGAGGAGTTATATCAAAAGCTAAATTTTCAACTCTTGTCTCTTGTGGGCTAATCCTCTCTTTGCCTATGAATAAGACTTCTTCCTCGTCTCTGGTTTCTATTTCTATATTATCCCCTTCTGGCGTATTAAAATCAAAAGTAGATTCAGGAGCTGCAACATAAAAAGGAATGCGATGATACTTTGCTAAGACAGCTACCATATATGTTCCAATCTTATTGGCAACATCCCCGTTACTTGCAATTCTATCCGCGCCTACTATAGCTACATCTATCCGTTTCTGCCTCATTAATAAACCTGACATATTGTCACAAATGAGAGTGTAAGGGATGCCTGCTTCTTTCAATTCAAAGCAAGTAAGCCTTGCGCCCTGTAATCTTGGTCTTGTTTCATCTACATAGACCATTTTAACTATTCCCTTGTTAAATGCCGAGCGGATAACTCCAAGAGCTGTTCCCCACCCGCCCGTAGCTAATGCTCCTGCATTGCAATGCGACAAAATATTAAGTTTCCCTTTTTTCCGGCTGATTTTTTTTAACAGTTTAGCTCCGTATTCTCCCATCTTCTCATTTGCCTGAATTTCGGATTCTTTTAAATTATCGGCAGTATCAACTAATCCTTTAAAGATTTCATTTTGAGTTAAACCCTTCAAACTATTAAATTTTCCCTCCATTTTATCCAGAGCCCATTTTAAATTTACTGCAGTCGGCCTGGAATTTAAAAGCCGCTGTTTAACCATATCCATATGTTTTATTAAATCTGCGTTACTCGCAAAAACCTCTTCAATACATCCCAGTGCATACCCATAACAGGAAGTTATTCCTATTAGAGGAGCGCCTCTCGCAACCATATCTTTAATGGCGTCAGAAGTTTCTTCAGAATTTTTAATTCTAACATAACATACCCTATGCGGAAGTTTTCTCTGGTCAAGAAGAATTAATCTGTCATTTTCAAATGATATTATTTTTAATTGACTCATGACTGTTTTACTTTCAACTTTCCATTATTTTACAACCGAGCAAGCTCGGCCACTACTGTTAAAAGTTATGAGTTACAAGTTATAAATTATGAGTTATTTTTTTTATTTCACCTATAACTTATCACTCATCACTTATAACTTAAAAGCCCATGTGGGTTTCATCCTATCAAAATTGATTTAACTATAAAGATAAAAATCATACTAATACACAATATAACAATCAGGAGTTGAGTATCATCATTTAAAGGCACAAATTTTCTGCCACATGCAAGTATTAAATCAGAAAGTTCTTTAACTAACGGGCCCATGGGTAAATCACCTGTTTCCTTCTTACTTAAGTTTATATATATACGGGCACTTACAATAACTACAACTATGAAAATTATGCTGTTAATTATATAACCTAATGCACTCAACATTTAAACCTCCATTTTTTCACCCATAAATAAATTCTTTAATTGAGTCCTAATTTATGCATTTTTTGCGACTTGTGACTTTTTATAGAAACTATGGCGTTTAAAAACTAAAACTTGTTTGACCCAGCTCTTGCAAGCAAGAGCTGGGGAGTTTTTTAGTTTTAGGCATAGTTTCATGTGCCAAAGGCAAAAAGTCTCCGGAGCAACAAAATATATTTTTAGGGCTCAATTATTTTCATCTCCTTTTGCGAACTGAAAGTTCATGTCCGTTTCCCGCTCAGTTCTTCGGATCTCATTTTAGCTTTATTTAAGGCTTCATAAAATATTTCTTTAAAAGATTTGCTTTCTAAATATTCCATTGCAGCCTGGGTTGTACCTCCCGGCGAAGTAACTTCATACCTTAATTGTTCAAAAGACTTATCACTTTTTAGCATTAATTCTCCTGCTCCTTTAATAGTCTGTGATACAACTTTACGAGCAACAACTTTATCCATACCCATATCATTTGCAAACTTTTCCATTACTTCAGCCATGTAAAAAAAATATGCGGGCCCTGACCCTGATAAAGCTGTTACAGCATCTAAAAATTCCTTTCTAACTTTAACTGTGACACCCATACCTTTAAAAATTCTTTCCACTAATTCCATATCATCTTTATCAACCTTACCAGATACGGCTATTGCTGACATAGACTCTGAAACCTCGGCACCTGTATTTGGCATTACCCTTATAACTGAAATATCAGGATTATATACCTTTAAATAATCTGTTATGTATTTCACTGTTATTCCTGCAGCAATACTGACTACTAATATCCTTGAATTACTCTCCTTAATTACCTCGCCTAATTCACCAAGAGCATTATCAATATCCTGTGGTTTTACTGCTATTATATAAACATCACAAGTACCTGCATCTTTAATATATTCAAATACTTTTATATCTGACTTTTCTTTTATTTCAAAACGCTGTTTTTCTCTTTTTTCAACACCTGTAACTTTACATTCTTTCAGATTCTTCTTTATAGAATTAAGTATTATCCCTCCCATCTTTCCACAACCTATAATAGCAATATTTTTCTCTCTCATCTTATTGATTTTAGTAAATTAATGCTGAATTGCAAATGCAAGCATTCTCTCAGGATCGCCTCTGCGATGTGAATAATAATCACCATTTTCATAAGTACAGAAAGCCTGTTCTTTTATCAATCTTATGTTATCTGAACTAATACCGCCTTCTTTCAGTTGAATCTT
>JAIVZN010000027.1:0-16868 GCA_048634875.1 Deltaproteobacteria bacterium | reverse complement strand
CCGTGGCTAAAAGTTTAAGTATAGATGAAACCGAAGATTGGCTTATTAATTCCGCCCAGGAAAAAGATATTTTGACTGTCATGGAAGAATTGTTTTTTGACCTTTCCGAAGAAATAAGGAATTCTCTCGATTATTTCGAAATGAATGCTGGAGACCGCATCGAAACTGTATGTCTAACCGGAGGAGGGGCCCGGCTTAAAGGGATAGTCGAAGTTATAAAGACTGCTTTAGACATTGAGGTTAAACTTTGGGAGCAGGGAGAGAGTTTGAATTTTAAACAAGATAAAACCCTGTCCTTTCCGCCTCAAATGATGAGTGTGGTGTCGGGTTTAAGTTTATGAAAATAATAAGAATTAATCTTCATCCTTTGAGGGAAAAAAAAGAACAAAAAACTTTTACTGTGCTTAAAAAGTATTTTCCTTATGTTTTTGCCGCCTTTTTTTGCCTGGCAGGTATAAATATCGTCCTTTTTATTTTTACCGGGTTTTACCGGCTCCCGCACAAAAAGTTAAAAAAAGAATGGATAAAATAAGAAAAGAAAAGCTTAAAACTCTCAGGGAAAAAGGCTATAATCCATACCCTAACAAGTACGAAGGCAGAGTAACTGCATCTTCTGCTCTACAAAAAAATGAAGGTGAGTTTGTAAAAATAGCAGGAAGATTGATGAGTAAAAGAATGATGGGTAAGGCTGCTTTTTCTCACCTGAAAGATACTACAGGTCAGATACAGATATATATCAGACTAAATGAAGCAGGAGAAGAAGCATTTGAGATTTTTAAGGACATGGATATAGGAGATTTCATTGGTGTGGGCGGTGAACTTTTTGTAACAAGAACAGGTGAAAAAACAGTACTTGTCAAAGAATTAAAGTTTCTTTCCAAGTCGCTGAGGCCGCTTCCTGAAAAATGGCACAAATTACGGGATGTAGAGACAAGATACAGGAAGAGATATTTAGATATACTTGTAAATGAAGATTCTACAAAAATCTTAAAAGCGCGGACTTTCACAATAAATGAAATAAGAAGTGTACTTATAGAAAAAAAATTTATTGAAGTGGAAACACCGATACTTCAGGATATTCCAGGCGGAGCGGATGCGCGGCCATTTAAAACGCACCATAATGTTTATGATACTGAATTATCGCTGCGAATTGCGCCTGAACTGTATCTTAAGAGGCTGTTAGTAGGAGGATGGGATAATGTTTTTGAAATTGGAAGAAATTTCAGAAACGAGGGTATTTCTACCCGTCATAATCCTGAGTTTACAATGCTTGAAGTTTATTCAGCATATACAGATTACAGGTATATGATGGAATTAGCAAAAGAAATAATACTCAGCGTCTGGAATAAATTAAAAGATAATTTTCAATCTTCAATAGATTTTTCTGCAGGCTGGGAGGAAAAAAACATCTGGGAACTTATGAGCCAGTATACTAAAATGGAGATTTCTCCTCGTGATTCTTTTGAGGAATTAAAAGAAAAAGCAGAAAAACTTGATGTTCCTCCGGGTAAAGATACAGATGTAAAAATTGTTGACAGAATATTTTCTAAATATGTAGAGAATAAGCTGATAAATCCAACCTTTGTAACAGGATACTTGTCCAGACATTCGCCTCTTGCTAAAAAATCACAAACTGATGAAAAATTCGCAGAAAGATTTGAGATATTCATAGGCGGACAGGAAATAGGGAATGCCTACAGCGAACAGAATGACCCTGAAGTTCAGAGAAAAATGTTTGAAATGCAGAGTAAAAAAATTGATGAAGAATATATTGAAGCTCTTGAATACGGTATGCCGCCTGCCTCAGGACTCGGTATCGGAATTGACCGCCTGGTAATGCTCATGACAGGGGTTGAATCAATCAGGGAAGTTATTCTTTTCCCTATGCTCAAACCTATTGATAAGAATAATGCAAAATAAGATGGAAGTTGGAACATGGAAGATAGAAGTAGTTGCTCAATTTATTGAGCATGTAAGGAAGCCTGATAAATCAGGCAACTACAAAAATTCAGTATCCAGCATCCAGTATCCTGCATCCTGCATCCAGAAAAATGTCTTTTAGTCTGCGCATGGCATGGGCGTATTTCAGTAAAACCTGGGCCCGTGATATCTGGGGGATTATGACATGTATTTCTATTGCAGGGATTGCACTTGGAGTGGCATCTCTTCAAGTTACTCTTTCAGTGATGAATGGTTTTCACACGGAAATAACTTCCAAATTGCTGTCCTTAAATCCGCATATTTTAGTTATGAATCCATTTCTCGGCATGGATGTGGAATCAAAAATAAATGAAAAGCTGAATGAAATAAAAGGTTTAAAAAATTATACTACATTTATGTATGGAAAAGGACTTTTATATCATAGAAGAACCAGCCATGGTGTTGTAATAAAGGGAGTAAACCCGGAGAGTTGCCAGTTAAAACTTACTGAAGGTAAATGGTCAGCCTTAAAGAACAATAATATTATTTTAGGCGGGGAAATTACAAATATACTGAATCTTAAGCTGAATGATGAATTGTATTTAATTGTACCGCGGATAAAGCAGATTGGAGCGCCTGTAATTCCAAGAGTAGAAAAATTAAAATTAACAGGGATTTACAATTCAGGAATATACGAATATGATTCGTCATTAGTATATATAAATATAGAAGTTGCTAAAAAAATATTTCCGGATGCAGCATCCTCGGGTGTTGAGTTGTATATTAATAATCCATTTGAGGCAGAAAAAACAGCTAAAGCTCTTAAGGGAAAGCTGTCCAGTCCATACTACAGTGTCCGGACATGGAAGGATAGAAACTATAACCTGTTTGCAGCACTAAAATTAGAAAAAACAATGATGTTTATTGTGCTTATTATGATTGTGTTAGTAGCTACTTTTAATATTGCAGGCACATTAATTATGATTTCAGTAACAAGGGCAAAAGATTGCGGAATAATGCGCGCAATTGGCGCAACAAAGAAGCAGATACGCATGATGTTTAATTTCAATGGATTGCTGATAGGCTTTACAGGAACTGTAATTGGAACCGTAACAGGATTAATAGCTGCCATATTACTTAAGAAATATCAATTTATCCAGTTGCCTCCGAAAGTTTATTTAATTTCTACACTGCCGGTAAGGGTTAATGTTATAGACACAGTTCTAATTGTAATTACAGCAATGTTTATCAGCTATCTTGCAACTATTTATCCTGCCCTCCGAGCAGGGAAATTAGAAGTTGCTGAAGAATTAAGAAATGAATAATGTTTTAAAGTTAATCGATGTAAAGAAAAGTTTTTTGGAGGGTAAGCAGAAAATTGATGTCTTAAAAGGAATAAACTTGAAATTTCAACATGGAAAATGGTATACAATATATGGCGCATCAGGCAGTGGAAAGACTACTCTTTTAAATATATTAGGAGGTCTGGAAAAACCTGATGAGGGAAGTCTCCTGTATGATGAAAAGGAAGTCTATAATTTTGGAGATTTTCAGCTGAGTATATGGAGAAACTTAAAAATAGGTTTTGTTTTTCAGTTTTTCTATTTGATTTCAGAATTAGATATTGAGAAGAATATTGTTTTGCCTTTAAAGATTAATAATTTAAAACTTGACAGAGTATGGTTTGAAAAATTAGTTAATGTTCTTAATATAAAAAGTCTTTTAAAGAGGAATCCATTAACATTAAGCGGAGGAGAAAAACAGAGGGTTGCAATGGCTAGAGCAGTTATAAATAAACCTGATTTTATCATTGCGGATGAGCCTACAGGAAATCTTGATTCAGGCAACAGCAGTGTGATTATTGAATTACTGAGTAAATTAAAAGAAGAAAATGATGTCGGAATAATACTTGCTACCCACGAGAGTGACCTTATGGATGCAGGGGAATTTAAGTATCAATTAAAGGACGGAGTAATCAATTAAAATCAATCATTCCTAAAATATATGGAGGAATTAAGTATGGGAAAATTAATTTATTTAAATGGAAAACTTGTTGATAAAGATGAAGCAAAAATTTCAGTTTTTGACCATGGCCTTTTATACGGAGATGGTGTATTTGAAGGAATAAGAGCATATGACGGAAATATCTTTAAATTAAAAGAACATCTTGAGCGTCTCTACAGGTCTGCTAAAGTCATAAGTTTAAATATACCAATGGAAATAGATGATATGGAAAAAGTAGTGGTAGAAACTGTAAAGATGAATAATTTAACAGATGCTTACATTCGTTTAGTTATCACCCGTGGAGTAGGTGATCTCGGGTTGAATCCTGATATATGTACAGAGCCGACAGTCATTATAATTGCTGATAAGATAGCCCTGTATCCTGAGAAATTTTATAAAGACGGATTGAAAATTATAACTGCTTCAACCAGACGCAATATTCCTGAAGCGCTGAATCCAAGAATAAAATCACTGAATTATCTTAATAATATCATGGCAAAAATTGAAGCAAATTTAGCAGGTGTTCCTGAAGCTCTGATGTTAAACAGGGAAGGTTATGTTACAGAATGCACAGGGGATAATATATTTATAATTTCAAGAAGAAATAAAGTGTTTACTCCTCCGCCTTATCTCGGGACTTTAACAGGTATAACGAGAAGAGCAATAATAAAACTTGCTAGAGAGATGGAATTAAAGATTAAAGAATCGCCGTTTACATTGTTTGAGGTCTATAATGCAAAAGAGTGTTTTCTTACAGGAACTGCAGCCGAGGTTGTCCCTGTAGTTAATGTTGACGGAAGAGTTATAGGGAATGGAAGCCCGGGAGAAATAACCAAGGAATTGATAATGAAGTTCAGGGAAATAACCAAAGTGGAGGGCACTAAGATATAAAGTGGAGACTGGGAGACTATGAGATTGAAGATTTTAGATTGAAGATTGTAGATTGAAAAATTTTAAATCATTAAATCATCAATTACTAAATCTGAAATGTAGTGATTGAAGATTGGAAATAAAATCAATCAATAAATCGTCAATCAACAAATCTAAAATGAATTGGAGACTAGGAGATTGGGGTAATGCTTTGCGATTTATGCCATAAAAGAGAAGCTAAAATATTTATAAAAAAAGTTGAAGACGGTAATATGGTAGAGTATAAGATATGCGAGGTCTGTGCAGGTGAGGCAATGGGGCAAATAATAGACTTTTCAGAACTTCAGGAGAATATTTTTCACAGCTTATCGGATATGCTGACCGCTTTTAGTGACATCAGCGAGGATTTAAAATGTCCAAAATGCGGATTGACATCTTCTGAATTTCAAGAGATAGGAAAGCTTGGATGTGAAAAATGCTATGAAACTTTTGAAGAAAAACTGACACCTCTTTTAAAGAGATTACAGGGTTCGGTACAACATGCAGGTAAAAGTCTTCCTGGCCGCAAGCAGTTAAGAGAAATAGAAACTTTAAAAGATGAACTTAAAAAATCAATAGAAAAAGAGGAATATGAAAGAGCAGCAGTTCTAAGAGATAGAATTAAAGAACTTGAAAAAAATGAAACTTAAAAAAATTGCTGAAAGTAATGTAGGCTGGCTTACAGATGTAGAAGGAAAGTATGACAGTATTATATCAACAAGAATCCGTTTAGCGAGAAATCTTAAGAATTATCCATTCCCAAGCGCATCTAATCCCCAGCAGTTAAAGAAATGTTTGGAGGAAGTATTTGAAGCCTGTGAAAAAAGCAAATTTTTAAAAAATGCAAAAAAATTGGCGCTTAATGATCTCAGTCATATTGACAGAATGCTGCTGTTAGAAAGACATATTATAAGCTATGAGCATGCAGTCTCATCTTCTGATGGCGGCATAGTAATTGACGATAAAGAACAGTTGAGTATAATGGTCAATGAAGAAGATCACTTGAGAATACAGTGCATATCAGGCGGATTAAATTTATTTGAAGCCTGGGAGATTATAAACAGCGTTGATAATGAACTGAGTAAATATTTAAATTTTGCATACTCAGAAAAGTGGGGGTATCTCACCTCATGTCCTACTAATACAGGAACAGGTATGAGGGCAAGCTGTCAGATGCATCTTTCCGGTCTCGGAATGACCAATGGACTGAAAAGTACAATGGAAAATGTAAATAAAATGGGTATGGTTGTAAGAGGGCTCTATGGAGAAGGCACAAGAGTAATGGGAAATATGCTGCAGATTTCAAATCAGGTAACTTTAGGAATATCCGAACTCAGAATAATAGATAATCTGAAACGGCTTGTTGTGCAGGTAGCGGAGAGGGAAAATAAAATTCGCCGGAAAATTATAGATACAAATCTCCAGGTCCTAAAGGACACAGTTTTTCGTTCTCACGGCGTACTTTTAAATGCTTTTAAGATAAGTTTTGAAGAATCACTGGATTTGATTTCAAATGTCAGATTTGGTATTTATACAAAGATATTAGATATAGATATCAACAAACTCAATAATCTGATGTTCAGGATACAGCCTGCCCATATTCAGGAAATAGAAAATAAAGAGATGAATGCTGTTGAAAGAGATGTTGTGAGAGCAAGGATGATAAAGGAAAGCATTAAATAAGAGATTAGGAGACTATGAGACTGGGAGATTAGGAATTAATTCTAATTCTTTACCCAATCTCTTAATCTCATAGTTTCCTAGTCTCCTACTTTTATTAGATAGGAGGATTGCAGTAGTGTTTAATAAATTTACAAAGAGAGCGCAGAGAGTAATAGTTCTTTCTCAGGAAGAAGCAAAAAAATTAAATCATGATTATGTGGGAACCGAACACATCCTTTTAGGGCTGTTGTCCCTTGACGAAGGTGTAGCTGCTGAAGCTTTTAAAGTATTGGGCGTAGATAGAATGGAACTAAGAATGCAGGTTATACAACTAATTGGAGAAGGAGACAATGTCCTCTTATCAGGTGACAGGCCAATGACCCCGCGGGCAAAAAGGGTGTTATCTTTTTCAGTGCAGGAAGCGCAGGAGCTCGGGCATAACTTTGTAGGAACAGAACATATACTTTTAGGACTTGTAAAAGAAGATGAAGGAATAGCTTCCCAGGTTCTTCAGAATGTTGGTCTTACGCAGGATAAAATCCATGAGACAATTTTAGACCTGTTAGGTGAAGGAATTTTTCAGCCTGCTCCCGGAATGGATAAAAAGAAATCAAAAACGCCCGCTCTTGATACATATGGAAGAGATCTTACTCAATTGGCTAAAGAAGGTAAGTTAGACCCAATAATAGGCAGGGGAATGGAGATACAGAGAGTAATTCAGATACTTTCCAGACGGACAAAGAACAACCCCATCCTTGTAGGCGATGCAGGTGTTGGAAAAACCGCGATAGTTGAAGGATTAGCCCAGAAGATAGCGGATAATGAAATTCCTGAAATCTTATTGAATAAAAGAGTTGTAACACTTGATCTTGCAGCAATGATTGCGGGGACAAAGTACCGTGGAGAATTTGAACAACGGCTGAAAAAAGCTATGAATGAAATACTTAAATCTAAAAGCAAAATAATTTTATTTATAGATGAGCTTCATACAGTAATAGGCGCAGGCGCAGCAGAAGGAGCTATGGATGCATCTAATATGTTAAAGCCGGCTCTCTCCAGAGGAGAGCTTCAGTGTATTGGCGCAACAACACTTGACGAGTACAGAAAACATATAGAAAAAGATGCTGCATTGTCCAGAAGGTTTCAGCAGGTTTTAGTTGACCCGCCATCTGTTGATGAAACTATCCAGATACTTATGGGCCTCAGAGACCGCTACGAAACCCATCACAGGGTTAAATTCTCGGATGAAGCTCTTTCCTCGGCAGCAACGCTGTCGCAGCGGTTCATAACTGATAGGTTTCTTCCTGATAAAGCTATAGATGCTATTGATGAGGCTGGTTCACGGGCAAGATTAAAATCCACAATACTTCCCTCAGACATTAAAAAACTTGATATAGAAAAAGTAAATATTACAAAAGAAAAGAAAGCTGCTATTGCATCGCAGGAATTTGAAAAAGCAGCGGATTTAAGGGACAGTGAAAAAAAACTTGAGGAACTGATAAAAGCAGAAAAAAAGAAATGGGAAAACAAAATGCTTCAAAGTTTTAATACTGTTACCGGTGAAGATATAGCAGACATCATTTCAAACTGGACAGGTATTCCTGTCAGTAAAATGACTGAAAAGGAATCAGAGAGATTACTTAATATGGAAAATGAACTCCATAAATGGATTGTCGGACAGGATGAGGCAGTTACAAGAATATCGCAGGCTATCCGCCGTTCACGCACAGGCTTAAAAGATGTTAGAAAACCAATAGGTTCATTTATTTTTTTAGGCCCTACAGGAGTGGGAAAAACTGAACTGGCAATTAGACTTGCAGAGTATATGTTTGGAGATAAAGATGCTCTCATCAGAGTGGATATGAGTGAATTTATGGAAAAATTCAGCGTCTCCCGTCTTATAGGCTCTCCTCCAGGTTATGTCGGATATGAGGAAGGTGGATCGCTCACAGAGGCAGTCAGGAGAAAACCATATTCTGTTGTACTTTTAGATGAAATAGAAAAAGCGCACCCTGAAGTCTTTAATATACTGTTGCAGATATTTGATAACGGGCAGATTACAGACAATCTCGGGCACAGGGTAATATTCAGGAACACTGTAATAATAATGACATCCAATCTTGGCACCAGAGAACTAAAGAACAGTGGAATGGGATTTCAGAAAGGCGGAGAGATTGAACTTGATTATGAACGAATTAAAGAAAAAATATTAGAAGAGACAAAAAAAACCTTCAGGCCTGAATTTTTGAACAGATTAGATGAACTTATTGTTTTCCATCCACTGGGCAGAGAGCATATTACAGAAATTATCGGCATTTTAATTAATGAATTAACAGACAGGATGTCCCAGCAGAAAATAGACTTTGAGATTGCAGATGAGGTAAAAGAATTTATTGCTGAAAAAGGCTTTGATCCTGAATTCGGGGCAAGGCAACTACAGAGAACTATAAGAAAATACATTGAAGATCCGCTCTCAGAAGAAATGCTGAAACAAGAAATTATCCCGCCAGTAAAAATTAAAGCTGTTCTTAAAGACGGCAGAATTGTTTTTAAAAAAACAAACTAATTTGTGAAAAAAATATTTGTTATATTACTTGTAATCGCCGTAATAATTAGCGGTGTCTTCCTTTATATAAAAAGTAGAAAATTCAACTTACATCTAAAAACCATTATAAAAAAAAGTATTTCAACTTATATTGGACAACCTGTTGAAATTGGCAGAATAAAAACAGATATTTTTAACAGTATAATCTTAAGTAATGTTAAAGTTACTGAATCCGTGACTTATAGAGAAATTCTAACAATAAAAAAAATAAAGATTAGATATTCTTTATTAAAACTGATTAAGAAAGCAGGGAATATTTCTCAGATTATCCGGGATATTTCTTTTTTCAAACCGGAATTAACTATTCATTATACTGATGGAAAAATAAAAATTACAGGTCTTGAGAAAGTATTATCTCAAGATAGAAAAACAAGAACCTGTCCAATTCCGCCATGGAAACTTAACTTTGTAAATGGCAATATTAATATTTATTTAAAAAATAGTGTAATAAAGGTAAGAAATTTTGACGGAAATGTGTTTCTCAGCGGGTATCCTGAAATTCATGCAAAAACATCATTTGAAATCCTGGATTTAATAAAAGAAATAAAGATTGAAAGTAATTTACATATACTGAAACAGGATTTTAAAGCGCTGGTTACAGGAAAAAACCTGCAGTTAAAGCAAATAGGGGAAATTTTAGCAGGTGATATGAAATTCAGCTTTGATTCAGGTTTATCAAATGTATATCTTCATATTGAAGGAAACTTGAAGAATGGGGGCGGTTCTGATACTTCGAAGAATGGGGACGGTTCTGATACTTTGTTTTTGCAAAGTATCAGAACCGTCCCCATTCTTCGAAGTCTTCAAATTAACGGGGAAATAAAAATACAGAATGCAGTTTCCGGCATCTATAGAATACCTGAAGCCCTGATAAATGTATCTTCTGACAGATTGAAGATTGAAAAAGGCAGTTTAATGTGGGGTGAAAATTCCCTGAATATAACCGGGATAATTAAGAATTACCTTGAAATTCCTGAAATTATGTTAGAAGCAAATGGTAGAATATCAGCCAGTCAGTTATTAGAAAAGCCCATGATAAAAGGTGAATTTGAAGTAGCAGGTGCCATTAAAGGCAGTTTAAATAATTTAACTGCCATAGGAAACCTTTTTATGGATTCAGGGGATATTTCAAATATCCATGTAAGTCAGTTAAAGACCGAAGTATCCTATGAAAATGGTAACCTGAGATTCGGCTCAGGGCAAGTTTGTGTCGCTGATGGAAACCTGATGTGGGAAGGTTCATGGTCCGAAACCGGCGAAATAAATATTAGATTGTTAGCAGAGAATCTGTGCATGAGTAAAATTACAGGAAATAAAAAAATAAATGGAAAATTTAATTCTAATTTTGCAATATCAGGAAATATAAATTCCCCTGTAATAAATGCCAATGCTACTCTACAAAATTTCATTATTCCGGGTAGAAAATTTGAGCACCTCACAATAAAAGCCGAATACAGTGATTTAAAGTTTATTTTAAATGGATTTACATTAGATGGAAATTACACAACACACGGCAAATTTACCTTATCTGATGATAACAAAAATATAAATATAGAGGAATTTGTTTTTAATGGTCAGAATAAAGAGAAGCTGAAAATAGGAGGAGGATTCAGTTTTTCGCCCTTTAGTACAAAGCTGATAATTGAAGCCTTAAATGTAGATACTGTTAATATCCCGGGCTTGAGAAGTATATATGGTAACTTAGAAGGCGCGGTTAATTTCAGGGGAAATTTTGTGTTTAATGAAAAAGAAACCGCTTTAAATGGATTGCTCCAGACTGCTGAACTGAGTATCGGGGATGCAAAATATTTTTTAGCATGTAATATTGACGCTATGCTGAAAAATGAAACAAAAAAAATCAAAATATCAGATATTAATTTAAATAATTATCTGAAAGGATTGTTAGAATTTGAAAGTGCAGGGGATAAGACTCATCTCAAGAAATCATCTATTACAGTAACAACTGCTGATATTAAAGAGCTTACTGTTCTTGTTAAAAGGGACTTCAGGATTAATAGCGGAACTTTAGATGGGATTTTTCAGTTTAAAGAAAACAAAGGAGCAGGAAAATTTTTCATTCAGGATTTAAAAGCGCTAAATGCGGATTTTGGAAATATTAGTTGTTTATTAACAAAATCCGGGGATGAAATACAGATTAAAGAATTAATTTCCACTAAAGATGCAGGTAGTTTTTTCATGCATGGTGATGTATATCCGATACAGGATATAAAGCTGAATTTAAAAGGGTATGATTTAAATAAGAGAAAATTTGACGGCGGCCTCCATTATATAGGTGGCTGGAGTACACTGGGAAAATATGAATTCAAAGCCAACGGGGATATAAAACTAAATAAAAAAGAATGGCCCGGGTTGTCGGTAAACGGCTCGTATATAAATGAAGAACTGAATATTAATTTAAATGCAGGAGATAAGATAACAGGAGAGCTGATTGCAAAGTTTGATGAAAGTAATTCAATAGAAAGTGATATATGGGTAAAAGAATTTCAGTTACAAAAAGTTCTTGATGCTTTCGGGGTATCTCTTTTTGCGCAGGGTTTAGTATCCGGTAGTATAAAAACTATGGGAAAAGTTAAATCTCCGTTATTTTATTTTAAAGGAACGCTGACTCAGGGGGAATGGAACAATATACCGCTTTCAATGAAACTATCAGCAGAGTATCAAGCAGGTGAATTAAATATTGAAAAATTAAAAGGCGCACTTGGCAAGGATGGTTATATTGAGGTTACAGGCGGAATTGACAGTTCTAAATGTATTAATTCTGTTTTTAAGATTAGAAAATTTGACATGTCGTTGTTAAAAGAAGCGGGTATCAGCGGTAGTTTGGACACTGAAGTCCGCGTATCAGGTAATTTTTCAAAGCCGGTTATTGATATTGAATTTGACTTGGATAATCGTATAAAAGGGACATTAACTTATTCGGAAAATGTGATTAAAATTAAAGAGGTTGAAGCTTTTTATAATGAAGGTGCATTAAATCTTGACTCAGGAAAAATAAATTTAACAGAACCGGGAAAATTAGATACAGATGTCCACAGCACTTTTAAAAACCTAAAGATTGGTCCTTTTTCAATATTAGGTACTGCAAAAATAACAGGAATAATTAATACTAAACCTCTCAGTCTCAGGTTGAAAATTGTGCCTGAAAATTTACTTATAAACAGGTTTAACTTAAATACCGCATTAACGGCTGAATACAATCAGAAAACTCTTAAACTTAATGCAGAACAGGGTATTAAAGCAGAAATTTTATTTAATCTGCCTGAAAATATTGAAGTTAAATCTCTTAAGATGTCAAAACAGGGAAAAGTCATTGATGGAAACGGCATCTATACCAAAGAAAGAATTAGCGCATCCATACATGCTGAGAATATCCAGATAAATAAAATAATCAAACTTTTTGACAGCCCTGTGGATTATTACGGCAAAGCTAATTTTGACTTAAATGTTGAAGGAACTGCTGAAGCTATAGAAGCTCATGGACAATTGAGCATTGTTGATGGTATGTATAAAAATATTAAAATTGACAGTTTTAGCAGCTCGTTTTCCTATGCGGATGGAAACTTAAAATTAATGGATACAATATTAAGTGACCCCCGTTTTATAGATATTGAGGTAGCAGGAACAATTGGTGAAATAAATAACTTAAATATTAATGTCCACAGATTTTCACTCTCAGTACTTGAAAATATGTCAGATGAAATAAGCAAGGCAGCAGGTTACTTTAAAGGAAAATTCAACCTGAGAGGCTCTGTAAAAAAACCTGTAATAACAGGCGGAATTAACCTTGAAGGAGGAACAGTTGTCGGCAAGGATATCATAGGTAAAATAAGGGACATTGAATGCAGGATTGTATCCCAGCAAAGCAGGTTTAATTTCAGTAAATTAAAAGCAAAATGGAAACCGGGTTCTATAACAGGAGATGGTTATATTGATGTAGGCGTGAAGCCATTTAAGATAAATATAACAATCCACACAGAAGGCGAAAAGGGGGTATCAGTAAAAATACCTTATCTTGATATTCCACAGAGTACAATTTTTGGCAGATTCCTCACTCTGCCTTCGCACGGAGAAATAAAAGGCAAAGTTAATCTTTATAATATTGCCGAAAGTTTCCATTTAAAAAGTGATATAACACTTAAAAATACTCATTTTACCTATCCGCCTGCAAAGAGTTCAAAAAAACCCGCTTCAACAACATTTTTTGATAATATAATACTTGATATAGACCTTTCTGCCGGTGAATCTGTGTGGTATGAGAATACCTATGCCAGGGTTAAGGTACAGGGGAATTTGAATTTTAAGCAGTACCCCGGTAAAAGTATTATAATAAATGGAACAATCACATCAAACGAAGGAGAATTAACTTATTTCAACAGGGATTATAGAGTAAAAGAAGCAAACCTGAAATTTGAAGATACTGTAGAATATTTAGATGCAGTTGCTGTAACGGATATACAGAGAAAAATGGAAGATGAGATGTGGGAAGATGATGTGATTGAAATTATAATTTCTCCAAGCAGGGTTGCAGATATTACACCGCGTTTTAATTCAGGCAAATATGCGGATAAAACTTCTTCTGAAGAAGCAATGGAACTTACCATAGCCGGCGTGGAGTTAGAAGGACTCTCACAGGATGAACGGAACTTTCTTTTAAGACAGGAAATTCTAAGGGCCATTGACGCAAACCTGACTTCTCCGTTAGTAAAGAATATCTTGAAAAGGACTGAGCTTATAGATGTTGCTAAGGTTGATGTTCAGGTAGAGATGAGTCCTGAAGGTATTAATACCTTTATGTTTGAAAGCGCAGGCATTGAATTAGGGCGATATTTTACAGATAGATTCTATATGGGATATTACATGGAAGTTGGGGGGGCTGAAAACAAACTCAGGTTATCCCATGAATTAGATGTTCTATACAGGTTACAGGGCAGCCAGTTTTTAAGGGGTAGGGTTTCTGAAAAAGAAAAATTCCTTGGCTTTGAGCAGCGGATTAAATTTTAGAAAAGAACCATTATTTTCACCTTAGAAATCCCCCTTTAATCCCCCTTTAGTAAAGGGGGAAAGTAAGGAGAAATCCTAAGTCCCCCTTTTTCAAAGGGGGATATAGGGGGATTTTTATGCTTTTTGTGAACCGAAGGTTCATAAAAGCTTGACATATGTTTATATTTTTGCCATTTTAAAGATAAAGGTAAATTTAGGTTCTTTCGTATTTAATGTGCATTGTCAGGGTCCGGAAAATGAATTTTGACATTCGGTAGCTCACTGCCGCTCGTTATACTCGCTATCTGCATTTGGCAGCGTTCGCTCCCTCATTGTTCCATAGTACTTTTGCCACTGGCGCGTAAAAGCCAGTCCTAAAGCTCAAAAACTCAACCGACTCATCGTCGGTCTCAAACAATTTGAGCTTTTTCTAAAGAACCGAACTGGCTTTTACTAAAAGTACTAAAGTCACTCAAAATACATTTTACGGACCCATTTGGACACAACTTTCAGACGATATTTGCACAATATTTAAGAAAGAACCTAAACTTAGGATTAAAAGAGGAGGAAATATGTATTGTCCAAAATGTCACAGTCAATTAAAAGATCATATCTTAGAAGGAAAACTCTATCACAAATGCATCAACTGCGATGGCTTATGGTTTGATAAAGGTGAACTGGCGCAGATTATGCAGGAAAAAGACTGGTTTAAGATAGATTCAAAACATGAGCAGGGATTTGTAAAAATTGATAAAAGTGAATTGCTGTGTCCGCGCGATAATGAAACACTCCATACTGTAGAATACGGACGTGAAACAGGCATAAAAGTAGAAGTTTGCTCTAAATGCGAAGGGTTGTGGTTAGATGCCGGCGAGGTCCAGGCTATTCACAGAGCCGGTGAAACCTCTCTGGAAAGATTTAAAGAAATAATTGAAGAAGAATTAACAGCAATAGAACTTTTTTTAATAAAAATAGGCCCTTATCTTCCAAGATAAACCCTGCCCCTAATTTACAACTGTATCCGGCACGCCATCAGGTTTGCTTTCCGCCTGTTGAGCTTCTTTTTTCTGCCGGATGTTAGATTTAATAACAGCTATAACAGCAAAATAAATTGTTAATGGAATACCAAGAAACAATAAGAGGAAAAGCCAGCCCTGCCATTTTGAGTTTTGCCCTCCTGAAATATACTGCAAGGTAAATCTGTCTAAATTCCAAATAATCAAAACAAATGCAGTAAAAATAACACTGAAATTTGTTCTCGGGTCACTGGCTTTAAACAATTCAAGGCCTTCACATCTTTCCTTCATCAGCGGCCATAACAGTGAGCCTCCGATATGTCCTGTCATATCTTCTGTTATATGAACTGCAAAACCTGTGAAAGCTACAATTCCGTATAACTGCCAGTAAGGTAAATTTAATAAGTATGTAATTAAAAATACAGGGATTGTAAGTATTGCCCCAAAAACATAGGAGTGACTCCATGTGCGGTGCCACGGCAGCCAGTTAAAGTATATCCTGCCGTCTTTTTCTAATTTTAAGCCGAACATTGTAGAGGACAATATGTCAATAGTAGATGGTTTAACAACTGTTTTTGGCAAATTCTTCCCTTTTAACATCTTTCTCAAAAAATATATGATTTTGTTTAACCAGTTTATATCATCAGTAACCGGCTTTATCTTATGGCTGAATTCTTTAACGCCTATCCTGTTCCCCTGAGGCGCAGTTCCCTGTACAGGTATCTGGGAAGTACTTACAATTTCATTAAACTGTATACTCACTTTATTTTCCTCAAAGATAATACAGTACTGCCTCCATTTATTAGCGCCGAGTTGAGTGGGAAAAAACTGAATCTTTACTTCTTTGTTAGTTTTAGCTGCATTTTCAACTGCCTCTGCAAATGTATCAGCCATAGCCTGCGGGTCAGGATTAAGAGGGTCAGGATCAACTGTAAAATCAGGTACTTCAAAAAACTGTCCGAATTTAAAATCCAGCGTATCAGGCAAAATGCCATACATACCCGCAAGAACTAAAATTAAACTGCTTGCTGCGCCTTCAACATCCATTCTTGAGGAAATAGACATTCTCACAACCTGAGGTATAAATGTTGCTGCAGCAACACCGGATATAAAATGAGTTAAACCTTTCATATGTAATTCCCCCCTTCCCCCCCTTTAGTAAAGGGGGGAGGGGGATTTTCATACTAACCTGAGCAATCTGGTTATAGCATCGCCATAACCCGCCATGTTTAATGTGATAGGCACCAGGAGAACTGCCATACAGTGGCTGCGCCGGCAGTTATAAAAAACAGGTATCATGCCTATGCAGGTGGTAATCAGGCTGACGCCCACGCCGATCCAGCCTCCGCCCATAAAATAAATAATCAAAAAGACCATTATCAACGCACATACATAAATTGCTTTAAGATTTATCCCCGGCAATATTCTTATCACAATATCTGTAAAAAATATTAACAGCAAAAACGCTATTGAACCGCTGAGTAATATAGTGCTGAGCATAATAAAAAAATCACCCGGTTCTGCAATAAAAACAGGCTTTAAAATAAAGGCCAATCCGCCTCTCCCAGTACCATACGGAGTCAACCTTGTAATTACAAACAGTAAAAGAAATGCTCCAACATAATACAACACTTTTATTACTCCGCCGGCAATTAAAAATATCCGCTCCTGCCGGTAATACATCACGGGAGTATGAAGATGTGTTACAGTGTTTTTTTCAACAGGCGCTAGAAATTCTCTGGGTTGTAACG
>JAIVZN010000026.1:0-17277 GCA_048634875.1 Deltaproteobacteria bacterium | reverse complement strand
ACCTGGACCCGTTAATCCAACTCCACCTATTGGCGGGATTATGAAATACGGCCCTGGTCCAAATCCAACTCCACCTATTGTCGCGATTATGAAATATGGCCCTGGTCCGCAACCCAATGATCCTGAACCTGTAATTCAGCCGATTATTGGTCCGATTATGAAATATGGCCCTGGTCCGCAACCCAATGATCCTGAACCTGTAATTCAGCCGATTATTGGTCCGATTATGAAATATGGCCCTGGTCCGCAACCAGATGATTCTAAACCTATTTCAATTCAGCCTATTATTATAGGATTGATTAATAAAATTAGAAGACTGATTAATAAAATTAGAAGTTGGATGGATAAATTGATTAGTAAAATTAGAGGTTGGAGTGGTATAGATATACCACCGAAAAGAAAAATTAGAGGTTGGAGTGGTACGGATATACCACCGAAAAGAGAAAGTAGAGGTTGGAGTGATATTGATTGATTAAAGGCAGCTAAATAACTTATTTTTAGTGTCTGTCATTAATAAGAGGTCTTTACATAAAATGTGAAGGCCTCTTTTCTTTTGTATTGACAAAAATTTATTAGGATACTAATATATCCCATAGAAAAATGGAAATGAAGGTATATCTTGATAACAATGCAACTACTCCGGTATTTCCTGAAGTAAAGGAGGAAATGGAAAAGGCAGCAGGAATTTATGGCAACCCTTCTTCATTATATAATCTTGGAATTATGGCGCAAGATGCTCTAAGGTATGCAAGAGAGAGAGTTGCGTCATCTATTGGTTGTGAAACAGATGAGATAATATTTACTTCAGGCGGCACCGAATCAAATAATATTGCTGTACAGGGATATTTAAGGACATCGGATAAAAAGCATATAATTACATCAAAAACAGAACATCCTGCTGTTTTAAATATTTTTAAATATTTGGAAAATACAGGTTATGATGTAAGCTGGATTGATGTTGATAAATATGGTATGGTTGATGCGGAAGAAATAGCAGGGGTTTTACGGAAGGATACAGCGCTTGTAAGTATAATGATGGCAAATAACGAGGTAGGCACAGTCCAGTGTGTAAAGGAAATAGTAAGAAAGGTAAAAGATTTTTCTTCCGATATAGTTTTTCATACAGATGCAGTTCAGGCATTGGGAAAGATGAAATTTAATGTTAATAAGCCTAAGATAGATTTACTTTCAGTTTCGTCTCATAAAATAAATGGACCTAAAGGTGTTGGCGCTTTGTATATCAGGAATGGTTTAAAGATGAAGTCTGTATTTTTTGGCGGACACCATGAGAAAGGATTGAGGCCGGGAACAGAAAATGTCCAGGGGATTATTGGATTTGGAAAGGCAGCAGAGCTTGCATATGAAAATTTAGACGAAAAAATAAAAAAGCTAAAAGAGCTTAAAGAGAAACTTAAGAATGGGATTGAAGAAAATATTAAAAATATTAAAATAAACGGACATACTGTAAATGTATTACCCAATACATTAAATGTCAGTTTTAAGAATATTGAAGGTGAATCAATTGTAATGATGCTTGATATGGAAGGTATAAGTGTTTCTACAGGTTCAGCATGTTCAACCGGTACTTTAGAATCTTCCCATGTTCTTGTGAATATGGGATTGGAGCCTGTTACAGCTCAGAGTTCAGTCAGGTTTTCAATAGGAGAGCATAATACAACCGGTGAAATTGATTATGTAATAAAAAAATTACCGTTTGTAATAGAAAAATTGAGAAAAATATCACCGATAAGAGCGTGAAGAGTAAAGAGTAAAATGTGAAGCGTAAAGCGTGAAGCGTGAAGAGTAAAGAGTGATTATGGAACAGTATTCAGAAAAAGTAATGGAGCATTTTAGAAATCCTCGCAATGTAGGCGAGATTAAAAATCCTGATGGAGTAGGTCATGTCGGGAGTCCGATATGCGGTGATATAATGGAATTGTATATAAAGGTTGAAAATGGCATAATAACAGATACAAAGTTTAAGACTTTTGGTTGTGGCGCAGCTATAGCATCTTCCTCAATGTTAACAGAACTTGTAAAAGGCAAGTCAGTAGAAGAAGCCCAAAATTTATCAAATAAAGCTGTTATTGAAGCATTAGATGGTTTGCCTGAGGTTAAGAGGCATTGTTCGGTTTTAGCAGAAGATGCTCTAAGAAAAGCAATTGAAGATTACAAGAAACGGACATGCAGGCGAGCCGGCGCAAAAGCAGATGAAAATAATTGAGACCTAAAAATACATTTTTTTGCTCCGGAGACTAAAAAGTCACAAGTCGCAAAAAATGCATCATTTAGGTCTCAATAAAGGATTTATTTACACAAGAAAAAATGTTTAAGAAAATAAAGAGTGATATAGAGACTGTCTTTAAAAAAGACCCTGCAGCAAAAAGTCTGGTTGAAGTTATTTTGTGTTATTCCGGGTTACATGCATTGTGGTTACATAGAATAGCTCACTGGTTTTATAAAAAAAGAGAATATGTCATGGCAAGAATTATATCCCATATAAGTAAATTTTTTACAGGGATTGAAATCCATCCGGGTGCAAAGATTGCTTCAGAATTTTTTATAGACCATGGCAGTGGTGTGGTGATAGGAGAAACCACTGAAATCGGTTTTAACTGTCTTATATATCAGGGGGTTGTGTTAGGCGGGACTTCCTTAAAGAAAGGGAAAAGGCACCCTACATTACAGGATAATGTAGTTATAGGCGCAGGAGCTATAGTTCTTGGACCTGTTATAATAGGCAGTAATGCAAGGATTGGCGCAGGCGCTGTTGTAATAAGTGATATTCCAGGCGGCTCTACAGCAGTCGGGATTCCTGCAAAGGTCGGTCTTGGTTTTTCCAGCATAGAAATCAAAGCTCTTGAGCATGGTAAACTTCCTGATCCTGTTGCTGACGCTGTGAGATATGTAATAAAAGAACAGGATAAACTTGAAGATAGAATTAAGAAATTAGAATCATTAGAAGGTGTTAAATCACACATAGATAAGGTAATGGAAGAAAAAAAAGAAGAAATTTTAAAGGAGTTTTCTTTAAATATAAAGAAATATATTAAGAAAGGAAATATCTAAAAATGAAAGTTATTAAATTTTTGCTGGTTTTCTGTGTCTCTGCTATATTTATAAGTGGTTGTGAAGTCTCTGACATGCCAAAAGAGGCTCAACCTCTCTCAGTATCAGAAAATAATTTTAATTTAAAGGAGCTTGGTAATACAAAATATATAAAATTATCTGATTTTACAGGGGAACCTGTATTTATTGATTTCTGGGCTACATGGTGTCCTCCCTGCCGATATGCAACTTCCTATGTGAAAAAGATACATATGGAATTTAAAGACAGTGTTCAGGTTATCGGAATAACACTTGATAATAATAAATCTGTTGCGCAGAATTATATAGGTAAGAATTCTGTCGGATATCTCCAGCTTGAAGGCGCCGGGACTGATGTGCCAATGCGATATGGTGTTAGTGGTATTCCTGCATTTTTTATAATAGATGCGCAGGGAGAAATAGTAAAGAAGTATGTGGGTTTCAGCCCTAAGTATTATGATGAATGGGTTGAAGTTTTAGCCAGCCTGATTGAGTGAGAATCTGTAGTTGCCGAGCTTGCTTGGCTGAAAGTTAGATAATTTATTGAATGAAACTATCAGTAGTAATACCAGTATTTAATGAGGCAGAAAATCTTCAGCCATTCTATAAGAAATTAAAAGAAACTCTTTCTAAGTGTTCACATGAATATGAAATAATATTTGTTGATGATGGAAGTTCAGATAACAGTTCTGAAGTTCTTAAAAAAATAGCTTCAGATGATCAGAGGGTTCTGTTAATAAAATTTAACCGCAATTATGGCCAGACTCAGGCATTACACGCAGGTTTTCAAAAAGCTAAAGGTGATATTATTGTAACATTAGATGCAGATTTACAGAATAATCCGGAAGATATTCAGGGATTGATAGAAAAATTAATGGATACTCACTCTGATGTTATCAGCGGCTGGAGATATCCAAGAAAAGATTCTATATCAAGGCGTATTGTATCTGCAATTGCAAATTGTATGATATCAAAAATATGCGGTTTAAAACTTCATGATTATGGTTGTACACTTAAAGTTTACAGGTCTAAATACATAAAAGATTTAAAGTTATATGGTGAAATGCACAGGTTTATACCTGCGTTTATACACTGGAATGGCGGGAAAGTGATAGAAATGAAGGTTTCGCATAGCCCGAGAATTCACGGGAAATCTTCTTATGGTATGGGTAGAATTCACAGGGTTATACTTGATTTAATAACTACTAAATTTTTAACTACATATTCAACAAAGCCAATCCATGTATTTGGAACACCCGGACTTGTGAGCATTGCAGTTGCAATTATTATGGCAGTTTATGTTGTGATAAGAAAAGTTTATATGGGCGGGGAATGGATAAGTCCATTGTTCTTTGTTTCGGTGTTTTTAGCAGGATTGGGACTTATTCTTATTTTTATGGGCATAATTGCTGAAATAACTGTCCGTATATATTTTGCGCAAAAAGATTACTTGCCATATAAAATTGATGAAGAATAAGAATTTAAATGAAGAAACCTTTGATAAAAAAATAGCTGTTGCAGTTTCAGGTGGAGTGGATTCATCAGTGGCGCTTGCACTGCTGAAAGATGAAGGGTATGATCTGGTAGCTGTATTTACCAGTTATTTTGACTGCGACCAGCAGGATAACCTGAAAAAAGCAATGGAAAATGCTGAATTCTTAAATGTCCCTTTTTATAAAATTGACTTTGAAAAAGATTTCAAAGAGAAAATAGTTAAACCGTTTATTGAGTATTATGAGAGAGGTTTGACGCCTAATCCCTGTGTATGGTGTAATTCAAAATTGAGGTTTTCTATGCTTATGGATAAATTAAAATCAATGGGTATTGAATATCTTGCTACAGGGCATTATGCAAGAATAATTAATGGCAGATTATTCCGTTCAAAAGATTTAAATAAGGATCAGTCTTATTTTCTTTATAATATTGCTCTTGAGAATATAATTTTTCCATTAGGAGAGTTATATAAAGAGGAAGTTTATAAAATTGCAAGGGAAAAAAAACTTCCTGCCATAATTGATAGAGAATCACAGGATTGCTGTATCCTGAAGGAAAAGAATCTTTACTCATTTCTGAAGGAAAGAGTAAAATTAGAAAAAGGAAAAATTATGAATTTAAATGGGGAAATTTTAGGAGAGCATCCCGGATACCAGAATTTTACAATTGGACAGAGGAGGGGCATTGGGGGAGTGGGAAAGAAAAGTTATGTTGTAAATATTGACCCTGTAAAAAATTTAATTGTAGTTGGCGATAAGGAAGACCTGTACAGGAAAGAGGTAACTTTTAAAATAGAAAATCAAAATATCAGGAAGGGTGAAAAGTTAGAGGCAAAACTGCGTTCTACGCATCTTCCTGCAGCAGCAATAGTGGAAAAATTGGATTTTGTAAATTTTATATGTAAAATTAGTTTTGAGAAACCACAGTTTGCGCCGACACCAGGACAGAGCGTTGTGCTCTACAGAAACCGGGAAGTAGTGGGAGGCGGAGAGATAGTAGGTGGCGAGCTTGCTCGCCCCGTAAGTGAAAAGTAGAAAAATGTTGGGAGATTAGGGTGAAAAAGTATTTATTTATAATTGTAATTTTATGTAATTTTATTTCTGTTTATGCAGCCAAATCTCCTCTTAATGACTTTTATTTCTATGGAGAGGTGCCTGATTCTCAAGCTATAGGCAGGGGTGAGGCATATGCCGGTGTTATTGGTAGCCCATTTGCACCTTACTGGAATCCTGCAGGATTGGTTTCGCTAAAAAGGAGTAATTTAGGGATTTCTTTAAATATTTACAGTGAAGGGGATATTGAGTCAGACCTGATAAAAAAAAGTTATCCGCTTGAAGGAAGATCTCTTAATTATATTTCAGTATGCGGCGAGCAGGTTGGTTTTTACTGGAGGTCTCTTTCTAATAGAATTGATATATCAAGCGGACGGGTAGCCGGTGTGGATTTTGAGCAAACTATAGATGAAAAAATCAATATGTTTGGAATTTCAGTTGCTGTTCCTCATTCAGAGAAAACAGATTTTGGCATGAACATTAATTTTATAACAGGTATCATTGGTTTGTCGCGCATAGAAGGTTCTGTTCCTACGGTTGAAGTTTCAGATGGATTTGGATGGGGTCTGGATTGGGGTATTATTTATAAGGTTACAGAAGGTTTAAATGCGGGTATTTCTTTATTAAACGGGCCCGCAATAATATACTGGGAAGATTTTGCTGAAGACAGATTACCGCCGGTATTCAGGGGAGGCTTTGATATCCAGCTCAGTCAATTAATGTCATTAGGACTTGATTATGAAAAAGGTTTTTATGATGATTCAGTAAAAGATAAGGAAAAAATTCACATGGGTATTGAACAGTATATTACTAAGAATTTTTTGTTAAGAGCTGGAATTTATGGGAGTGATTTCTATGATGTCTATCGGACTGTATATACTACCGGTGTTGGTTACAGGAAAAAGGATTACAGTATTGATATGGCAGCTAAACAGTATTATATAAATGAAAATAAACTGAAAAGATTTTCACTTTCTGTGGTAATACCGTTTTAAATAAATTTTTTAACTTTGTTGGATTTAATGCAGTTTGTGCACACAGATGCCCTTATTTTTTTACCTTCCCAGATAATTCTTATTTTCTGGAGATTTGCTTTAAAGGTACGTCGTGTTTTCCGGTGGGATTTACTGACATTGTTACCTGTAGTTGTTCCTTTTTGACAGACAATACATTTATTATTCATAATAAATTATATAGCAAATTTATTAATTTTATGCAAATTTTAGGCAATTGATCAACTAAATTGGGTTCTTTCTTATTTAACCCAGAATTTGCATTAGCCAATGGAAGTTGTGTATCATATGGCATCTTTTTCGTCTCGGTTCTTCATTCCTAATGCAAAATCCGGGTTTAAGTTGGATTTTATGTTGGTTAGAGTCCCAAAAACGTCACTCAAAACACATTTTTTGAACTCGTTTTTACTTTAACTTTCATACGATATCTTTAACTTAAGAAAGAACCATAAATTGCAGCTATAAATGTAAGCATTATGGCAATTGATTTAAAAAAAGAAGTAAGATATATAAAAGGCGTTGGAGAAGTTAGAGCTAACCAGCTTAAAAGAATCGGCATTAATACTGTTGGTGATCTCCTGATGTATTTCCCTCATCGTTATGAAGACAGAAGAAATGTTGGAAAGATAGCAATGATAAATGATGGTGATACCTCTTTAGTGAAAGGCTGTGTTATAGAAAGCCGGAAAGTAATGTTGAGAAAGGGTAAAACTCTTGTAAAAATAAAAGTTGAAGATGGCAGTGGAGTTTTGACATTGATAGGGTTTAACCAGCCTTATTTAAAAGAGGTGTTAAAAATTGGTTCCATGGTATTTATATATGGTAAATTCATCAGAGGAAGAGATGCGCTGGAGACATCAAATTTTACCTATGAAGTGGTAAAGCCTGAAGGAGAATCTTCTGTGCATGTCGGAAGGATTGTGCCAATATACAGTTTAACTCATGGCATCTCTCAGAAAGGCTTGAGAAAAATAATTTATAATACTGTAAAAAAACTTGAGAATGATTTTTTAGAGTATTTTCCTGTAGAATTTTTAAAAGAAGAAAAAATATGTGATATTAATCAGGCAATAAAGAATATTCATTTTCCCGATGAAATTGATGATGCTAACATTGCGGGAAAAAGAATAATATTAGGGGAGTTCTTTATATTCCAGACAGCATTAGCTTTAAGAAAAATTAATACAAAAAAAATTATTAAAAAACAGAGATACGAGATAAAAAGAAATTTACTTACTCCCTTTAAAGAGAAACTTAAATTTGACTTTACTGCGGACCAGAAAAAATCAATTAATGAAATTTTTAATGACCTTGTTTCAATTCATCCTATGAAAAGGTTGCTCCAGGGAGAAGTAGGAAGCGGAAAAACCGTGGTAGCTCTTTCAGCTATTTTACTTGCTGTTGAGAATTCTTATCCAGGTGTGGTAATAGCTCCGACTGAAATACTTGCCGAACAGCACTATCTGACTTTTAAATCATACCTGAAAGATTTAGGTGTAAATATCCGGTTTCTAATTGGCAATATGAAAAAGAGTTCAAGGAGAAAAGTCCTCAAAGATATAAATTCAGGTAAAGCTGATATTGTAGTAGGAACTCATGCGCTTTTAGAAGATGATGTCAACCTTTCGGGGGCAGGTATTATTGTAATTGATGAACAGCATAGGTTTGGTGTCAGGCAAAGGGAAATATTAATGAGTAAAAGCAGCTCAATGGATGTTCTTTCAATGAGTGCGACACCTATACCGAGAACTTTAGCTATGTGTAGTTATGGTGATCTTGATGTATCTACCATAAAGGAACTTCCCCAGAACAGGAAAAGCCCGATTACAAAATATACAAAAGAAAATAATGCTTACGGCGCTGCTTTAAAAGAGCTGAAGTCAGGAAATCTTGTCTATATTGTTCATCCGTTAATTGAGGAGTCAGATAATACTGAATGGAAATCTGCCGAAAAGAGATTTAAAGAATTAAGGCACACAGTTTTTAAGGATTATCAGTGCGGGCTCCTTCACGGCCGTATGGATAGTAAGGACAAGGAAGAAGTAATGAGGAAGTTTTCTGAAGGAAAATATCAGGTTCTTTTTACTACTACTGTTATTGAAGTTGGCATTGATGTGCCTAAAGCAACTATTATGATTATTGAGAATTTTAACAAATATGGCCTGGCTACAATTCATCAGCTTCGTGGAAGAATTGCAAGAAGTCATCTTCAGCCTTACTGCTTTTTAACTGGAAAGATAACCACACCTGAATCACGGAAGAGGTTAAAGGTTATACTTTCAACTGCTGATGGCTTTCGCATTGCAGAAGAGGATCTTAAGTTGAGAGGCGCCGGAGAACTTTTTGGAACAAAGCAACATGGAATTATGGATTTTAAGTTAGGTGACCCTGTCAGGGATTTTGAACTACTGAAGATAGCAAGGGAATATGCATTTAGCGTGATAAAATCTGACAATAAACTTCAGAAAAAAGAATATCAGCATTTAAGAAATGTAGTGTTGGAAAAATATGGTTATAAATTTCATCTTGCAGATGTAGGTTGAACCCGGTCCCTCCAGCAGTGGCAGGACTATACATTTTGATGAAGATTAAAGGAGGGGCTGGGTTGAAAAATAATAGTTTTTTGGTTATAGTATGATTGAGAGATTAGGAGATTAGGTAAAGAATTGGGAATAATGGAAAAAATTGCAATATATCCGGGTAGTTTTGATCCGCCTACAAGCGGTCATTTGGATATCATTGCCCGCGCATTTACAATTTTTGATGAAATAATAGTTGTGGTAATAGATAATCCTTCAAAGAAAACACTTTTTTCAGTTAAAGAACGGGTGGAGATGCTTGAAAAAATATATTCAGCCATTGATGGAATAAAAATAGAAAGTTATGACGGACTTTTAGTTGATTTTGCAAGGATTAAAAATGCAACTGCAATACTCCGTGGATTAAGAGCAGTTTCTGACTTTGAATATGAATTTCAAATGGCGCTTATGAATAGAAAATTAAATCCTGATATAAATTCAGTATATCTGATGCCTCTTGAGGAATTTTCATATCTCAGTTCTTCTCTTATAAAAGAGGTTTATTCCCTGGGTGGTGATGTGAGCGGATTTATTCCACCTGTTGTTGAGAAGTATCTAAGTAGAAAATTAAAGAATAATGTGGATTGAATATATACGAAAAAGAGCCAAAGATACACAAAAGTCTATATTGCTTCCTGAAGGTTATGATGAGCGTATTCAAGAAGCAGCTAAAGTTATCAGGAAACTTAATATTGCCCGTGTCACTGTTATTAGTAATAAGGCATTAAAAGAAGCGGCAGAGATGGTTGTTAAAGGAGAGTATGATGGAATGGTGGCAGGAGCTTGTAATACAACTGCAAGTGTTGTAAGAGCAGCAATTAAAAAAATTGGAGTCAGTCCTGCTGTATCTGTAATATCTTCGTTTTTTTTAATGGAGTCTCAGGATAAGTCACTTGGAGAAGAAGGTGCTTTTCTTTTTGCAGATTGTGCGGTTCTTCCGGCTCCGGATGCAAAAAAACTTGCAGATATTGCATTTGCTACTGCTAAAAGTGCAAAAGATATATTAGGATGGCGGCCAAAAGTGGCATTCCTTTCTTTTTCAACAAAAGGAAGCGCGCTGCATGAATCAGTAGATAAAGTAAGGGCTGCAGTTGAAGAACTCCGTAAGAAAAACCCCGAGTTTATATTTGATGGAGAACTCCAGTTAGATACTGCCATACTACCCGGGATAGCCGGGAAAAAAGACCCTGAAGGAATATTAAAAGGAAAGGCAAATATTTTGATTTTTCCAGATTTAAATTCTGCAAATATAGGATATAAAATTGCCGAGCGTATTGGAGGCATGAAAGCAATTGGGCCAATACTGCAGGGTTTTAAAAAACCTGTAAATGATTTATCAAGGGGATGCAGTATTGAGGATATAGTTAATGTAACAGCATTTACAGCGCTGCAGGCAGATAAAAAAGGAGATTAGGAGAGTAAGAGATTGGGAGACTATAAAATAAAATGAATATTTCAATGAATCAGTTATTGATGTTAATGTTTGAAAAGGGAGCATCAGATCTTCACATAGTTTCTGATTCTCCACCTGTCCTGAGAATAGAAGGAAAGTTAATAAAGGTCAATAATGAAAAAATTACCAAACAGCAATGCCAGGACCTTATTTACAGTGTTTTAACTGATAAGCAGAAAGAGCAGTTTGAAGTAGAAAGTGAACTTGATCTGTCTCTAAGTGTCAGGGATTTAGGTAGAGTGAGAATGAATGTTTATATGCAGAGAAATGCAATCTGCTCGGCACTCAGAGCTATTCCTAATAAATTCATGACTTTTGAGGAACTTGGACTACCCGGCGCAGTTAACGAGGTTGTAAAGTTGCCTGCCGGATTGGTGCTGATTACAGGTCCTACAGGCTGTGGAAAATCTACAACATTAGCTTCAATGATAAACTACTTAAATAAAAACAAAAAATCACACATTGTTACAGTTGAAGATCCTATTGAATATGTTCATGAGCATAACAACTGTATTATCAGCCAGAGAGAATTAGGCACTGATACAAAATCTTTTCCGGCTGCATTAAAATATGCAATGAGGCAGGACCCTGATATAATAATGATAGGTGAAATGAGGGACAGTGAGACCATAACAGCAGCACTGACAATTGCTGAAACAGGTCATTTAGTTTTTGCAACTATTCATACTCCTGATGCCCCTCAGTCAATAAACAGGATTATAGATGTGTTTCCTCCACATCAGCAGGGTCAGGTAAGAAGCCAGCTTTCAATGAGTTTGCAAGCTGTTTTTTGCCAGCAGCTTCTTTCAAGGACAAAACACTCAGGCGGCGGCCTTGTTCTGGCAGTTGAAGTTTTAGTGGTAACGCCGGGTATAAGAAATATAATACGGGAGCAAAAAACAGAACAGATACATTCAGCTATACAGTCAGGCGGAGAAAAAGGAATGCAGACCATGAATCAGGCTCTGTATAGATTATATAGAAAAGGAGATATAACATATTCTCAGGCAATGGATAATTCTTCTGATAAGAAAGATATGCTGAGAGTAATGGGACGGGATTAGGGGAGAAGAATTGAGACTATGAGATTAGGATACTTGGAATTAAGCATTAAGAAATGATATGGTAGAATTTATTTATAAAGCAAAAGACCCTTCCGGCAAAATAGTAGAAGGGGAGATGGAAGCATCTGATAAGAGGATAATTGCAGATCGCCTTCGTAATAAAAGGATGATTATCCTTAATATATCAGAAAAAAAAGAAAGCGCATTAAAAGATCTGTTAGGTAAAATAAATCCTTTCAAGCCGAAAGTAAAACCAAAAGAAATTGTTATATTTTCAAGGCAGCTTGCAACATTAGTCGGCGCAGGTGTTCCTATTGTCCAGGGTCTTTCAATACTGACAGAGCAGATTGAAAGTCCGCATTTTAAAAATATTGTTAATAAAGTAAAAGAGGACATTGAAAGTGGTTCAGCAATTGCAGAAGCCCTGGGTAAACATCCTGATGCTTTTGGAGAGCTTTTTATTAATTTAGTCAAGGCAGGAGAATTAGGCGGTATTTTAGATGTTATATTAGAGCGTCTTGCGGATTATGCGGAATCTGCGAGTGATTTAAAAGGCAAGGTTAAAGGAGCGCTTGTATATCCTGCGGTAGTATCAACTGTTGCTGTGGGAGTTACAGTATTCTTACTTATATTTATTATCCCTACTTTTGGAGCAGTATTTTTAGAATTCGGCAAGGAATTGCCTCTTCCCACACAGATTTTGTTGGATTTAAGCGACATGATACAAAAATATATTCTATTTATAATAGCAGGATTAATTGTACTTGCAGTCGGGCTCCGGCAATTTTATAAAACTGATATCGGCAGTAAAAAAATAGATAAAATTATTCTTAAATTACCTATTTTTGGCACTTTGCTCAGAAAGGTAGCTATAGCAAAGTTTACCCGAACTTTCGGAACACTGGTAAAAAGCGGTGTTCCGATTCTTGAAGCGCTGGATACTGTTGCGCATACTTCGGGCAACAGGGTAATAGAAGGCGCTGTTCTTGCTGCAAAGGAAGCAATCAGGGAAGGAGAAAAAATTGCTGACCCGCTTGGAAAAAGCGGTGTGTTTCCGCCTATGGTTATGCAGATGATTTCAGTTGGCGAGGAAACAGGGAATTTAGACACAATGCTGTCAAAAATAGCTGATTTTTATGATGCGGAAGTAAATGTAGCTGTTGAAGGACTTACCTCAATGATAGAACCTTTGATTATTGTTGTTATGGGTGTAGTAATTGGCGCAATAGTTATAGCTATGTTCATGCCTATCTTTAACATGAGCCAGCTTGTTGGATAGAAAACACAAAAAAGATTATCCGACACTAAAGCGTCCGATAATCGTCTTTTGAATGGATAAAAACCACAAAATTGTCTTCTTTTTAATAATTGCATTATCATTTGGTGTTTATATTTTAAGCATAGATTACAATTATATCGGAACATATAATGATGATGCGTGGTATATAAATGCCGCAAGATATTTAGCAGGTGTTCAAACTGCGCAGAAACAGCTTACCTCCAGGCCAATAGGTTATCCTGTGTTATTAGCTCCTGTTGCAAGATTGTTTCCGACGAGCATTTCAGTATATCGCATTACTTCTCTTGTTTTTATTTTATCCATACTGTTTATGTTGTTTTATTTCTTAAGGGATATTTTTAAACCGGATGAACTGTTGATATTTATAGCACTGGTAAGTTTAAATCAATATTTTGTAATTTTAAGCGGGGATGTTTTAGCGGAAGTGCCGTACTTTTTTTTTACTTTCCTTGTAATAATAATTTTTAAGAATTTTCTTTTAAAAAAAGAAAATTTTATTTTTTTTAGTTTTTTACTATCCCTTGGTGTATCAATTATGTTTTATATAAAGAGCCAGGGGTTTTTAATTTTTATAGCATTTTTTATATATTTTCTTTTTAAAAAGAAATACAGGGAACTGATTTATTTTACCTTTTTTTATTTACTTTTCTTGCTGCCCGGGTTGCTCTCAACAGGTTCCATGGATAAATATATGATGGAAATAGGAAAAACTTATTCAGAATCATCGGTATTTAAATTAGCGGCGGGTAATTTCATTTATTATTTTAAGTTGGGTATTTACACAGGACTGCTCAGTATAATAAGAACTAACTGGAATTCATTTATGTTTACAAAGCCACTTGTAACTGCTGTAACAACTGTTGTTTTTTGTTTTATTATTTACGGGTTTATAAAAAATAATAAAAATGAATATTTAAAACCAATAAGAATTTATTTAATTTTATATTTGTTATTACAGGTTTTCTGGGTAAATGTTTCTTTAAGATACCTGATTCCTGTTTTTCCATTTCTGCTATACTATTTAATTTCAGGAATTAAGAGGCTTCCAAAGCAATTTTATTATGCTGTTTGTATTACAATTTTTGTTTTTTATATACATACTGATATTATAATTGTTGCTCATGCAAGAAAAAATGTCAGCAGTTCTCCTAAAAGAACCTTTGAAACATTTAAATGGATAAAGAAAAACACTGAAAAAGATTCTGTATTTTACAGTAATTTTTCTGAAAGGTTATTTTTAAGGACAAACAGGAAGTCTGTTATAATGGACTTTAAATCTCACGATGAATTTTATTACAAATTAATAAAAAACAGGGTTAATTATATTGCAGTTTTTACAAGCAGATTTATTCAAAAATCATATCAATATTCAATACCCGGGATAAGGCACAAGATGATGAGGCTTTACTTAAATAACAGTGCAAGATATGAAAAAGTTTATGAAGATAGTAATGAGAAAACTAATATCTACAGTGTCTTGACATATTGAGATATATGTATTAGTATTATTATGGAGTCGGATGAATCCGAGTCCTATAAAGAATGTATAGGTCGAGCTCGCTCGGCTAAAGGTGTAAAAATCTAAAAAAAAGGAGGTGAGAAAAAATGGTTAAGAAAGAAAAAGGCTTCACCCTTATCGAGTTAATGATCGTTGTAGCAATCATAGGTATATTAGCAGCAGTAGCAATTCCAAAATTCGCAGATCTTATTGATAGGGCAAGAGAAGCAGCTACAAAAGGAAACCTTGGAGCTATTAGAAGTGGTCTCTCTATTTACTATGGTTCTGAGGAAGGAGAGGCTCCTGCTAACTTGGCTGGTATAGTTAGTGGTGACTATATATCCAAGATTTCAGGTGCCAGGATTCCATATGTGGATACTGATGGTGGTGGTAGCAGTGATGAAAGTTACGAATGGGATGATAATACTGCATCAATAGCTGAAGATTACAGTAATGCTGGGGATGCTGATAGCGCAATGACTGGCTGGTCATATGATTCTTCTGCACTTGAAATATGGGTAGGATTAGATTCTAACTCTACTGACACAAAAGGAGACGCTATTTATCAGTGGTAGATTAAGATAACAGGTCGTAAAAAGCGGGGAAAATTTATTTTTTCCCCGTTTTTTTTAGCAGTTTGATGAATAAAAAATTAATTATATTATTAACAGTTTTAAATATAGCAGTCTTTATATATGTCGGCATATTGATAAAAAGCAACATTAATACTTTTGAAAGTTTTATATTTCCAAGAGAGAGTCAGAGAAAAGATATAAGGAGATTGCTTAAAGTAAATCTGCCTAAGCAAAGGATGTTACCTGAAGTAAGAGTCCTGGTGTCAGAAGAAATTTCTAAAGGAATAATAAGAAAGAAAATTATTTTTAAGCCTGAAAAAGGATTGAAAGTAAGGAAACTTCTGAGAGAAAATCCTGAAACTCTCCAGACCCGGGGATTCTTATTCCATCCTGCTGACACATCAAAAAAGTACCCGGCAGTAGTAGTATTTCACGGGCATGAAGAAGGTGTGTATAATACATCTATAACTTCAGATGCATATAAATTAGCGTATGAATTAGCAAAAAATAATTTTGTAACTTTTACATTTAGTTTTGAGGATATTGAAAAGAGCATGGGTTTTGATGACCACCGCAAAGCTTCCAGAACATTACTGCTTAAAGGCAGGCCTTTACTGAGTGTCTATATTTATGCGGGTATAAGAGCTCTTGATTATCTGACTTTTCTTGAGTATGCTGACAGAAATGCTTTAGGCGTTGCAGGAGAGAGCAGGGGCGGACATGTAGCAGTTTATGTTGCTGCGCTTGAGAAAAGGGTAAAGAGTGTGGTAGATGCGGCATATTTTGGAAGTTATAACGAGCTTCCTTCTAAACCTGAAAAATGTACCTGCAATTATATCCCCGGTATTTTAGAAAAATATGATTTTCCTCATATTGCTTCATTAATTGCGCCAAGAGCAGCATTATATATTATTGGGAAAAAGGATGAACAAAATTCAGTTGACAACTCAGGAAATTTAATTAATAAAATAGTTTATCCGGAATATGAAAAATACAGGCAATTAGATAAATTAAAATTACTGATTCATGATGGAGGCCATGAGATGCTTATTAAACCTGCGGTAGAATGGTTTAAAAAAACACTGACCCCATAGTCTGATAATGCCCTACTCTGCTATGAGGCGGTCTCAATTTTTTTTGAACCGGACTGTTTTTTGCTAATGTAAGGGCGTGATTTATCACGCCCGACAATAACCGGTTGGATAAATCCAACCCCTACAAATTCACACAACTTTCAAATATTTATACCAAAGAATCAAAAAAGCAATTGAAATGAAAATATTAATATAGTATAATTTATTAATTCCATTTTCTATTGCAATAAATGGGGTAATAGTTGAGGAGTGACAATCTGGTGGCTTTTGATCGGCGAAAGTTGGCATAATGATATTTATTGGATGCTGTGAATGAAAAAACAAGTTCCTATAAGTAAAAGTAAGAAAATATATTTAGTTTTAATATTTTGCTGGGCTGTGCTTCTGGGGGTAGGAGTTGTTTGGGCAGGGGATGTGGTATGGACAGCAGTTGATATAACAGAGAATTCAACTTATGAAGTGCCACCAGGCACAACAACAAGGATAATTTTAAAGTTTAAGGCTGTTAATGTATCGGGGAGTAATTACGATTTTAATAAGGCAACTTTTACATTTACAGGAAATCCAGATAATGCGCCGGTTATAAGTAATTCAAGCGTAAAACTCTGGCGTAATACTAGCGACACTATCGTTGGTTGGTCCCCGCGGGGTATTCAATCGTTTACTAACGACTCACCTGCCAAAGTTTTCTTCTCAGGAACACCTGTTTTACAGTCGCTTGATAGCGCTTCCACCAATTACTTCTGGTTAACTTATGACCTAAAAACCTCTGTAACTGACCTTTCCACAATTGATGTAGAAATAAACAATGCCAATGATATAGAAATGAGTACCGCGGTTGTAGGTGATTTTCCCCTTAATTCTGTGGGTGTGGATACGGTTACAGTGACAGCAACGAAATTTACCTTTGATGCTTCTCTTGGGACACAGACAGCAGGTGTTCCTTTTGATGTTACAGTAACTTTAAGAGATGAATATGATAACATTGATTATGACTGGTCAGGGTCATCAACAAGTATTTGCGGAACCCCAGGTTTTGAACCTAACATCTCCCCTAATGGGACTCTC
>JAIVZN010000025.1:0-17561 GCA_048634875.1 Deltaproteobacteria bacterium | reverse complement strand
TAAATATCACATTTAAATCTACTACATTTCTGTTCCAGTAAAATAAATAAATTAACAGCGGCACAGAAATAATAATTATAAATAAAACAAGTCGTTTAATATACTTCATAAAAATTCAAAATTCAAAGTGCAAAATTCAAAATGTCAATCCAAAATCCAAAATTAATAAATTTTAAAAACTTTTTATATTTTGATTTATCATTTTTATTTTTGCATTTTACTTTTTGCATTATTTTGTGGTTTCCACTTCCATTAATTTAAGAAATTCTTCATTTGAACCTGTTGCCATCATTTTTTCAACTATCAGTTCCATTGCTTCAACAAGCCCGAGAGGATTAAGTATTTTTCTCAATATCCAGACTTTCTTAATTACTTCTTCTTCAAGTAAAAGTTCTTCCTTCCTGGTTCCTGAACGAAAGATGTCAATTGCAGGAAAAACCCTTTTATTTACAAGGCGTCTGTCAAGATTTACCTCCATATTGCCTGTACCCTTAAACTCCTCAAATATAACATCATCCATTTTGCTTCCGGTCTCTATCAGTGCAGTAGCAATTATAGTAAGGCTTCCGCCATCTTCAATATTTCTTGCTGCGCCAAAAAACCTTTTCGGCCTCTGTAAAGCCTGTGAATCTACACCTCCTGTAAGAATTCGCCCGGAGGAAGGGGCAATTGAGTTATAGGCTCTTGCAAGTCTTGTAATTGAATCAAGAAGTATAACTACATCATGCTTATGTTCTATCAGTCTTTTAGCCTTCTCTATTGCCATTTCACTAACCTGAATATGACGGCTTGCTGATTCATCAAATGTGGAACTTATGACTTCTCCCTCTACTGACCTCTCCATATCTGTAACCTCTTCAGGCCTTTCCCCCACAAGAAGCACTATCAAAGTAATTTCAGGATGATTTGTTGTAATTGCATTTGCAATCTTTTGCAGAATTATTGTTTTACCTGCCCTGGGAGGAGAAACAATTAACGCTCTCTGTCCTTTTCCTATGGGTGTCAGGAGATCCATTATTCTTGTCTCAATTCCAGAACCTTCTGCTTCAAGGTTAATCTTTTCCTGCGGGTATAATGGAGTTAAATCATCAAATATAATCCTGTCTCTGATTTGTGAAGGATCATCCGCATTTACTGCCTCTACTTTCAGTAGTGCATAATAACTTTCTCCATTTTTAGGCGGCCGGACTTCGCCATATACAGTATCGCCTTTTCTCAATAAAAACTTCTTTATTTGAGAAGGAGAAACATATATATCCTCCCGTCCGCTTATATAATTATTTTTATTTGACCTTAAAAAACCAAAACCATCAGGTAATATCTCCAGCACACCTTCCATATATATTTTACTGGCGTCATTCTCCTGTTGTTTTTTCATTACTTCCATTACAAGTTCATCTTTCTTCAAAACATTGTAATCCTTAACTTTCAACTTTTTTGCTTCATTTTTAAGATCCTTAATTGTTTTTTCCTTAAGTTCACTGATTCTCATATATCCTCCTCACAAACTCCTCTAATATACTTCTTGTTTTTTCAATACTACCTTCAGTATTAATTACCGCATCTGCTTTTTGCTTCTTCATATCACCCGGCATTTGAATTTTAATCCACTCTTTAGCGGTTTCAATATCAATACTTCTTTTTTCCACAATTCTTTTAATCTGAATCACCCGGGAAACAACAGTTAAAATTATTTTATCAAACAAATCCTCCCAGCCTGCTTCAAATAAAAGAGGTACTTCTGCTGCAACAATATCTTTCCCTTCATCCTTCCAAATTGAAAACATTTCAACAATTTTCTGCTTTATAACAGGGTGCGTTAAATCCTCAAGCTGTACTTTAAATTCATTATTCCTGAGTAAATCTACAGCTACTTTTTCTCTATTCAAAGTATAATCAGCTTTAAAATACTTATCCCCCCACTTTTTTTTAATCCGTAACCACAGAATATTTCCAGGGTTCTGCAGATTTCTTATAAGCTCATCCGACGACACAACTGAAATACCAATATCTTTAAATATCCTGGCAACAGTTGTTTTTCCTGTAGCAATGTTTCCTGTTATACCTATCTTCAACATCTTCTCTTTGTTTTAGGAATGTGGGAGTAGGCATAAGGGAGTAGGAAATATAAATCTTTTCCCTCATTTCTCATTCCTCATCCCTATTTACTTTTTACATTTTTTTAAGGTCACCCCAGTTTTTACCTTTCCTGAAATCAACTACAACAGGTACAGAAAGTCTTATTGCTCCCTCCATTTTTTCTTTAATTTTGTTTTTAATATCGCTTATATCATTTTCCGAAATTTCAAAAAGCAATTCATCATGTATCTGAAGCAGTAATTTTACAGGACCTTCATTAAAAGCAAACTCCTTATTCAATTCTACCATAGCTACTTTTATAATATCAGCAGAACTACCCTGCACAGGTGTATTAACAGCCATCCTCTCAAACAATCTTCTCCGCATAGGATTTGATGAATTGATTTCAGGAAGATACCGCCTTCGGTTTAAAATAGTAGTTACAAATAACTGCGCTTTTGCTTTTGCAATTGTTCGGGCAACATAATTTTCAATACCAGGATACTCATTAAAATATTTTTCAATAAAAGCTTTTGATTCATCCACTGTCATATCAACCCTCTTGGAAAGCCCCCATGAAGACATTCCGTAAACAATCCCAAAATTTATTGCTTTTGCCTTTTTCCTCATATCAGGTGTGACACAGGACTCATCAACTCCAAAGATTTTTGCAGCAGTTAAGCTGTGTATATCTTTTCCTTCACTAAAACTTTCTATCAGGTTTTTATCTTCAGAAATATGTGCAAGCACCCTTAAATCTATCTGTGAATAATCAGCACTTAAGAATATCTTTCCTGCCTCAGGAATAAACATCTTTCTTATAATACGGCCATGTGCTGTCTTTACTGGAATATTTTGAAGGTTAGGATTACTTGAAGAAAGCCTTCCTGTCTGGGTTCCTGTAATATTAAAAGTTGTATGCAGTCTTTTTGTGACTGGATCCATCATCAACGGAAGCGGCTCTACATATGTAGATACAAGTTTTTGTAATTTTCTGTATGCAAGAACCTTTTCAGGTAATTTATGCTGCCCTGCTAAACTATGAAGAACATCTTCTGCTGTTGAATATCCTGTTTTCATCTTTTTAACAGGCTTAAGCCCTAATTTGCCGTATAGTATCATTGCAAGCTGTTTAGATGAATTTACATTGAACTTCTCATTTGTAATATCAAAAATCTCATTTTCAATCTCTTTTAATTTTCTTTTAAACTCATCCCTGGTTTTCCTCATTTCTTCCGCATTAATTCGTATGCCGGTTAATTCCATTTCAGCAAGAATTTTTAATACAGGTATTTCAACCTCTTTAAACAGTTCTTCTACTTTTTGTTCTTTTATCTTTTCCGGCAGTATTTCACTTAATTCAAAAACAGCAACCAATCTATTCGAAAGACATCCAGCAATTTCTTCTATATTTTTTTCAGCAGGTTTATCGCTGATTTCATCAACTACCATGCCTAAGTATTTAGAACAGATATTTTTAAAACTCTTTTCACCTGTTGCAGGATTTAACACATAATCTGCTGCAATAACATCAAAATAAGAATTACTTAATTTAATATCCTCTTTTCTAAAAAACTTATACATACTCTTGAAATCATACGCTATGCAGATTCTTTCTTTTTTAAAAAGATACTCTTTAAATACTTCCTTGACTTCCTCCCACTTTAACTGATTACCAACACCAAGGTAGCTGTGCGCGACAGGAATATAACAAAGGTTTTCATTATCAAAACATATCCCTATTCCCGTAAGATTTTCAGTTAAAACAAGTTCCATGCAAAGCGTATCCTTAGAAAAGTTTCTCTTTAAATATTTTTCAAGTTCTTCCTGTTTTCTTATTATCTTTATGGCAATTTTATCTTTATATTCATCAACTTCCATCCAATCAGATATAAGACTCCTGAAATTAAGCTCTTCAAATTCTTCTTTCAGTCTCTCATTATCAGGGCCTTCCCACAGGCAATCATCAATAGTTACAGGTAGTTCTACATCTTCTATAAGTTTTACTAGTTTTTGTGTCATATATGCGTCTTTCTTATATTTTTCAAGCTTTTCTTTAACATTTAACTCTATATCACTTAAATTTTCGTATATCCCGTCTAAATCTTTATATTGTTTAAGTAATTTCTTTGCAGTAACAGGCCCGATACCCCTTACGCCGGGTAAATTATCTGATTTATCACCAATTAAAGCCATATAATCAATAACACAGGATGGTTTTACTCCAAATTTTTCTTCTGTTTTATGTATATCATATTTTATATCCTTCATCCCGTTTATAACTTTCACCTCATCGCTGACAAGCTGAAGGATATCCTTATCACAGGTAACAATATCAACTGCAATGTCCTGCTTTCTGGCAAGCCGTGTAATTGTTGCTATTATATCATCTGCTTCAAAACCTTCATAACTTATAAATTTTATATTCAATGATTCAAGAATTTTAAAAACTTTTGGAAACTGCTCAACAAGTTCAGGCTCAGTCTTTTTTCTATTAGCCTTGTATTCCTTAAAATCCCTGTGCCTGAAAGTAGGCTTCCTGTGGTCAAAAGCTATAAATATGTGTGTGGGTTTTTCCCGGGTAATAATTTTTTTAAGCATCTTTACGAATCCAAAAACTGCATTAACTATATTGCCATTGGTATCCGTCAGTTTTGGAATAGCATGGTATGCTCTGTGAATATACCCATTACCATCTATTAAAATTAATTTTTCTTCTCCCATGATTTTTGAGTTTATGAATAAAAATGACTTTTAATTAATCCAATGAAGGGATTCCTAATTGTGTTCTCTTTCCTGTATCTTAAATTTTTTTTGCTAACTATGGAAAGTTAACTTAATCGTAACAAAAATTTATTCAGTTGTCAAGGTCAAAAATTTACCCTCAAATTAAATCTTCTTTTATAGTATTTTCATGGAATTATTTTGTATAATTATATGCAAAGGCGGGTATCTATGCAATTTAAAAAATATTTTCTAATAAATAATAAAAGAAAACTTTTAGTATTGTTATATTTTTTTGTAATAACAGCCACACTTTTTATTGGGCATTACGGCCTACCGGAACCCGAATTACCACCCCCTGAATTAGACCAATCACAAATTATTAAAGGTGCAGAGCCGTTTTTTTTCGAAGGTGATAAAAATAAGGCAGTTTTATTAATTCATGGATTAAGAGGCACCCCCCAGTCATTAAAATATACAGGGCGGAGATTATGCGATAAAGGATATACGGTTATTATACCATTACTTCCGGGACACGGCACCAATTACAATGACTTTGAAAAAAGCCGATTTTACCACTGGTATGAAAAAGCATCTGCAAAGGCTATCCTATACCGTAAAAAATATAAAAATTTTCATATAGTGGGTCTTTCAATGGGCGGTTCCATTACATTAAAATTACTCGAAGACTTACCTGAAAAACTTCTACCTGATTCAGCTATTTTAATCAGCACACCGGTATTTTTGAATAAAATATCCTTTGGACTGGTTCATATTGATGATTGGAGGCTTTTTCTTACAGGTATTATTAAATTTTTTTTTAAAAGGATATCAGATCCTACACCTTCAAAAGAAGAATTTGAAATTATACCTGAGATCTCCTACCAGGGGTTTCATGTTCCTGCCTGCGTACACAGTTTTAAAATAGCTTTAAGTACAATAGATAAAAATCTCGTTAAAGTAAAAACACCTATCCTTATTATGCAGGCCAGAGGAGACAAGACTGTCTCGGATAAAAACTTAGAATATATTTTTGGCAAAATTTCATCCGATACAAAAGAAAAATATTTTTTTGATTTGACAAATGACAGAATTACAAAACGTCACACAATAACTCTGCATCGAGATACAAAAGAAAGAATTGCACAAAAAATTACAGAATTTTTAGATCGTTTCTAAATATTTTTTTATTATTGTCAATAATTGCATACCTTTACAAGCTATTTCAAAAACAGTTCGATATTTAAGAATGGCGCCACTTCCATCTAACTGTTTTAAGAAGGAAGATGGCAATACATTTCGTGCCTTTGCGCAGTGTGTCTGAATTTTTCAATTAATTCCACAATTTGTGTTTTTTTAGTCATAAAAAACACTTCTTTCCTTAATGGTTTTGAATTTATAAAATATTTAGTGTAAAAAACAAATATTTTGCGGTACACATAAGGTCCATGAAATTCACCGTAAAAGTCAATAATCATATCAAGATGTTTGCGCATGACAGTTGCTATATCGTCCTGCCCCGGGCAGTGTGTTAATGTTTTATTGTTTAAATAATTTTCTATTGAAGAAAATATCCATGGATTGCCATATGAACCACGTGCTACAAGCACAGCGTCACAACCTGTCTCATCTATCATTTTTTTTGCCAGTTGAGGGTTAAAGATATTGCCGCTGCCTATTACAGGAATATCCAGTGAATTTTTTATTTTACGTATTGTGCCATAGTCAATGTCCCCACTGTAATGCTGCTGTCTTGTCCTTCCATGAATAAAGACAGCTCTAACTCCGGCATCCTGAGCCCTCTTGGCTATTTCAAATGCATTCCTGGTTGCTGCATCCCAGCCTGTTCTTATTTTAACTGTTACCGGTTTGTCAGTCTGTTTAATAATAATCTCAAGTATACGCTGCAGTTTCTTAGCGTCTTTCATAAGGGCAGCGCCTCCGCCACTGTTTACAATTTTTTTTGCGGGGCATGCGGAATTAAAATCTATAATATCAAAAGGGTAATCTTGTAACTGTTCTAACGCCGGCCGTAAAAATTTCTCGCTATTTTCCAAAATCTGGATTCCTAATGGAGAATCATTTGCTGTTGTCTGAAGTATCTTTAAGGATTTTTCATTATTATATAATAATCCTTTGATATTAATCATTTCTGTGAATGCAAATTCGCATCCGAATTCACGGTTAATAAGGCGGTATGGCAAATTAGTAACACCTGACATAGGGGCAAGTATAGCTTTTGATTGTAAATGCAAATTTCCTATAGTAAGCATGATTATTATATAACATTTGGAGAAAATAAAATCAAAAAAAAATTCAACATTAATTTGATTTAATTCTTTAAAATGTTAAACTTACAATTGTAAGTTAGAAAAACAGGAGGTAAGTTCATGATAGAAGTAAGACCATTTGATATAAAATCAAAAAAAGATTTAAAAAAATTCATTAAATTTCCATGGGAAGTTTATAAAGGAGACAAGAACTGGGTACCACCGTTAATTATGGATATGAAGGCAAAATTCAATCCAAAATCAAATCCTTTTTTACTTCATTCTCAAATCCAGCCATTTTTAGCTTATAAAGATAACAAAATAGTTGGAAGAATAGTTGGAATTATCAACAATAATCACAACAAAACTTTCAATGAAAAAACAGGGTTCTTTGGTTTCTTTGAAACTTTCCAGGATGAGGAAGTATCAAAAGCCTTATTAGATAAAGCAGTTCAATGGGTTAAATCAAAAGGCATGGATACTGTGCGGGGGCCGGCCAATTTTTCTTGTAACGATGACTGGGGAGCATTGATTGATAATTTTGATGAAATGCCAATGCTGTTGATGCCGTATAATCCTCCGTATTACAAAACTTTTTTTGAAAAATACGGATTTACAAAAGCAAAGGATGTTCTTGCCTATAAGATGTCTACTGAACATAAATTTCCTGATAGAATAGTAAAAATAATAGAGTACGCTAAAAAGAAGCAGAAAATAATCATAAGAAATCTTAATATGAAAAAATACATGGAAGAAATAGACATATTAAAGAATATTTACAATAAAGAATGGGAGCAGAATTGGGGTTTTGTACCAATGACAGATGAAGAGTTTGAGCATATGGCAAAGGAACTAAAAACCATAGCTGATCCCAGATTTGTTTTTTTTGTTATAGCTAATGGTAAACCTGTTGGAATGTCAATATGTCTTCCAAATGCAAATGAAGCTTTAATTAAAATTAGGAATGGCAGATTATTTCCATTTGGCTTATTAAAATTATTGTATTATGTTAAAAAAATCAAATCAGGCAGATTGCTTATATTAGGTGTTGCTAAGGAATTTAGGAATAAAGGCATAGAACCAATGCTTTTTGATGTCACCTTAAAAGCAGCGCAGAAAGCCGGTTGGGAATGGGGTGAAATGTCATGGGTTCTGGAAGATAATGTATTAATGAGAAGTTCAATTGAAAAAGGAGGCGGCGTTGTTTATAAAACATATAGAATTTTTGATTTTACTATAAAATAAAAATAGAAAAAAGACTTTATCGAAAATTTACCTGCATTTTTTTAACTTCAATCATTCCTAACTAATATTTCAAAATCCTCATTGTAAATCAGTAATACATTATTCATAGCCGCTTAAGTAACTGTCACTTAGAAGGAAGAGATAAAACTGCTCCTTTATCAGCGCTCTCTACATAACCGGCATATCTTGCTAACCAGCCTCCTGCTACTTCTGATTTAAAACGGGGCATTTTCTTTCTTCTAAGCTTTAGTTCTTCTTTTGAAATTTTAACATTTATTTTCCTTTTATTGACATCTATTTCAATTAAATCACCATTTTTGAGTAACCCAATTTCACCGCCACTGGCTGCCTCAGGAGATATATGACCGATACAAAGTCCCCTTGTACCTCCTGAAAAACGGCCGTCTGTAATTAAAGCCGCTCTTATATTTGCTCCTTTTATTGCCGCAGTTGGCGAAAGCATCTCCTGCATCCCGGGACCGCCTTTTGGCCCTTCATATCTAATTACCATTACATCACCATTCTTAATTTTATTTTTTAAAATGGCTTCTAAAGCTTCTTCCTGAGAATTGTAAACCTTGACTCTGCCTTTAAAAGTGCGCATATCTTCATCTACTCCGCTTGTTTTTACCACAGAACCTTTTCTGGCAATATTCCCAAAAAGAACAGCCAGACCTCCTTCAGCGGAAAAAGCATTATCTACCGAACGAATTATTTCTCCGTCAGGCTCAGGAGACTTCAAAACATAATCGCCTAATGTCCCATAAACAGTTTTTGCCTTGAGTTTTAAGTTTGAGTTCTTACCTTCATAAACAGCTCGTAAAATTGCTCCCACTCCTCCTACTCTATGAATATCTTCCATATGAATTTCCGGCCGGGATGGCGAAACCTTCACTACATTGGCAGTGGTTTTAGCCAATTCATTAAGCAATTTGAGATCGTATTCAATGCCTGCCTCATGGGCTAAAGCCAACAGATGCAGAACGGTATTGGTTGAAGCCCCCATAGCCATATCTAAAATGAAAGCGTTGTCAATAGATTCCTTAGTTAAAATATCCAGAGGTCTGATTTTGTTTTTCATAAGAAAGATGATTTTCCCGGCAGCTTCTTTAATAAGATTTATCCTTTCAGGATTTAATTGAAACTGTCTTTTTTTATCCTTTAATCTCCGGGTAGCCGGTATTGTTCCATTTCCCGGTAGAGCAAAACCCAATACTTCTCCTAAACAATTCATTGAATTTGCCGTAAACATACCGGCGCAGCTTCCATAACCGGGACAGGCAGTTTCAGTTAATTTCTCCAATTTCTTTTTACTTATTTTACCGGCGCTGTATTTACCCACAGCTTCAAAAACAGAAATCAAATCCGTATTGTTTTCTCCGCTAAGCATCGGTCCGCCGCTTACATACAATGAAGGAATATTAATTCTTACCATAGCATTATACATTGCAGGGACAATCTTATCGCAGTTGCCCAATCCAATCCAGGCATCAGGAGGATGAGCCCCGATAATAGTCTCAATCTGATCAGCAATGAGTTCCCTTGAAGGCAGCGAATACTTCATTCCAAAATGGCCCATGGCAATACCATCCCCAACTGCTCCTCCGATATTTGCATACCACACATTCACCCCCTGCCTCTCAAGCTCTTTTTTCAAGATACTCCCAAGCTTATCAAGATGCGCGTGGCCGGGAATCTGGTTAGTATACGAATTTACTATTGTCACAAAAGGCTTCTTTAAATCTTTAATTGACTTAAGAACGCCTTCAGCAATCATCAGGGAAACTCCCGGCAGCATATGATGCCCCTCTCTGAAAATATTACTTCCCTTTTTTCTAACATTTAAAATACCTTCATTTACACAGCCCTTCCTTTTATCTTTGGAAAGAGCGGGGTTTACTGTTTCTTTTTTCATTCTTAATCTCCTTTTAATATTTTATTTTCTTTCAGAATATTTATTTATCAGTTCTTTATAAGCCTTTTGGATTTCTTTGAATTTCTGCTCTGCTAAGGATCTAAATTCATCACCAAGATGAATTACCCTGTCCGGGTGGTATTTTGGAACCAATTTTCTGTATGCCTTTTTAATTTCCTCTAATGAAGCTCCCTTATGCACATTTAAAACCTTATATGGATCGAATTTCGAGAAGTTTGCATCTGTTTGAAACTCTTTTTGATTTTCCCGGTAGCCTTCACTCCTACTGCCTGCTTTTTCCTGATAATAAACCTTTTCTGATTCTGCCCTATTCCTGGATGGCAGGTAGATGAAGTAATACCAGAAGAGGCCTCCTAATATTAAGTCATCAAGCCATCCTAATCCTACAAGAAAATCAGGTATTAAGTCAAACGGGCTAATGATATAAAGCGCCAGAATTAGATATAATAAGATTTTCATGAGGTTTACTCTTTTCATTTATCCTGTCTTCTTCTTTTGTTTCACATTGGATTTATCTTTCTTAGTGGTTTCTTTGACACTTAGGATATTACCTTGTTTTTCTGTCACTCATACCAGACTATTTTCATCGCTCAATCGGTATTTCAAACAAGTATATCTTTTCTTTGTCTTATCGTTTCTTACTCCAATTGCCAATGCTTTCCTTGTTCCTACTATAACTACAAGTTTCCTGCCCCTGGTTATAGCTGTATAAATCAGATTTCGCTGCAAGAGTATATAATGCTGTGTTAAAATGGGAATTATAACAGCCGGATATTCTGAACCTTGAGATTTATGGATAGATACAGCATAGGCCAGCACAATTTCATCAATGTCAGTGAAATCATATGGGACATCCCTGCCGTCAAATGAGATAATTAATTCCTGATTTTCCTTATCTATATTCGTAATTCTCCCGATATCACCATTGAAGACCTCTTTGTCGTAATTATTCTTGATCTGCATGACTTTATCATTAATCTTAAAATTCCTGTTGCCTCTGACAACACCTTCATCTGATGGATTAAGCGATTTCTGAAGTTCCACATTTAAATTGCCTGCACCTACAATTCCCTTATGCATAGGCGTAATGACCTGGATATCATTAACAGGATCAAAACCAAATCGGCGGGGTATTCGGTTTGTTGTAAGATTCAATATAATTTTAAGTACATCTTCCGGGTTTTCCTGTTCAATAAAGTAAAAATCTGACAGTTTTCGCCTATCTGGTTTAAGGGAAGGCATCTCTCCATTATTAATTTTATGCGCATTTACTATAATGAGGCTTTCCTTTGCCTGCCTGAAAATTTCATTCAACTCAATAACAGGCGCTGCGCCGGATTCAATGATGTCTTTAAGAACATTTCCAGCACCGACAGATGGAAGTTGATTCACATCTCCAACTAAAATAAAAGTAGCTTTTGGAGGAATAGCCTTAAGGAGATAATGCATCAATATTGTATCAACCATGGAGGCTTCATCTACAATTAATAAATCACATCTCAGGGGATTTTCATCATTTTTTTGAAATCCGCCTTTTTTTATGCTGTATTCCAACATACGGTGAATGGTCTTAGCTTCATAGCCGGTTGCCTCGCTCATTCTTTTTGCTGCCCGTCCGGTTGGAGCAGCCAGCATGATATTTATCTTTAACTTAGAAAATATTTTAAGGATTGCATTTATAATGGTAGTTTTACCTGTACCCGGCCCGCCGGTAATGACCATTACCTTATTTTCAGTAGCGCATCTGACAGCCTGTATCTGTTTCTCTGCCAATGTTATGGATAGTCGCTTCTGCACCCACTCAACAGCTTTTTCAGTATCAATCTTCCTGAAAAATTTAGGTACGCTGTTCAGAGTTTTCAGTTTGGCTGCAATACTGTTTTCAGACAGATGATATCTTGTAAGATATATGGCTTTTTTATTCCCGCTAATTTCATTAATGTCCTGATTAAGGTCTTCAATGATTATCCTTTTATCAGAAGCAATGACTTCAAATGCCTTTCCAATAACATCCCTGTCAATCTGCAGTATCTCCTGACATTTTTTTATTAATGGCTCACAGGGATAATAGACATGACCGTCATCTGAGAGCTGGTTAAGAACATAGAGTATCCCGGCCTCGGCCCTTAACTCAGAATCTTTAGAGAATCCTAATTTTTCAGCTATATCATCGGCAGTTATAAAGCCTATGCCGAAAATATCCGTTGCAAAACGATAAGGATTTTCTTTTACCACTTCAATAGATTGGCTGCCGTATTGCTTGAAAATCTTAGCAGCATAACCTGAACTGACACCGTAAGTTTGTAAAAAAATCATCACCTCCCGGATTTCTTTTTGTTCATCCCATGCCTTCTTAATCATCCCGATACGCTTTTTGCCGATACCATCCACTTCAACTAACTTTTCAATATCTTTTTCTATAACATCAAGGCTTTTTTCACTAAATCTTTTTACGATCCTTTTTGCCATGACAGGGCCGATGCCTTTTATAAGGCCAGAGCCCAGATATTTCTCGATGCCGTAAACAGAGGCGGGTATCATTGTTTTATAATGGATTATTTTGAATTGTTCACCATATTTAGGGTGATTGATCCATTCCCCTTTCATTTTGATTATTTCTCCAGGGTTCGGGACAATCAGATTCCCGGTAATGGTTACAAGATCCCGGTAACCATACACTTTCAATTTAGCAATCGTGTATCCATTCTCATCATTAGTATAAGTGATTCTTTCTATTTGGCCTTGAAGATCCGCAAGCAGAGGTTTTCCAGTTTTATCATTCATCCGGCAGACAGTGACTGGTTAATTCTTCCCTTCCAGGAAATCTTATTATTTATTTTATTTATCATTTTTCACCCAGTCTATTAAAACATTACAAAACTCATCAATCTTTTCTTTAGACTTTGCTATCCTATTATATTTATTTTATCAGATGCTTTATTTACTTTAAACAGTTCCTAAGCAATTTATAAAAAACTTACTCATTATAGTGATTATTTTGAATGTACTCTTTATAATTTTCTTTTGCTTTTTCTTTATTCATATTTGCATAACAATAAACACAGCCATGTATGCAGGTATCATATACCCCGATATCAATTGATTTATAACATCCACAATCAAACTTCTTTCTCTGTCCGTAATCAGGGGAAAGTTTCAATATTTCTTCTTTCTTTTGCTTATCTCTTACTATATCTGCCAGCCAGTATTTATTAATACAGCTTCCCTTATTTATATCTAATTCTTCATCCTCTCTTATTTTTTTCTCACAACAGGTATATAAGCTAATATTTTCTTTTTTTGCAATCCTGACCATTTTTTTAAACATTTCCCTAACCTCAGAATAACTTACCGGGCCTATTCCATTTAACGGGTCATAACAGTTAATTCCTTTTTCAGCCATATTTCTTGTGGTCTTTTTATAAAGATCTAAAATACTTATTATGCATAAATCAGTATAAGAACTCAGATTTTTGGCAAGTTTTTCAAATGTTTCTATCCTTTCTTCTATGTTAGTAGCAGACGAAAAAATAATAGGGTCAAATCTCCAGCATAACGACTTTTTACCAAATGTCATAGAAAGAAATTTAAATTGTTTTATAGCTTCCTGTGGAGTAATCACATTGGGATCAAGAAAATCCGGGTACCCGACTATAGTAAAATGCATAAAGAAATCATATCCTTTATTTTTTAATTTTTGAAAATACCCTTTCTTAATCATATGGCCATAATTTCTGGACCAGAATACTATTGACAACACATCTTTAACTGAAAGGGATAATTCTTTTTGAGGATTCATCGGAGCCTGGTATTTACAGGAACCGGTATTTATTCTATCCATAAACCAATCAGAATAAAACGCAGGGATATCAGTTCTCCTGCTTGCTGAAATAATATGTGACATAGATTATGCGGACCTTCTTTGCGTATTCAACTCATTTTTTTGCATTAGAATGCAAAATTTGGGTTAAAATCATCAAATGTAATCATCTTCTATAATCCCAATACATCGGAAATTTCCTGCATCGCATTCTGAAATTACCACCATCTTCCTCTTTCTTTGTATGTCTTAATAAACTTTTCAATGGTTCGGTCAAATGTTTTTTCCACATCATCAGGGAAAAAACAAGCAGGAAGTTCGCCAAGTCGCCAGTGATACTTTATACATTCGCAACAAATTCCTTTTTTATCACATGGCTCATAAGTACAATTGCATTTTGCTTTGTTTTCTTTAATGTTACATTCTTTCATAATCTCCTCCTTTTTGAATCTTTAATTATTTTAAGATGTGACTGAAATGGAATACATGGCAATTTATTTAAAGAAAAAAATTTTGCATCTTTTGTATCACTTCCAGATATAGGGTCTTTATTTTCTGCTTTCACTTCATAGGCAATTACCAATACTTTTTTATACATTTTACTTTTCTGGCTATAGACACCAATTAAATTTAAGATTTTTCCGTTTAGATTCGTTTCTTCTTTCAGTTCCCTTAAACATGCAGCCTGTGAAGTTTCTTCAATTTCTATAAAGCCGGATGGCAGACACCATCTTCCTTTATGCGGCGGAACGCCTCTTTGAACAAGAAGGATTTTTTTATCTCTTTTTACAACTACTGAAACACAAGGAATGGGATTTTCATAATTTATCCAGCCACATCTTGAGCATTTTAATCGCAGAAAACCATCAAGATTTACTCTCTTTAATTTATGTTTGCATAAAGGGCAATATTTAAAATTCATTATTTTGCTAATTTTAATTCCTTTAGATAATTGTTAGTATTAACCTCTAATCCCTAAAGATTCCGCTCCCAAAATTTCAATTTCCATATTTACCCCGCCCCGTTATAAAACTATAAAAGTAAACCTATCCTCTGTGTCCCGCCCATTCAAAAGGGGCGGGGTTTATCAAATAACATTAAATACATAATAAATAAGCTGAAATCCAAAAAGGATAAGAACAACTCCACAAACTATCTGAAAAATTTTGAGCAATTTATCTGACCTATGTCGAGAGGCATATAGTTTTCCCGGGATGATACCCATCAAAGCCCCTAACACTATAGGAGCAATCGCTGTGCCTGCTGCAAACGACGCTGCATACAACATACCTTTAAGAGGAATATTTTCTGCTACACACCCGATATAGGTAAGGATTGCTACATAGGGAACACAAGGAGCAATACCCATTAAGAAACCAAATAAAAACATACCTTTGAGATCTTTATCTAATATACTCTTTCCAATGTGCGTCTTAAATCTTTTGCCTAAAGTAATAAATATACCTATTATTATCATGAGAAAAGCCACAATTAAATAAAGCCAACCGGACTTTTGAGGCGGGAAAAATCGATTAATAAAACTGAAGGCAACAGTTGCAAGTCCGCCCAAAATGGCAAGTGCTAAAAGTCTACCACTTGAAAACACCAGTCCCACTTTTAAGCCGCCCTGCCAATCTTTTTTTGTTGCCCCAATATAAGGCAAAAGCAATGGAGCAGTAAAAGTGAGACAAGGACCCCATCCCATACTAAAACCAGCTATCAGTAATTTTACCCCGTTAGATAATAAATCTGCCTGACTCATTTTTAAAACTCTCTCTATTCCCCGTTAGACATGAAAACAAAAATTATCTAACGGGGGGTTTAAAGAATTAGAAAGCATCCTTTATTTTTATCTTTTTTCCACAACCTGCAGAAATAAAATCTCTTCCATAAATTTTTTCAAAGTGTTTCCTTGCAAGGTCGCCTGAACAATGACAAGGAGCTACTTTTTCAACCTTTTCTTTCTTAATTCCTTTAATGATTCCCTTTACCTGCCAGGCATTCATCCAGCATAAGTGGAAACCGCCTAATACTAAATAAACCCTGTCAGAAATTTTTCTTTTCTGATTAGAATCATCTTCTCCTACTATATTTCCAACGGGGTAAATATGATTCCTAAGGAGCTCTTTTGCTTTTTTAACTATATCTACAATCCCTGGGTGCGCACAACCTGTAATTATCACTAACCCCTTAGATGTTTTTATTACAAGTGACTCTTCTTTTATCCAGGCTCCAAGTTCCCCGGTAGAATAGGCATTCTTACAGATTCTCAAGGAACGATGAACCTCAATTAATTTAGCGCCTGCATCCCTGACTTTATCCTTAACGCTTTGAGGTAATGATACTGGCATGTAAACAGTAACATGAGGATTTTTCTTCAAAAAATGGGATAGCCCGCCAATATGGTCATAGTGAATATGGGAAAGAACTATTACATCTATTGTCTCAGGGGCAATCTTGAGCTTTTTCATATTTTGAAGAAGTACTAAGCCCTCACCACCCACATCAAAAAGAATGGTTTTCTCAAGTCCTTCTACCAAACAGGAAAAGCCCCATTTTGTTTCTAACTTTTCATTATAGGGATTATTATCATAAACTATTGTTAAATCCAAATCCTTTGCAATCGCCAAAGATATGAATGATATACTAAATATTAAAAACAAAATTATCCTGTTAAACCTGCTCATATTCGGTTCCATGTTATTCCTTCTCTATAATTTTTCTTCCATCTTTAAATTTCAATTACAGAGCCTGCTTTAATTTCTGTATAGTTTACAGGATATTTTTCTTTTATTTTCCGGATACGCTGTGTACAGTGACAAGGAGAAATTAATTCAATCCCCTCAAGCTTCTCCAATTTTGAAAATCCATGAAAACCGCCAATTACACCATAAATTTTTCCTAGTGTTCTTGCTTTCTCAATAATATTTTCTAAACCAGGATGAGCGCATCCTGTAATAACAATATTGCCTTTTTCTGTTTTTACCACCAGAGATTGTTCTTCTATGCCTAAAAAATCGCCTAAAACTCCTGTTGAATAAACATCTTCACAAATTTGAGTTGGCTTTGAAAAAGCTTTCGGTTGATATACTTTTGCTTTATTACCATTTGATTCTAAAAATTCTCTTAATCCCCCGGTATGGTCCGCATGTGAATGTGAAAGAACAACAATATCAATATCTTTAGGATCTATTTTTAGTTGGTTCATATTATAAAGTAAGGTTTCAGAATCCGCGCCTGTATCAAACAAAACTTTTTCTTTATTTTCAATTACACAAGAAAATCCCCAACCTGATTTAAAACCTTTTTCTGCATTGTTATCATATACAATTTTAATCTTCATTTTTTCCTCCTAATTTCTTTTCATCTAATATAAAAATCAGCGGCTCAAACCGACGACGCCAAGCGGCGGTTTAAGTCCGCTGGATTGAGTTGTTATAAGGTTTTCATGTTATTGTTTTTTTTCCTTTGTTTAAGCCATTTATGT
>JAIVZN010000024.1:0-18405 GCA_048634875.1 Deltaproteobacteria bacterium | reverse complement strand
ACATAATTCATACCTGAATCAAGCGCAATTTTCCTTGCCCTTTCAAGTGTTCTTTTTGAAGTGGGCCGAAGATTTTTCAGTTTGTATCTCGGGAAAAACCTGGAAAAATGAATCGGTGTATTTTCACCTGTATTGTTTATAATCCATTTACACAATTTAATAATCATATCATCTGTATCATTACTGCCCGGTATAATTAAATTAGTAATTTCAACATGAACACCGTTTTCCTTCATGATTTTTATTGCGTCTAAGACAGGCTGCAATCTTCCACCTGTAATCTTCATATAAAAATCTTCTGAAAAACCTTTTAAATCAACATTGGCAGCATCAAGGTATTTACAGAGTTTTTTCAGAGGCTGTGGATTTAAGTGCCCATTTGTTATAGAAGTATTTTTCATTCCTTTTTCATGAGCAATTATAGCAGTATCAAGCATATATTCATAAAAGATGGACGGTTCGCTGTATGTATATGATATAATACTGCAATCAGAGGTAACAGCAGTTTTAACTACATCTTCAGGCAGCAACTTATAATTAACAGTCTCTTCCGGAGGGAACTGGGATATTTGCCAGTTCTGGCAATTCAAACAGCTGAAATTACAGCCTGCTGTTGCAATTGAAAATGCAGTTTTCCCGGGGTAAAAATGAAACAATGGTTTCTTTTCTATGGGGTCTATATGAACCGCAGTAGGATTACCATAGGCATAAGTATATAACTTCCCTTTTTCTGCCTGCCTTACAAGACATATACTCCTCATACCCTCTCTTAAAGTGCACCAGTTTGGACAGAGGGTGCATCTATACAAACTCCTTCCAATTTTTTCATACCACATAGCTTCTTTTTTAATTATTAAGCCTTTTTTTCGTATAAAACCTGCCCGTAATTTTTTTACCATGGCAGGCAAAACAGATAAACCGGCAGATGTCGCTAAAATAATTTTACAAAAATTCCGCCTGGATATTTTCATCCTTCTAACTTTTTCCCTCTTTTAGACGAAAAAATAATGCCAATTTCATAAAGTATAATAACCGGCAGAGCTAATGCTATTTGAGTAAAAACATCAGGCGGAGTAAGCATAGCTGAAATAATAAAAATTAAAACAACTGCATATCTTCTGCCTGATTTAAGTGCAGTTTTTTCAATAATTCCGGACAATGTAGCCATGCGCATTACAAGCGGAAGCTGAAAAGTTATTCCAAAAATTAAAATGATTAAAAATACAAACGAAATATATTTTTCAATTGTAATCATTGGTATTAATTCAGGGAAACCAAAATTTAATAAAAATTTTAAACCTGAAGGGAGAACTACTGTAAATCCAAAAACTACACCTGCAACAAAGAGCGCTACTGTTAATGGCGTATATGTAAGAATAAACTTCTTCTCATTTTTCTTGAGAGCTACTCCTGTAAACTTCCATATCTGATATGCTGTAAATGGAGATGAAATTAATATACCGCAGAGGAGAGAGGCTTTTAATGACACAAAAAAAGCTTCATGCGGCGAAATAAAGATTAACCTGCTTTTAATAGGAAGTGTTAAAAACTCCAGTATCTCTCTATTAAAAAAGAAAGATAAAACAGTAGCAATAAAAATTCCCCCGAGAGAATACAGAATCCTCAGGCGGAGTTCTTCAAGGTGAGAAAGGAATGGCTGATTATTATTCAATCCTCCCTGTGGTCTTCTTTAGATTTTTCTTCCTGTTCTTCTGTTGGATTCTTAAGTTCTTTTACTGCCTTACCTAATGCTCTTGCAATACCGGGAAGTCTTTTTGCGCCAAATAATAAAAGAACTATAAGAAGAACAACAAGGAGTTCCTGTATGCCCATGCCAAACATTATACAGACTCCACTGACTTTATCCGGGGTATATCTTTTTTAAGCATCTTTTCCACCCCTGCTTTTAATGTCATCTGAGCCATCGGACATCCGCTACAGGCGCCTTTCAGGCGCACCTTAACAACTCCGTCATCAGTTACATCTACCATTTCAACATCGCCCCCATCCATCTGAAGGGACGGTCTTACTTTCTCTAATGACTCTCTGACTTTTTCTTTATCTATCATAATTTTTATAATATCATTTATCTTTACATTTTGCAAGACAATTCACACCAAAAGAGCCTAAAAGTCCCAATACAAAAAAACCTGTAAAAATCAATACATGTTCCATACTTTCAGGCATAATATTTTTTGATGTAGTAACAGCAATTTCTATTTTATCCATATTTATTTCAGGATAAGCCTTAAATGGCCACAATACCACAATAGAACCTAAAACCAGACCAATAAGAAAATAAAGGGTCTTATTTAAATATTTTTTAAGCAGTAACTTCATCAATCTAACAAACAGCAGCAGTCCCGCTATACATCCCGAAGAAAAAATTACTAAGAATATGAATGATTTAAAATCTAATGATACAGTAAAAACTTTAATATTATTAATAACACTTTCATATACACCTAACACAAGCAATAAAAAGGAGCCGCTGATTCCGGGGAGAATCATTGCAGAAATTGCAAGAACGCCGCTTAAAAAAGCAACCGGAAGTGAAACTTGAATTACTGTAATTTTTAAATTATAAATAACAAAAACCAGTATTAGCCCCGGTAAAATAAAAAGAAAATTCCACAAATTTTTTTTCTCTATCATTTTGTAAGGTACAGATATTGATGGAATAATCAGGCCCATAAAAAATGATAGAGTCATACCCGGATAATTCTTTAAAATATAATCAATAACCCATGACAGCCCAGCTATGGAAACAACTGCGCCGGCAACTAACTGAAGTAAAAAAATTCCATCAGCTTTTTTAAATTCTTTAACAAAACTTGCAGGAGAAAAAATATTTTTAAAAAGATTTATATTAATTCCGCTTAAAGCCTTAATCAATCTATCATATATCCCTAAAATCAAAGCAAATGTACCGCCACTTACACCGGGAATTATATTTGCTATACCTATAAGAATTCCTTTAATAAAATTAATAACCATAAAATACTTTTTCAAACCCGACAATTTTATTATCCCTGACTTGTACGCCTTCTTCTTTTAGAAGTTTAATTTTTCTTTTTATACCGCCTTTAGCCGAGTAACCGCCAATCGCTCCGTTTGACTTAACCACCCTGTGGCATGGCACCCCAGGTGCAAACGGGTTTAAAGCCAAGGCCCTGCCAACAGCCTGATATGCAGATGAATTTAAATACTTAGCTACTTCTTTATAAGTTGTAACTTTACCTGACGGTACTTTTTTTATTGTATCGTATACCATGTATCTAAAACTCATTACGAATTGCGGAAGGAAGATTTATTCAATAATCTTTTTTCTCAACTCTAACATTGAGGGAAGGATAAAACTGTCCTTTTCCTGCCTGACTAAATTTTCCTCTTTAAGCTCCTTTAATAATCTTGTTACAACTTCCCGTGCAGTTCCAACAAATTCACTTAAATCCTGATGTGTAAAAACCATTGAAATCTTTATGCCATCTTCAGTTTCTTCTCCGTATTTTTCCGCAAGATATATAAGACAGGATACAAGTCTGTCCTTTACTTTTTTAAATGAAAACATTTCTATCTCCTGATCTGCCTTTCTCAATCTCTGGCACAGGGTCCTGGTCATTGTAATAAGAATTCCCGGCTGGTTTATAAGAAACTTCTGAAAATCATTATGCCTGATAATTAACAGGTGGGAATCCTGCATCGCAAGAGCGTTTGCTGAACGGGGATTTTTGTCAAGAAGCGCCATTTCACCAAAAAAATCCCCTTTTTGAAGATAATCAAAAGCCTTTACCTGTCCATTAATAGATATTTTATATATCTTTACCCTGCCCTCATAAACAATATAAAATTCATCTCCTTCATCAGCTTCAGAAAATATATGATCCCCTTTCCCGAAACTCTTTTCTTTGAGGATACTTTCTATTTTCCTTAAATCCTCATTTTTCATATCTCTGAATATGGGAACCTTTTTTAAAATATTTAATATAATCACAAATTAATTTTAAATAATAGCTTTTTTAAAGTCAACCTTATTCCCTGTAGTAACGAAAATCATCATAAAGTAAATTACCATATACGCCTGCTTTTGGCTGTGGAAATGCAGAAATATTAAAGAGTACCCAGAATTCCGTCTCTTTTCCAAAATTCCGAATCCGAAACTCCGAATCCCAGCAATGCATATTCCAGTTTAATGACATACTTTTTTCTATAAACTCAGCAAATTTGTAAAACCCTTTAACTTTATTCATATAAAATCTTGTTCCAAGGCAAATTTTAAATGGATGCCATCTTAAAGTAAATCTTTGTCCTAACTCCAAACGGTCAGGATACCTGTAATTATATTTAACCCGTGTCTCGGAAATTTTATTAATATCTAATTCATATAACCACTCTTTGCTTATTTTTTTATAATAATCATACCTGTTCCTTATAAATAAACTGTAAACTGAATAATCAAGTTTTAGTTTATTAAGAAAATCACCTATCGGCTCTATCACAGTTTCCATGAAATCATATGAACTGTTTGAAGAAATCATAAACTTTGAAGATGGTCTGTAAGTAATTTCATATTTTATGATATTTTTCTTTATGTGATAGGGAGGCTCTATTGATCTTCTCCATAGGTAATCCCCATCAACAAATATCCTTCTATATAACCCGTGCTGCATACCCAAAAACATACTTATATACCTACGAAGAGACTTTCTGATAACGCCGTCAAAGCCAAAACCCGGCGATAAAGCTATATAATAGGGCCTGGAAATATTAAGGCGGTATGTTTTATCAATCTTGCTTTCCCATGATATACTTGACTGCCACTCTTCTTTAGAAGTTGTAGAAATCTCAGCAGGATAGTATTTATTTATATAGTGTATATTACCTGAAAATCGCATTTTCCCCGGGGTATATAAAGGAAGCAGTTGAAATTTAACACCCGGAAGTATAAAATTCTCTACACTATAATCCAACTCATCCCAGACTTCCTTTTTATCTCCATAAACATCTAAAAGATATCTTGACTTTGAATATTGAAAACCAAGCTGATAGTATAAATCTTTCTTTTTATATTCATATACTCTTTGATCATAATTATAGTTAAAATGGTAATGAGACGTATATTCCGTCCTGTATCTTACGCTTATATTATCCATAATTTCCTGCCAGCCCTTTGCATAAAGCCTGCCTCTATCTACATTGCCATCTTTATCTCTGATATAGTAGAGGTCAACACATGAACGCCCTTTATCTGTCTGGTATCTATGGCCTGTTTTAAATCCCACGCCTCTTTTTGTCATTAAATCCACACCTGCATAACTTTTAGAATCCTTAGTAAACGGATAAAGCAACTTTGTCTTTATAAAATTTCCATTTCTGGAACTGCTGCCGATATTTATATCCGTTTCTAACTTTCTCGGCCCAAGGCTTCTTGTATAATAAGGGTAGTAAAATGTAGGTAACCCTTTTATAAACAAAAGTGTAGAGTAAGAGCTGAATCTTGAATTTAATTTTAAGTAAATCTTTTTGCCTTTAAACTTATAATGAGGTGGTTTATGTGAGCAGGTGGTAATATCCCCTGAAGGTATTAAAAATTCGTCCTTTCCTTTTATTATAACTTCATCAGCATATACATACATAGGCGGCGACTTGATAGACACATTATAAACCATACCTGTGGAAAATTTAATATTGTAAATCAATTTTTCTGATATAAGTGAATAATGTTCTTTCTTAAATTCAATATTTCCCTCGGCAATAATAATATTTTTATTTCTAACATACTTTATTTTATCCGCATGCAGTTCCATGTCTTTATAATAAACCCTTACATTCTCATTTGCTAAAATTGTTTCTGTTGAATGGTCATAAACCATTTCATCAGCGTATATATTTACTGTAGAGGTACTTTTATCACCCGAATAAGCAGCTTCAATACCCATAACTAACAAAACTAATAATAGAAATGACAACTTTATTGTCATTTTGCATTTTAATCTGTCATTTTGCATTTTGATTTTTAAATTTTGCATTTTTTAAGGGCGGAGCTCACCACTCGGAATGACCCGCAGGCAAGAAGCCAGTCACCTGTTTTCATTTCTTCCAGCGCTTTATTATATGCTATGTCATATTTCTCTACTACTTCATGCTGCGCCTTAAAAAATTCAGCTAACTTCTCTCCAGAAAGAGCTCTTTTGCTTTCAACTGTTATAGCCCACACCTTTTCAATTAATGGCGCTATTATTCGCGCCATTGATTTAAAGTCTTTATCTTTAAATACTCCCATTATTAAATATAATTTTGAATTATCGGGTTTCCATTCTTTAATAAAATTCTTAATTACAGACATTGCAGAAGGATTATGAGCAGCATCAATTATTAATTTTTTACTATCAGGTAAATTAAAAAAATCCATTCTTCCGGGGAGCTTTACATCTTTAACCCCATACGGTTCATTAAAACCAAGGGAAAAAGCTGCTGTAATAGCTGCTGCTGTATTAAACAACTGATACCTGCCTCTTAAAGCAGGCATAACATTTTTAATTTCCAATTCCTTATTTATATAGGTAAAAGTATATTTTCCCTCTTTAACAGGTTTTATACATTTAAGATTATACTCAATTCCTGAAGTATAAACTCGGCAGTTTTTATTTAAACCTGTTTTTCTAACTTCATCCACTCCTGAAGAATCTACCAATACGGTTCCGTGTTTTATTATACCTGCTTTTTCTTCAGCAATATCTTCTACAGTTTCGCCTAAGTATTGAACATGTTCTATTGCTATTGGGGTTATTACAGATACAAGTTTATTTTCACACACATTGGTTGCATCTAAACGCCCGCCTAAACCTGTCTCCATTACACTGAAATCACAATTCTCTTCAAAAAAATATTTTATAGCTATAGCAGTCATAATTTCAAACTTTGTCAGATTACATCCATTTTTCTTTTCAACTATTCTCACTTCCCTTAAAATTGACTTAAACCTGAAAAGCGGTATTGGCTTATTATCTATTGTAATTCTTTCTGTGAACTTAAAAATATGCGGAGAGGAGTAAAGCCCTGTTTTTTTGCCGCAACCGGTAAGGATATTTTGCAGTATTTTTGAAACCGAACCTTTTCCATTTGTTCCTGCAACAGAAATTACAGGAATCTTTAGGTGAGGCGAACCAAGTAATCCAAGTACTTTTTTAAGCTGCTCAATCTGAAATCTATATTTAAACAATTATTTAATCTTTCCACCCTTAAACCCGTTTATCAGGATAAACGGGTTTAAAAAATTTAAGCAATCTTATTATGGTAGGTTTAAGTTCTTCCCTTTCCACAATCATATCAATCATTCCATGTTCAAGAACAAATTCCGCACTTTGAAATCCAGGTGGTAAATTTTCTTTAATGGTTTGTTTTATTACACGGGGACCTGCAAAAGCAATTAAAGCTCTCGGTTCAGAAATATTCACATCTCCAAGCATTGCAAATGATGCTGATACGCCGCCGCTTGTCGGGTCACACATAACAGACATATAAGGTATTTTTTCTTTAGCGAGTTTAGATAGAGCAGCAGCGGTTTTTGCCATCTGCATGAGAGAGAGTATTCCTTCCTGCATCCTTGCGCCGCCTGAAGAAGATACTATAATAAGCGGGAATCTGTATTTAATAGCTCTCTCTACAGCAAGGCATATTTTTTCACCTACAACAGAACCCATGCTTCCTCCCATAAATGAAAAATCAAGAACTGAGATAACTACATCCATTCCTCCTATTCTTGCCGTTCCTGAAACAACTGCTTCATTAAGTTTCGTCTTTTCGCGATATTCCTTAATCCTTACAGAATACGGCATTACATCATTAAATTTGAGAGGATCACCCGCAGTTATGTCCTTATCATATTCTTTAAAACTATTTTCATCAACAAGTATTTCAAGCCTTCTATTGGAAGACAATCTAAAATAATAATCACATTTAGGACAGACCCATAGATTTTCCTCAAGCTCTTTTTTATATATTGAATAATGACACTTTGGACACTTTTCAAAAAGTCCTGCAGGAATTTTTTTCTTTACCACAGAGTAATCTCCCTTATATATTCTTTCATAACAGTGTAATTAATTTTTCTCGGCGACTTTTCTAATACACCTTTTATACTCCACGCATATGGCTGGAGTATCCCGCAGGCTTTTTTAATATCAGAAAGCGCCCAGTCTCCCTCAATTATTATATCGGCCATATTATATCTATCTTTCAGTCCTTCAAGCTCACTTTCATTTAGAACTCTGAGATCAAGCTGTAACAATTTTACTTCAATTTCATCTGTAAATCCCCCTTTTAATCCCCCTCTTTCCCCCTTTTTCAAAGGGGGATGAAGGGGGATTAACCCTTTTTCAAAGGGGGGCTCCCTCTTTACTCCCCCCTTACTAAAGGGGGGTAGGGGGATTTCGTCATCAGGTTCAACTTCATATATTAACTCCGGCTCATCCACGGTTTCTGTAAACAGAGACTGTTTGAACAGGGCAATCCTTTCAGGGTTGCATTTCAACTGAATATAGTCAGGCTTAAGTTTATCAATCTCGCGTAAGTTTACCTGGTCTAATTCGCCAAATTCTGCAACAAACTTAGTATATGAAGGCAATTCGTTTTTTATCTGTATTGCCCTGTTAAGTGAAATCTTTTTTAAAGAATGTTCATCTAACGAAACAGAGATAAACTCAACACCTAAAATTGCTGCCCATTTTGCATCTTCTATATTTGTTATACCTGATATTTTTATTCCCGGCATAGTATCCTTAAATACTCTTTCAGGGTTGCATCCTGCATACTTTAAGTTCTTTTTTTATACTTATAGCAAATTTTTTGATTTCTTTAAAACAACCGCTCTCTGAAATCAATCTTGTAAGTGCAGAACCTATTATTACACCATCTGAATATTTACCAACCATGGCAGCCTGCTCCGGATTGGATATACCAAACCCGCAATAGACAGGCACCTTTGAATGTTTTTTTATTAATTTAATTTTATTTGAAATATCTGCTGATAACTCTTTTCTTACTCCTGTTATACCAAATCTGCTTACATAGTAAAGAAACGGAAAACTCCTGTGGGAAATATGTGAAACCCTTTTTAGCTCGGTAGAAGGAGAAGCAAGAAAAACAACATCTAAACTAAAGCTTTTAGATACTTTCAGGATTTCTTCCGATTCATCAACAGGAAGGTCAGGTATAATTATTGCAGAAAACCCTGCCTGTTTAATTAATTTTAAATTTTTCTGTAACCCTCCTGCAAGAATTAAATTTAAATATGACATTAACACAAGAGGTATTTCCAACTGGCTCTTAATCTCTTTAATCCTGCATATAATTTTTCTAAATGTAGCGCCCTTTTTAATTGCCGTACGGGAAGAATCCTGTATTATAACCCCATCAGCTACAGGATCTGAAAATGGTATTCCTATCTCTATAAAATCTGCTAATTTATTTTCATCTATGAATTTCAGTATTTTAATAAACCTGCTCATATTCGGATATCCGCCTGTTAGAAAAAAACTCAAACCCGGCAAATTTTTATCCCTTAAATTTTCTACAACCCTATGAAGTTTGTTTTCTGATGATATCAATATCTTTTTCTCCCCTTCCTGAGAGACATATTACAACACAATCACTTTTTTTCCATTTATTATTCATTACCCACCATATTGCATGCGATGATTCCAGGGCAGGTATAATACCTTCATTTTCTGTCATCCATCTGAATGCTTTTACAGATCCTTCATCATCTACTTTAAAATACTCTGCCCTTTTTATCTCTTTATAATGAGCATGTTCGGGTCCAACTCCTGAATAATCCAGGCCAGGAGCAACTGAATATGTATTTAAAATCTGCCCGTCATTATCATAGAGCAAATAACTTTTTGCGCCATGTAAAACACCAACCTTACCATTTAAAATTGAAGCAGCGCCCTCGGCTTCCACTCCGATAAATTTTACATCACTATCTTTAAAAAAAGGATAAAATAACCCTATTGAATTAGAACCTCCGCCAACACACGCAACAAGATGTGTTGGTTTCTCATTCAGTTGCTTTTTTACTTCTCTCCCAATAACAGACTGAAAATCTCTTACCATTGTCGGATATGGATGAGGGCCTACACTTGAGCCGAGAAGATAATAAGTATTTTCCGGCTCTTCCACCCATTCTCTGAGTGCAGCATTTACAGCTTCCTTTAATGTCCTTGTACCCTCAGTAACTTCCCTGACTTCTGTTCCTAATAACCTCATGCGGTATACATTTTCTGCCTGGCGCTTCATATCGGTAGCGCCCATAAATACAACACATTTTATATCAAACAGCGCAGCAGCGGTTGCTGCTGCTACACCATGCTGACCCGCTCCTGTTTCAGCTATTATTCTTTTCTTTCCCATTTTACTTGCAAGAAGCGCCTGGCCTAATACATTATTTATTTTATGCGCGCCTGTATGGCAGAGATCCTCACGCTTCAAGTATACACTGCATCTACAGCATTTTGAAAGTTTTTCTGAATAATATAACGGGGTTGGTCTTCCAACGTAATTTTTAAGAAGTTCGGAAAGTTCATCTTTAAATTTTTTATCCTTCTTATAGTTAAAATACTCCCTTTGAAGTTCTATTAAAGGAGCTATAAGTGTCTCAGGCACAAACCTTCCTCCAAATGTTCCGAAATACCCCTTATTTACCATAATTTTTTACCTTTCTTATGAGACTTTTAACTTTATATGGATCTTTCTTGCCGGGAGATATTTCACTTCCTGAAGCGACATCCACACAAAAAACATCCATTCGTAAGAGTTCCTCTACATTATCCGGGTTAACACCACCTGCAACAAAAAGTTTCTCCCTTATTTTTTTATTCAGACTATTTAATTTTTCCCAGTTAAATTTCTTGCCTGATCCGCCAAACTTATGAGTCAGGGTATCACATATAATGTAATCAGCAACGTCTAAAATTTCTTCAAACCTGCCGCTTTGATCTATACTAACCATTTTTATTACTGCAATATCAGGATATTCTTCTTTTATCTTTTTAATCGTATCTATACCTTCATCTCCATGTAATTGAACATATTTAGGCAAATATTTCTCTATAATATTCTCCCATTCATCCGTGGATTTATTCACACCAACTACAACAGAACTTTTTCTAACTTCAGGTATTATCAATTCTTTCAGCTTTTCCGGATTAACATACCTTTTTGACTCTTTATAAATATTAAATCCAATAAAATCAACGCCCTCATTAAGACACATATCTCTATCAGCAATATTCGTAATTCCACAAATCTTAATAAGAGTCATATAGATTTGAATTCCTGTATCTTTGTACCGGGATCTTCTATGCCGACAATTGCTTCGCCAACAAGAACCGCATCATATCCTAATTTATATAATTCTCTAATATCCTCTTTTGAATTTATTCCACTCATCGCAACTTTTACTATCCCTGATGGTATTATATCCACAATTTCCTGAAAAACTTTATTATCTACTTTTAAAGTGTTTAAATTTCTGCTGTTAACACCTACAACCTCTAACTCAAAATTTAAACACCTTTTGAGTTCTTCTTTTGAATGCACCTCAACAAGCGCAGACATATTAAGACTTTTACAAACTTTCAAAAATTTTTTCAACTTTCCTTTTGATAATATTGAAACAATTAAAAGTACAGCGTCTGCGCCAGAAATTGCGCCTTCATATATCTGATATTCAGAAATTATAAAATCTTTCATAAGAACAGGGCCATTATAAATTGACCTGACTTTACGGATATTATCCAGGCTCCCGCTGAAGTATTTATCTTCAGTTAAAACAGAAACACAATCAGCATTAAAATCTTCATAGACTCCCGCTAACTTTTCTACAGTATGAAGAGAAATTTTTCCTTTTGACGGGGATTTAATCTTTATTTCTGCAATTAAACTCATTCCGTGCTTTTTAAGTGAATTTATAAAAAAACCCTGTTTTTTCTCTAAACTACCTGCTCTCTCAACCAAGGATTTTAAAGATTCCTCTTTATTTTTCAATATACTTTTTTTGTATTTCTTTACTTCTTTTAAAAATTTCACTTGTAAATAAATCCTTTATTGAGACCTGAATAATGTATTTTTTGCGACTTGTGACTTTTTATAGAAACTATGGCGTTAAAAAACTAAAATCTGTTTGACCAAGCTCTTGCCTGCAAGGGCTTGGGAGTTTTTTAGTTTTAGGCATAGTTTCACGCGCCAAAGGCAAAAAGTCTCCGGAGCAGCAAAATTCATTTTTAGGTCTCAATTATTTTCATTCGCTTTTGTGCGCAAAGACACATGTCCGTTTCATTCGTAAATAAATCCTTTATTGAGGCCTAAATGATGCATTTTTTGCGACTTGTGACTTTTTAGTAAAGTTATGCCGTTAAAAAACTAAAATTTGTTTGACCCAGCTCTTGCTTGCAAGGGCTGGGGAGTTTTTTAGTTTTAGGCATAGTTTCACGCGCCAAAGGCAAAAAGTCTCCGGAGCAAAAAAATACTTTTTTAGGTCTCAATTATTTTCACCTACAGGAAACAATATCAATAAAATTTTCAATTAATTTCAGGCCGAATTCTGTCAAAATTGACTCAGGATGAAACTGAACACCCCAGATTGGAAATTCTTTATGCTCCATGGCCATTATTTCATCATCTGAAGTTCTTGCAGTAACTCGTAATACTCCCGGAAAATCATCATCCTGTACAATCAGTGAATGGTAACGAGTTGCTAAAAAAGGATTTTTAATATCCTTGAATATCCCTGTTCCACTGTGATTAATATGAGAGGTTTTACCGTGTAATATTCTCCGTGCCCTGGTAACTTTACCTCCAAATGCAACTGCTATTGACTGATGACCTAAACATACACCTAATAACGGTATATCAGATTTAACCTTTTTAATTAATTCCACACTAATTCCTGCATTTTCAGGTTCGCCTGGTCCGGGAGATATAACAATTCCATCAGGAGATTTATTCAGAATCTCATCTACTGATAAAACATCATTTCTATAAACTTCAATCTCTGCTAAGCGCAGACGCCCTATATAATCGCAGATATTGTATACAAAAGAATCGTAATTATCAATAACTATAATCTTCATTTATTAGAAAATTCTATAAGCTCATTTAATTTACTTAAAGCCTTTTTTGAATCAATTGACTCCGCTGCTATTTCAACACCCTGTCTTAAATCCTCTGCTTTTTCTAAAATAACAAACGCTGCGCCGGCATTTGCAAGCACTGCATCTCTGTATGCTCCTTTTTCACTTCCAAGAACCATTTTCATAATACCGGCATTTACTTCAACATCTCCACCTTTAATATCTTCAATACTGTGCCCAGCCAGACCAAAATCAGAAGGTTTCACTTCATAACTTTTTACCTGATTATCTTTTAATTCAGAAATCTTAGTTGGACCGGTTAACGATATTTCATCTAAACCGCCACTTCCATGAACAACCATTGCCCTTTTAACTCCTAAATTCCCCAAAACTGAAGCCATGACATCGGTAAGCTCACTCTTATATACTCCAAGCAGTTGATGTGTTGCAGAAGCAGGGCTTGTCAGAGGTCCAAGGATATTAAAAATAGTCCTTATTCCAATCTCACGCCTCGGGCCGGCAGCATATTTCATTGCTCTGTGAAACATGGGAGCAAACATAAATCCTATACCTACTTTATCAATGCACTCCTTTACATGTTCCGGTTTTAACTCTATATTTACACCAAGTTTTTCAAGAACATCGGCGGACCCGCATCTGCCAGAAGCAGCGCGGTTACCGTGTTTTGCTACTTTTATACCTGTTCCTGCAATAACAAAAGCAACAGTTGTAGAAATATTAAAATGATTTAACCCTGTTCCCCCTGTAGAGCAGGTATCCATTACAGTACCGTCTATGTTTATTGAAGAAGCTTTATCTCTCATCACCATAGCAGCCTGAGTTATCTCATTTACAGTTTCTTTTTTTATACTTAGCAGCGCGAGATATGCACCTATCTGAGATGGCGTCGCAACTCCACTCATAATTTCTTCCATGCTGTTCTTCATTCCTTCAGAGCTTAATTCTTTTCCATTTATAAGTTCCTTAATAGATTCTTTTATCATTTTTTTCTCCTATCCATTTTCTCCAAGCCGTACCGCTTCAAGCAGCGCCATTGCCTTATTCAAAGTCTCCTGATACTCCATCCGGGGCACGGAATCAGCTACAATACCTGCTCCAGCCTGCACATAAATACGGCCATTATGTATTATCATGGTCCTTATAGATATACACATATCCATATCGCCTGTAAATGAAAAATATCCCACTGCGCCGGCATACGGACCTCTTGCAATATTCTCCTGTTCTTCAATTATTTGAATTGCCCTGATTTTTGGAGCGCCGCTAACTGTTCCGGCAGGGAAACACGCCTTAAATACCTCTAAATTTAATATACCGGGTTTTAACTCTCCTGTAACATCTGTAACCATATGCATAACATGAGAATATTTTTCCACTGCCATAAGATTACTAACTTTTACAGTTCCATACTTACAGACTTTTCCAAGATCATTTCTGCCAAGATCAACAAGCATAATATGTTCCGCTCTTTCTTTTATATCTGCCTTTAATTCCTCTGTTAACCTTTTTTCTTCATTTTCAGTATTGCCTCTCGGCCTTGTGCCCGCAATTGGCCTGAGAAGCGCTTTATTGCCTTTAACCTTAACAAGTACCTCTGGTGAAGAACCACAGAGTACAATATCGTCAAGTTTAAGATAAAACATATATGGAGACGGGTTTATAATCCGGAGAGCCCTGTAGTAGTTAAATGAATCAACCGTTGAACGGGTTTCCAATCGCTGGGAAAAGACACCCTGTATTATTTCTCCATTTAATATCTCTTTTTTTATATTTTCCACCTTTTTCTTGAACTCTTCTTCTGAAAAATTTGATTGTATATTTATGTTTTTTTTACTTTCTAAAGAAAAAGTATCTATAGACCCAGGGGCTACTTTCAGTTTGTCTATTATCTGCCGAATTCTGTTACGGGCATCTTCTTCCCCCTGAGGCGCGGAATCTATAACTAATTTAATAATATCCGCTGTATTAAATAAATGGTCAAAAGCAATAAGTTCATCTGTAAAAATAAATACTCCTAATGGAAATTCCGGGTTAGCCGGGTTGGAAAATTTTATTTTTTCCCAGGTAGCTATCATTTCATAGCTTACATAACCAACCAGTCCTCCGCAAAATGGAGGCAGCTCATTTGTTTTTACTATTTTAGATTTTCTTAGAATATCCTGTATTATATTTAACGGCTCTTCTGTGTTTATTTCCTTATCTATGATAAATCCATCATTTTCCCGTTTCAGAATCCTAACTTTATCCTGATAGAGCTCATATACCATGAGCGGTGAAAGCCCTATAAAAGAATACCTGCTTGTCTTGCCTTTCTCAACACTCTCCAGTAAAAAAGAATACTTATTTTCTTTAAAACAGGAAAAAGCAGCAACAGGTGTTAAAAAGTCTGCTACAATTTTTTCTTTTATAATTACTGTATTCATTATTTATTTTATATTATACATTTTTTATTTTTTTTCAATATTTTTCAGTTTACTTTTAGCATTTTTTGCCATCTGATGCTCAGGTTCATACTTTAAAACATTCTCCCATTCTTCAAGAGCCTTCTTAAATTTTTTCTGCTTAAAATAAATTACGCCTGCATTATATCTTGGATTTATTAATTCAGGTTTTATATTGAGAACTTTCAGATAATGTTTTAATGAATTTTCATAGTTATGCTCTTGCCTGTATATCCCTGCTAATTTTAAATGCGCATCTACAAGATACGGATCTCTTTGAATTGCCTCTTTAAAATAAAATTCTGCCTTTTTAAAATCTCCTTCCTCAAGACACACACTGCCAAAACCATTATATGGCAGCGCGCTAAATGAGTTCCTCTTAATCTGTTCCTTAAACATTTCTTTTGCCTCAACATATTCCCCATCCATAAAAAGTAACTTTGCGTATGTCATTCCATATTTTTGAATCTCAGGAGCTTTTTTTACAGCTTCCTGAAAATCCCCGATATAAAATTTATAATCGGCATAGAGCCTGTTATAAGAAAATGCCAGCAACCACAACACGGGGATTAATAATATATATCTTGGCTTAAAACTACTGAATTTCAATCTTTTCACATCTCCCGAAGCACTAACTGCAAAACCAAGAAGCACCCAGATTATTACAGAAGTTGTTACTACGCTGAAACTAAATAAATTTTGAACTCCTAATGCAACAAGACTTCCCATGACTGCGCTTGCTACAAAATTCATTTTAAAACGATTTTTATAAATGTAAGTAAATATAAAAATCCACCACCAGATAATAAAAACTGAAAAAAGTATACCACCGCTGACCAGTATTTTTAAAATACAATTATGGGGGTACCCCGGGACAGATAAAGTTCCTGTATAGTCTAAATATTTTCTATCCATATGTTTTCTAAAATGAATATAATACCCGTTTGTTCCCCACCCGAAAAACGGTTTTTCAAGAAACATCTTCAAGGCTGTCCTCCACTGACTTATTCTTGATGCGATATTACTTTCTTTTATGTTAAACGAACTCAGGTATCTTTTACCTATATTTTTATTTAAAACACAAAAAACAAAAGATACCAACAGAAGACAAACTAAAATATTTTTTAATCTTTTTTTTATAATATGGTCCTTATTTAAAATGAAAAGAGTAAAACCGGTACCTGTTATACCTGAAAGAATCCCGGCCCTTGAAGAAGTAAGAATTAATACTACAAAATTCAGTATTAAAACAAATCCTGCTGCCCAACCTCCTGTCTTCAGGTACATCGTAAAAGCAACAGGTATCAATATGGAAAGATAAGCAGCAAGAAAGTTAGGATTCCCTAAAGTTGAGAAAATTCTTGGATAAAAATCCCCCTTCCAGTTCAAGAAATCCAATCCTGTATACTGAAGTATTCCATATATACTGACAAAAAACGATATAAGAAGAAGGACCTTAAAGATGTCCTTATTTAAACTACAGGATAGGAGGAAAAATAATACCAAACATAAAATTGACAAACCTGATGAATTATAAAATGGATAAATACCAATAAATGATGTGGGAAAATGAATTGAATAAAAAACAGGAATAAGTGAAGCAGCTAAATATATAATCAATCCATAAAAAATCTTTTTAGGCGGTAACCGGATGTAACCTCTAATAATAATTTGAGCGGCAAAAAGCGCAGCACCTGTACGCATAAAAAAAATCTTTAATGATGAGGAAGGCTCCCCTAATTTCATCCATACTGCAACAGGAATTATAAATATAAAAAAGGCAAGTAAATTATATGAGAGAGAATCAATCCCGGGAGACTTTTCTTCTTTCACTTTTCTTTTTTATTGTAGAACCAAGCCTCTGTACTACAATATCTACTCTTCTATTTAAAGAACGCATATTACTGTTACTGTTGGCAGATTGAAGCTGTTTCTGTATAACATTCTGCATTTCCATCTGAACTTCAAGCTGTTCTTCTCTTATCTTTTTATGTACTCTTTCCATATCATCTTCTGTTTTTGCGCGCCTCAGTTCTTTAGCGTATTTAGACGGGATCTGCATGACTCTATTTTTATATTCAACAATTGCTTCATCAAATTCTGTTAAGACTGCAGGGTGATATTTACTGAAACCTCCTGCTGATAACCTGTCAGGCGGGAAATTAAGATCTTCAACTAAAAGCCTGGCAATATTTGTTGCTCTTGTAGTTGACAACTCCCAGTTAGAAGGAAATTCTTCAGTTTCAATCGGCCAGCTATCAGTATGTCCTTCTATTCTGATATTATTTGGAATATCAATAATCTCCTCTGAAATATCAGCAAGAATATTTTTTGCCTCATCATATATATCTGCTTTTCCCGAATCAAACATTAATTTTTCACTTAAACTAATCAAGAGGCCTTTTGGATTTATTTCCAGATATATCACATCTTCAAGTTTATTCTCATAAGCATACTTTTCAAGCCGTTTCTTTATACGATGCAACTGCATTTCATTTAGTGTTGCTGCGAGTGCAAACATCATAACAAAAAAAATCAAAAGCTGTGTCACTAAATCCGAATATGTTACCATCCATGGAGGTGAACTCTTGCCTACCTGTATTTCTTCGCCTTTCTTTAATTTTCCTATTGATAACATGTTATTACAGTTATGAGTTACGAGTTATGAATTATAAGTTATTAATTTTAAGATTCTTTCTTAAACCCGGATTTTGCATTAGACAATGGAATTCGACGAAAAATATGCCACATTCTACTTCACAAAAAAGCTCATCAATACTTACGAGTATTACTTCACTTTTTTGTTGTGT
>JAIVZN010000023.1:0-18437 GCA_048634875.1 Deltaproteobacteria bacterium | reverse complement strand
AAGTAAATATGATTTATCTGCAGACACATGGACCATATATCATTCAGATAACAGCGGCTTGGTATATAATCATGTTAAATGCATAGCAATAGATAAAAATGGAAATAAATGGTTTGGGACACATGGGCATGGTATTAGCAAGTTTAATGAAATTGAAGGATGGACAACCTATAACACTGTTGATGGACTTATATCTAATTGGGTCAATGACATAACAATAGATAAAAATGGAAATAAATGGATAGGTACAGAATATGGAGTTAGTGTCTTAAATGCAAATGAAAATAAATGGCTTACTTATAAAACCTCAAACAGTGGTTTACAAGATAATCATATCAGAGCAATAGCTATAGATGATTTTTCAGGAGATATATGGTTTGGTACTCAAGGAGGTGGTATAAGTAAATTTGATGGAAATTCATGGACAACTTATACTGTAGAAAACAGTGAATTAATAAATGATTATATTAATTCAATAATAGTGGATAGTCAGAGGAATAAATGGATTGGAACTATTGAGGGAGTTGCCGTTTTTCTTGAAAAAGATGTAATTACACCAAAAGGAGAAGTAAAAATTCAGGGTGGAGTTAAAGGTTATGTAAATCCATCTATAGGAGAAGGAGCTAAAATACATTTCAATGCAATTGAGCAGGGTAAGGTTACAGCAACAATATATACTTTAAACGGTCACCTTGTCTGGGGAAAAACAATTCTGGCAAATCCAGGCAAAGATTTTATAATGTGGGACTGTAAAAACAATGATAAAACTGTAGTTTCATCAGGTGTCTATATAGTTTATGTAGAGGGGCCGGGAATAAATTCAATAAAAAAAGTGGCTATAATCAAGTAGACGCTAACTTCACAATATTTAAGAAAAAACTATTATTTTCCTCTGATTTATGTATTAATACAGAGTACCTTTCAGCCGTTCTAACCTCCCTCCACGCTATACAGCCAAACAGGAAATTGCTGTAACTGATACCTCTCAATCAGTTAGATTACAAAAAGCTTTTCTTGGCACACCATGTGTGTTTCATATTTAACCCGGATTTTGGTGAGGCAATTTGAAATCAGTCTTGATAAGAAATATAAAAAACAGTATACTTTCTTTAATGAAACACCTGGATAAAGCATTTTTAGATATAGATAATAATTTTCCTTTTTATACATGGCTGATTCCTTTAAATGGTAACGAAGAAAAATTTAAATTTTTTAAAAACCCCTTATATAATCCTCAATTTAAGTATTTCATTGACCCTAAAATATTAAAACAACTTGAAAATAAACTTGAGAAAATCAGCATTCCGGAAACTACAACAGGAAATTTCTACTTAAAATTAAAACAGGAATATTTAAAAAAAATTAAACTTATAAAAAACATTGGCGAACCGGATAAATTTACTCTATATTCTAAAGATATTTATGGAAATTTTACGCTAAAGGATATTGAATTTGCCAATAAGATTTTAAATACTTTTTCTGATAATAGTTTCATTGAAACTGTGGATGCTGTAAAAATTAAAAAAGAATTAGAAAAAGAAATTAAGGATAACAATATAAAAAACTGGAATGTTGTTATGCATGAGAATATTGCTTCAAAGGTAACAATTAAACCTATGGAAAATACCGTATATGTGAAAAGTGATTACAAATTCTTTCCTGCTGAGGTTGACAGATTAAAAGTCCATGAAATTTCAGTTCATCTGTTCAGAGCAGCAAATGGCGAATTTCAGGAGTATGAAATTTTTAAAAGAGGATTTGCAGGCTACCTTGAAGCAGAAGAAGGACTGGCAGTTTATTTTGAGAATATGAAGGGTTTATGTGATTCTCAGCAGATGAAAATATATGCTGGAAGGCTGAAAGCAGTTGAACTTGCGCTAAATAATTCATTCAGTTCTACATATGAAACATTAAGAAAATGGTTTCCAGAGGAAATTGCTTACAGGCTTTCGGCAAGGGCTAAGAGAGGAATCGCTGATACATCAATTGCCGGCGCACTTACAAAGGATATTCATTACATAACAGGATACAGAAAGGTAAAAAAACTGCTTGATTCTAAAAATGTAATAAGGGAACTTTTTACAGGCAAGATAGGATTGGATGACATAGCTGATATTAATAAACTTTTAAATGAAGGAAAGATAAAAGAACCGCTTCATGTGCCGTGAAACGGACATGGGTATTGCCCGCAAAAGCGGATGGAAATAATTATCCCTATGGTTGATATAAGTAAATCCAAGAAAGAAGATCTGAAGAAAAAGATGGATGACTTAGGGATATATGAAAAAGACCTTGAGGAAAAGTTTATCCGTTCTCACGGAAAGGGAGGGCAGAAGGTAAATAAGACATCCAGCAGTGTTTATCTGAAGCATAAACCAAGCGGCATTGAGGTGAAATGCCAGCGTAAACGTTCACAGGCGTTAAATAGATTTTTTGCCCGAAGGATTCTTGTTAATAAAATAGAAATACTTGTTTTAGGGGAATTATCTGAGGAAAGAAAGCGAATAGAGAAAATACGAAGACAGAAACGTAAACGTTCCAAACGGGCTAAAGAAAAAATGTTGAATGATAAAGCTAAGAAAAGCCAAAAGAAAAAGGAACGGTCTTATCGAGAAAATGGGGACGTTTCTGATATTTAGAAAGGAAATGGGAAAACAGCGACGGTTCTGGTTTTTATGCGATGGAATGGTGTAAACTGTTGTGCTGGAAAATATCGGAGGGGGGATAGACACATGAATAATATAGAAAAAATAAAGGATATTTTAAAGAATAAAAAATGGAGTTGGTGGGGACAGAGAGCTCATGATGCTTTAGGGTTGGAACAACTTATTGATTTTGATTTCCTTGTATGCTGTGACTGGGGGGAAGATATCAAAAAACTCTGGGGGGATAAAGTAGTATCCATGGAACTATTAAATAAAGTAAGAAAAAACTATTCAAATGAGGATTTAAATTATTTTTTAAGAGGCAGTGTTAACAAAAGGCTTACAAATGGTACAAACTGCATAATGTACAGGTCTATTGAGGAATTAGAAAAACTTACAAGAACTAATAATAAAATTAAGATATATTCATCTCCTGTCAGATTAAAAAATACTTTTGACAACAAAATACTGTTCAGGGAAAAGATAGAAAGCATTGGTTTAAAAGCAATCTTAGGTGAAATAGCTTTTTTAAATACTTTAAAATATAAAGAAATTAAAAATAGCTGGGGAGAAAAGTTTGTTTTAAAGTATCCTGTAGCGTCATCAGGTAAAAAAACACATCTTGTAGAAAACTTTGATATGTATAATGACCTGAAAAACACCTATCCTGACGAACCGGTAATTATTGAAAAATATATAAAAGGTTATTCTATGAATATAAATGCAGTTATAGGAGCCGGGGATTCCTTTATTTCAGGACTGTCTCTACAGATAATTGGCAGAAACTCCCTTGTTAACGGAAAATTTGGTTTTTGCGGCAATGATTTTACTTCTGCGGGATTATTAGAAAATGAAATTAAAAATAAAGTTTATTCTGCAACCACGCAAATAATACAGTGGATGTCCCAGTGGGGCTACAGGGGCATGATGGGTATTGACTTTATTATTTCAGAAGGAATAGTATATCCTGTTGAAATAAATCCAAGATTTCAGAATTCTACTTCTATCTTAACGCTTCTTGAAATTGAAAAAAATATAGTCCCGTTAGTATATTTTCATTTAAAAGAATTTGACCATGAATTAGATTCAGGTCTGCAAATCCCCCTACCCCCCTTTACTAAAGGGGGGAGTAAGGGGGGATTTACGCGTAACATTAATGAATGTTTTAATGGCGCGCAGCTTATTCTTCACAACCTTGAGGATAAAACAATTAAAATCAGGAAGCCGTTAAAACCCGGAATCTATAGTTTTACCCGGCCCCTCAGTGGAGAGGCTGGGTTTGATTTGAAATATAAAAGAAATGGATTTTCTGTATTAGACTGCAGTTCTAAAGACGAATTTGCCGTGTGCGGCGCAGTTCCTTGTAAAGATGCTCTCATAGAACCAGAAGCGCCATTAGTTAAACTTCATTTTAAAAGAGGAATATTAAACAGCGATCTTATGACTTTAAACACTGAAATTGAATTGATAGTAAAAAAGATATACAATGAATTGGTAAGTGAGAATTTGAGATTAGGAGACTGAGAGATTAAGAGATTGGGAATTATGGAACGCAAATCTGAATATTATACTAAAGAACTCTTAAAATCAACACATCTATTTGATGGGGAAAAAAATAATTACTGTAAATCCTTAATAGAACACTTTAACCTATGGATATCTCTGCAAAATGGTTTTGATAACCTGAAATTAGCAAAATACTCATCTGAAAGAAAGCCGGAAAAAGTTATCTGGATAGATGCATCCGAGGATAATCTACCCGCAACAAGAGAAGCCTGCAGAATTACAGGTAATGGTATTGTTGTTAATAAAAAAAATGAACTTCTAAAAGAATTAAATAAAAACCCATCCCAAACACTTGTGCTTTCTCACTGTGTTAAGAAAGACTGCTATGATGTGGATCTTTCTAAAAAAATTGAGAAAATGGGAAGCGTACCTTCACCAGGGCAGATTACTGCGCCGGGCGCATTGTTTTCTGATAAATTAAAGACCTATGACCTCCTTTCCTCAAGCCGTTCAAACTGGGATTTAGTTGCAAAATATTTTGAGATTTTACCGCAGAGTAACCCGGGAGAAGTTGCCCGCGATATTCTTAATACTGTTGATAAAGATAACGAAACCAACAGTTTTTTTATAAAACCCATAGAAGGCGGGGGCGGGCTTGGAGGTTTCAGATTACTGAAAGTTTTAAAAAATGGTAAAATCCATTATATAATTCCCGACCTTTCCAGGGTATCCGGAGAAACTGAAAATCCGCATATAGTTTATCTTACTGTTAATCCTGATAATCCTGAAGTAATAAACGAATTATGGTGGCTGTATAAAAAATTCAGTTCTATTAATTACCTGAAGAAAAACTATGTTAAAATAAATTTAAAAGATAAAAATGAATTAAAAAAATTACTTAAGGCAAAAACCTGCGTGAATATGTTAAGCAGAGAAGAAACAATAAAAAAGTTAACAACTGCTATAGAAAAATTTGAGAAAAAATTTAACCGCAGGTATCATTCTTTAGTCAGCCACTATATTGACTTTGGCACATGGGGTTTAAGAGCGCATTATAGATTCACTGCAAGAGGTATCCAGATAGAAACGATTTATGCAAGGTTATTTCAGATTAGATTTGAAAAAAACGGCATAGGTTATGCGGGCTCTGACAACATCTCCAACAAACAGACAGGAGAGCTTGAACTTGACCGGCTTGTACCGGTTAATGATATAATGGTAAAAGCTATTGGCGGCGAGCAGAAACTTTTTAACATACTTTTAAAAGGCGCTACTTCAATGAAAATTTTAATAGATACCCTGCCCCGGCATTTAAAGTGCAGGGTGCCTGTAAGAGTTCAGTTTGACTTAGCCTGTGTAACCGGAATCATAGGAGAAGGCAACGCTGATACAGCCAGGGGATTCTGTCTCGCGCAGGAGTGGAATAGTTTTATAAATAATACAATAGAATGGTATAATGATTCTGTCTGCTATTATAATTTTAGAAAAAATGAGAAAAAAAATTAAAAAATTAATAATCTTATTTGTTGTAGCAATATGCACTGAAAGTATTACAGTAATAGCTGATGATTTTAAAGATATTTCACAGGAAGTTAAAAAAGCATCTGATGAACTAAGTGTTGAGGGTTTATTCAATTTTTTCATATATAAATATGGGCAAAATACTTTCAGACCGGATGCAAATGTCAACCGTTCTGATCTTATACTGGTGTTGAATGAATATTATGCTCTCACTAATAAATTTATAGAGCGGGATGTTGAAATTATATCAAAAATAAACGAACTTAGAACTGAAATTTCATCAAACAAATACATAGATAGAATGTTCCAAAAATTCCAAGTGTTATTGGATCCTATGTTAAAAAATTCAGCAACTATAGAAAAGTTAATCCAGCAAAATATTGCTCCTTTACGAAATGAAATTAAGGTTTTAAAAAGTACACTTGAAGATTTAAGTGAAAAAATAAATGAAATAATACCGCCATCTGCAATCAGCAAGTCTACTGAAAGCCTTACAGAGGATATTATAGAAAGCGATAAAGAATCTGTTACAGGACTTGCCCGATTTTACTTCTATCTTTTAGGAGACACAATTTCTGCGTTAAACAAAAAAATAGATGAGTTAAATGTAGATGAAATTAATAAAGAGCATGAAAAAAGATTTGAGGAGAAAATAAAAGTTATTTCTGAAGAATTTGAGAAAGAGTCAAAATCAGAATTAAATAAGCTGAAAGAAGATATTGAAAAATTAGAAAAGGCCATTTCTATATTACAAAAAGACATAAACAAAATTACACAAAAGCATCCGGTTGAACAAAAAAGCATTAAAGATGAGGAGTAAATGACAGCATGGAGGAAAATTTTTATGAAATGCATCCAAACTAACAATATCGCAAGAATAACAGTTTTTGCATTATTAGTCTTTTTAAAATTGTCAGTTTTTGCCAGTGTCCCCAAAATTATAACTTTTCAAGGTGTGCTGACCGATGCAGATGGAAAAGCAGTAACAGGGACAAAAAGTATGGTATTCAAGATTTATATATCTGCTGCTGGCGGCGCGGCAATTTTAACAACTGCTTCCAATGTATGCATTGATTCAAACGGCATATATAATGTTGAAATAGATGTATCCTCTCTGGATTTTAATACCCAATACTGGCTTGGCGTTAATGTGGCAGGCGACGGGGAAATGACTCCCAGGTATAAGATTTCAAGCTCAGGTTATGCTATTAATGCAAGTAATGCCCAGAAATTGGGCAATCAGAATCCATCATATTATCTGGATTATAATAATTTCTTCAACATTTCCCCAAGTGGGCCTGCAAACCTTCAAATATTTGAAGGCGGGACTAAAATATCCAGCCCGACAGTTAAAATTATTTTTTCTTCAACTACCTTTAAAATTACAGAACCTACACCTCAAGTAGCTTCCGTAGAAATAACTACAGTTCCATACGCTATAAACGCAGGAACAGCAAGTTATGCAAATAGTGTAAATGATGCTAATTTTATAAAATCAAATTCTATCAATACTTTTTATGAGCAGAACACATTTACCAAAATGGTAACAATTTCAAGCACAACTGTAACTAAGACAATACAGTTAACACTGGATATTGATCCTGCATCTGCTCCTCCGGCAACAGGAATTCTTGGAATAGATCAAAATGATGATTGGACGCTTTATATTTCAACCAGTACAAATGCAGGAGGCTGGCAGAAGGTAGGTTTACAGGATTAAGTAAGGATATCGTATTGTTAATTGGTTAAGATAAAAACAAAACATCCGGCAACCATAATTGTTATTTTTTTTCTGCTCACTTCTATCGTAATAGCTGCTATAATGGTAAGTACAAACTACAAGCAGCTTGCCGTAACATTAAGTAATGGAGGAGGCTCTGCTCCTTCTCCTAACTACATCACAATAGGGTCTATAACCACAGGATTTACCGGGAATGCAGAGTCTGCCTCATATAAAACAATGGGAGGGTTTATCTCCCAGGCAGCAGTCATTTCAAGGATACTCCCTGCAATGGATTTAACTAAAACTCATGTCTATCCTAATCCCTACAAGCCTGGAAGCGGAGGTAAATTTGACGCTGATTATATCACTTTCAAAAAGTTAACTTCCAGGGCAACTATCAGGGTGTTTAATATAACAGGCGAACTTTGCGCTACAATTGACAAAAATGATACCACAGTAGACAACTATACATGGGACGCTACAAACGATGCGGGCGAGAAACTTGCCAGTGGTGTATATATTTACTATATTACCAACCTCGCAGGTAAAACAGCAAAAGGCAAATTTGCCATAATTAAATGAAAAATAATATGAAAATATGGAAATTTTGTTTTCTTATTACTTTATTATCTTTTACAGACGCAAAAGCAGCCATTTTCACCAAAGATAAAGTAGGTACTACTTCTGCACAATTCTTAAAATTAGCTGTTGGCGCGAGACCTGTTGCTATGGGAGAAACCTTTACCGGTTTAGCTGATGATGTAAATGCCATATATTGGAATCCTGCTGGGCTTAACCAGATCAATGGCATAGAGATTTCTGCCATGTATGCCATGTGGTTTGAAGATATATCTTTTAGCTGGGTTGCCTGTGTCCAGAATGGATTAGGAGGTAAGATAGGTACAGCTATAAATTATTTGTGGGCAGGCACAATAAATAAATATGACAGAGATGATAATGAACTTAATGAATCATATAACGCCTATGATATAGCTTTCATACTTTCCTACGCAAGATTAATAAAAAAAATCCCATTGGGAATGAATTTAAAGTTTATTAACTCAAAGATAGAAGAAGAATCAGCAATGGGCATTGCTGCAGATATCGGAATCCTTAAAACAATTTCAAAAATTAAGGATATAAAAATCGGCATTAGTGTGCAGAATCTTGGCATAGGACTGAAATTCATAAACGAAAGAGATCCACTTCCAGTAAATATAAGAACAGGTACTTATTACAGGCTATTAAATGATAACCTCACACTGGCGTTGGACATAAATTTCCCCATTGATTATACCATTAATGTACATTTCGGTTCAGAGTACAGATATAGACTGAACTCTGTAAGTGTCCTCATGCTCAGGGCCGGTTACAAGTCTACTACTGTAAATGATTTAGATACACTATCCGGACTTTCAGCAGGATTTGGCATTTCTTCCAGTAATTTAGATGTAGATTATGCCTGGGTTCCTTACTGGGAACTGGGAAGCACCCATCGTTTATCAGTAACTTTTAACTTCGGGCAAACGGGTAAATCAAAGATAAAAAAGAAAATACCTATTATAAATAAAAACCTTTATCGCACGGGGCTTAACTACATGAAAAACGGCAAGTATTTAAAAGCTACAGAAGTATTTATTAAAATCTTATCTATTAATCCTGAACATCCTGGAGCTATTAAAAACTTAAAAAAATCTATCAAAAATTTACAATAAAAAATCTTGGAAATTTGTAAGAAAATAATGTAAAATAAATTTGAAAATAATGAGAAAAATTATAATCTTTATAATATTAATTACACTTGCTATGAGGGTTGATGCCCAGGTAAGCGCAGGGGAGATACTTGAGCGTGTTATAAACCTCTACAGCAATCTCAAAACCTATCAGGATTCTACCAAAGTTATTATATCTCTGGCTTCACAGGGTATTGAAAATAAAGTTTCCTACATATCTGATGTTTTCATTGACAAGCCAAATAAGTTTTTTATAAAAAGCCGCTCAGAGATATATGGAAGAACCTTAATATCAGACGGCAGAAATATGTGGCTGCATATACCGTCCATGAATAAATACACTGAAAATAATGCGCCGGTAAATCTTAAAAATACTCTTACAGTAGATTTAAATAATATTACAACAATGGGCTCCAAGCAGTTTCTTTTATTCTTGTTTTTCAATAAAGAAAATGAATTTTTAAAGGAAATCGCAGCAAGTACTTACGGAGAAGAAATTATTAATGAAAGATTTGTTGATATTATTGATTTAAAAAATAAGGCTCTAAATATACGACTATGGGTAGACAGGGAAAACAACACGATAATTAAGATTTCGCTTGATGCTACATCCATTATTAAAAAACAGCAAAAAGAAATGGGTATTGAACCAGCGGAAATTAAGATGATATACCAGGAAATTCATTCTAACATTTGCGTAGATAAAGAAATCAATAATGATATTTTCAAGTTTGCGCCTCCTGAGGAGGCAACCCTTGTAGATAGTTTCTATAAAGGGGACATCCAGCTTACTAATTACCCCTATTTAGGAAAAAAATCTATTGATTTTGAATTAAAGTCTGTCAATAAAAAAGGGGAAATTAAATTGTCAGAATACTATGGCAATATTATCCTTCTGGCTTTTTTAGAAAGTAACAAGAAAACCTCTATTCACATGATAAAAGACCTCCAGAATATATTTAATATTTATAAAAATAAAGAACTGTCAGTATTTGGTATAGATATAGAAGGTAATGAAAAAAGTTTAAAGAAACTTAAGATTAAATTTCCAGTGTTAATAGATGAAGAAAATAATCTTTCAAACTCCTATAGTGTTAATTCATATCCAACATTATTTATTATTGATGAAAACGGCATTATCAAGCATATATACACAGCTTATTTTACAGAGCTAAAAGAAAGACTCAAAAAAGACATAAATCTTCTGTTAGAAGAAATGGACAAAGTTAAAGATTCAACAGAAACAAAAGGTTTATACAGACTCTGGCACCTTCCAGTTAAGACTACAGGGTTATCTGCCAACAGCTTTCTTACAGCCATCAGTGTATCAGGAGATATGTACTTGATAACTCCGCAGGGTAGTATAAAAAAAATTATAAAACTAAAAAATAAAATTCAAAAGATCTTACCATTAAATTCAGACAGGACAGAATACATAGGCTATAGCCTTCACAGAAGAGATGTTATTGCATTTAACGCTAAAGATGAAGAACTATGGAAAATAAAAATAGAACCGGGAATAAATGATATTGAAATTGGAAATTTAGATGATGATAATTACCCTGAAATCGGAATTGGAACAAGCGGTTTAGAAGGAATTAATGTAATTGATCATAGAGGAGCACCCATCTGGAATAGCACGGATATCATAAATGTAATTAAACTTGAAATTGCAGATTTTACAGGAGACAATTCACCGGAAGTATGCGCAGTCTCTAATGACGGGAACATATATATTTTTAACAATAAGGGGAAACTAATAGATACGCTTAAACCGCAAATCTATGCCACCTATATAAAAATAATAAAATCTTCTGAATTATTAATATCGGGAAGTTCTGATGATAATGAAATCCTTAAGGTATTAGATAATAAAGGCAAAGTTATGTGGGAGGTTATATTAGGAAATGCTGCAAGTTCGCGAGTTGAAGATGTTAAAGTGCATCCTTTTAAAAATATTATAGCACTAAGTACTGCTGATGGACAGGTTTTTGTATTTGACAACATTGGAAATATAATTTCATATACAAAAGAAAAAGGGGTTAATATAATAATTGACTGGCTTATAACAGAGACAGGGCAAACTAATCTTGTTACAGCAGGCATAGAAAGCGGAATAAACAACTATCTTTTAATTGATGGCGAATAAATAAAAAATCCCCCTCCCCCTTTACTAAAGGGGGGAGTAAGGGGGGATTTAATAAAGACATGCCGGCTCACCGGCACAAAAGCGAATGAAAATAATTGAGCCCTAAAAATACATCATTTAGGACTCAATTAAGGAGTTTTATTCACGAGTGAAAATAAAGGATATATATAAGAAAAAAAATATTGTTTTTTCCTGTGAGGTTTTCCCGCCCAAGCCGGAAGATAATATTGAAACAATTTACAATACTATTAGTGAACTCAAGGAAATATCGCCTGACTTTGTAAGTGTAACATGCAGCGCAGACGGGGGAACAAAAAAACGAACACTACAAATATCCAGCAAAATTAAAAATGAATATAAACTTGACTCCCTGATGCATCTTACATGCATAAATACAAAATACAGTGACATATTAGAGATTCTTGATGAAGCAAGAAAAATGGGAATAGAAAATATCCTGGCGTTAAGGGGTGATATACCATCAAATCAGGATATAATTTCAGATTTTCGCTATGCAGTGGATCTTGTAGATTTCATAAAAAAGAATACTAATTTCTGTGTTGGAGTAGCTGGGTATCCTGAAGTTCACCCTGAATCACCGGACAGGAATTTAGATATTGAATATTTAAAAAGTAAAATAGATAAGGGAGCAGATTTTATTATCACTCAGTTATTTTTTAAAAATGAATATTTCTATAAATTTTTAGACAGAATCCGTTCTGCAGGTATTAATGTGCCTGTATCTGTCGGCATAATGCCTGTTTTTAAAGCAAAACTGATAAAAAAGATAGTAACACTCTGTGGAGCTACTATTTCACCAGATCTGCAAAATCTTATAGATAAATACGGTCACAAACCTTTAGATATGGAAAAATCAGGTATAGAATACGCGACAAATCAGATATATGATCTTTTAAACCAGGGGATAAATGGAATACATATTTACACCATGAACAAAGCTCATTTAGCAAAAGAGATTTTTAAAAATATTAATTTAAAGTAACGAAAATTTTCAACAAAAAACAAAAAAACATATTTTTCTTCATTTTTACAGGGTTTTTGATAATAGTTCCTGTATTATTTGGTTTCTTTTTACTTTGTTATTCATTATTGCTGTATTTTTTATAATGACATATTTGTTTCTAACTATAAGGGACAAATTAGAGCAAAGTATTACACCTCAAATGGCTGAAGAAATGAAAATTAGCGCTGTTGACACAATTCAAAATAATGAATATCTCAATAAAATCTTAAAAAAGATTATGCAACATTATGAACAGAAAGAATGAAGAATTCCAATGTTTGCATGGATTTAGAAAATTTGCTTTAATTTACAAATGAAATTTATAATTCACAGTTTAAAACATGCACTGACTATCACAAGTTTTGTTTTCGCTATGATGCTTCTCATTGACTATATAAACACTTTAACTCACGGAAAATTTGACGCACTCCTTAAAAAAAGAAATTTTTCTCAATACGCAATAACTTCATTTCTCGGAGCTACTCCAGGTTGTCTCGGAGCTTTTATGAATGTTTCTTTTTACATGCATGGAATTATATCCTTTGGAGCAATTGCAGGTAGTATGATTGCAACTTCGGGAGATGAGGCATTTGTCATGCTTTCCATGTTTCCAAAGACTGCGCTGCTTCTTTTTGGCATATTATTCATTTTAGGAATAATCAGCGGCGCCATTACTGATAAACTTGTGCCTGTTACAGTTTCAACAAAATTATGTAAAACATACAATGATTTAATAAAAAAATGTGATTGCAGAATACTCGATTTAAAAGAGATTATATTAGAATTTAAAAAACTTTCTATGGAAAGATTTTTACTCCTTTTTATTCTGATTATATTTGCCTATAACTTAATTTCAGGTACAATAGGACCTGAAGAAAGCTGGATAAAGATAACCTTTTTAATTGTGCTACTCCTATCTATTTTTATAATTATAACAGTTCCGGAAGAATATCTGAAAGAACATATATGGCAGCACATTGCAAAAAAACACGCAGGAAAAATACTTCTGTGGAGTTTTGGAACACTTTTAGTTTTAAGTTTAGGTTTAGAATTCTTTAACCTTGAAAGCATAGTAAAAGCCAACATGTTCTGGATTCTTATAATCAGTGTGCTTGTTGGAATTATACCTGAATCCGGACCACATCTTATATTTGTAATAATGTTCAGTAAGGGCATCATACCATTTTCAGTACTTCTTACCAGTTCAATAGTTCAGGACGGACACGGGATGCTTCCCCTTCTCTCCTGCTCTGTTAAAGACTCATTAAAAATCAAATTAATAAAAGTTATTGTAGGCCTAATAATCGGTATAATCCTGTATGTGTTTGGTTTATAATGGATATAAAATTAATTTTATTTGATTTTGGAGGAGTAATTCCAGTCAGGAATATTTAAACAACTTTAAAAACTCTTAAAACATAGTTTTTTGCCAATCCCCAGATCACTCCTAATCCGGCAAATAAACCATCTGTTAAATAAATTAAAATAGATGGGAATATCATTAAGCAATCTATTTTCCCGAGATATATCAAAAAATCCAGTTGGAGGAAAATAGATAAAATCAAAAGAGTTAGAAGAAAGAAAAAAAGACATTTATTAGGATAAAAGAGAGAAAAAAGAAGAGTTAAAAAAAATAATATACTTAAAGGGGCGCGCAGAAGCTGAAGCCGGTTAAATACTGAATTTTTCCGGCTGAGCACAGCTTTATACAAATCTTTATGCAACCAGTTATTTAAAAGCCGCATACCGCTTTTAAACTGATACAGAAGAAAAGTCTTCATGTTATATTTCTTCTTATGAAGAACTTTTAAATTATTATCTAATATAATTTTATTTCCGTCTTTAAAATATCTCCAGCCGAATAAACTGTCTTCAGCTCTTCTTACGCTCTCATCAAATTTATATTTTTTAATAACTTTACTTCTCATTGCTGCAATTGAAGTATTTACAAAAGCAACTTCTTTACCAGTTCTATTTAATTCCCGGAAAGCAAGTCTATAATTTTTATATTTACTGAAAACATCTTTATAATAAGATTCATCAGTGTATCTTCCCTGCAAAATTCCGATATCCGGATTCAGTTTAAAAAAATTATAAATGGTTTGCAGGGTATCTTCTTTTATAATAATATCCGAATCAATGAATAAAATTACCTCTCCTCTTGCTTCCCCGGCGCCTCTATTTCTTGAATAAGCAGGTCCGTAATTTCTTTCATTTTTAATTACTTGACACTCAAATTCTGAGCAGATTTTACAAGTTTCATCATTGGAATTATCATCAACTATAATTACTTCAAAGGATTTAAAGCCTGACTTATAAACTGCTTCCAAGCATTCTTTTATATCTTTAGCTGCATTATAAGCAGGTATTACAATACTAATTTGAGGCATTTACTCAAAACCTTTATAAGCTGGTAAGGACTGAATACAATACTGGCAGTTAAAAAACATTCATGAGTACAAAAACATTTACTCTTAGTTATCATTTTTCTAATTTGGACTGCTTCTCTGGATTTCCATAAATCTTTAAAGTTATAATGATAATCTTTTATATTCCCCATTGAACTTTCTAAAATTTCACAAGGCTTAACCTCTCCTTCCGGATAAAGCACTCCTATAGACTGTCCTGCTAAACACTTTATCTGATACTTATTCTCTAAATAAATCTTTTTTCTCAACTGGATTAAATACTCAGTTTTGACTCCTCTTAACATCTGCAAAATACTTTCTCTCTTTCTATTTAAACTATAACTTAAATAAGCTTCAAAATCCCCGTATTTGATTTCTTTTTGAGACGGGTCCTTAACTTCTCCTCTAATCAGGTTTAAACTTACAAAATCAGGCTCTAATTTTTTCAAGAAATCCATGGTTGATTTTAAGGTATCCATATTTTCCTTCATTGCAGTAGCAATAAAACCAACCCGTAAATTTGAAATTTCTTTTTTTATCTGTTTAAGCTCCTTATAAGTATCTATAGCTTCTTCAAAAATGCCCTTAACACCCCGGATTAAATCATGCTGCCCGTAGAGTCCGTCAATGGAAATATTCAATTCAAACATAGTCCTGGATAAATTTTTAAGTTTCTTACAGAAATTAACAATCTCTGTAGTGTAAAAACCATTGGTATTAATAGTAATTTTGATTGGACCGCAATTCTTGTAAAACAATTCTACAATTTGATATAAATCTTTTCTTAAGAAAGGTTCGCCGCCGGTAACATTTAAATAGAGCAATGAGCCAAGGGAACCGGCAATTTTTTTAATTTCAGCAAGGTTTAACTCCTTGGGTAAATCTTTATTTAAATCACTGTAAAAAAAACAATGTTTACATCGGCAATTACAGCGCGAAGTAACAAAATAAATTAATGAAAGAGGAGAATTCCTCAATAAATACTTTTTTATGAAATCATAAGTCACTTTTAAAAATACCTTATTTTACTGTAACCCCTTTTTGAAAAAAAGTCAACTTTATTTTTCTTTCATTCATGAAAAATAGAACCGTTAACCATGGTATCCCCCTTGAAAAATCCTTAACTCTGGATTAGTATTGTATTGGAATGGAAAGTTAATGAAGAAAATACAAAAATCCCGAATATTTTTGATAATCACCCTGATATTTTTTCTTATATTCTGGGTAGACAATTTAGATGCAAACCAGCCCACTGACCTTAAAATAGTAGATTTCACATGGACTCCCCAATCCCCTGTTGCAGGAGAAGACAATGATATTAATTTAACTATTTATTTTAAATGCGGGGAAAATGAAGCTGCCGGAAACTTCAATGTTTCTCTTAAAATCAACGGAAAACCATTTAAAGATTTAATTTTAACATACGGCCCAATTCCCGCAGGAACAGGCTGGAGAATAAATTTTTCAAAAGAAAGATTCACAAATGAATTTTACAGAGCCTGCGTTAAAGGAGAAAATGAATTATATGTGAAAATTGATTCTGAAAATGATATAGAAGAAACTGATGAAACAAATAATGAGTTATTTAAAAAAATATATGTCTATGACATCATTCCTCCTGAGCTTACCATTAAAAATCCAGCAAATAATGATGTTATTAGAAATATTATTTATATCAAAACCTGCGCAACAGATAATATTAAAGTAGAAAAGGTAGAATTTTATATTGATTCATCTCATACACATACTGATAGTGACGCTCCTTATGAATGGGACTGGGAAACGCATTCAGTGGAAAATGGCGAACATTCAATAAAGGTCATTGCCTCGGATACATTTGGAAATACCCGGACCCAATCCATTAAAGTTCTCGTTAATAACAGGACAGAAAAAGCCTGGATTAAAGTTCCAAAAGAAGGGAAGAGAATCAGGGGAAATGCAGTAACAGTAATGGCAGAGACTACAAGAGAGGTAGATAAGGTTCTTTTTCAATATAGAAAAGAAAATGATGATGAGTGGGTTGATATTAGCTCAATAGATGAAAAGAAACCATTTTCCGTATACTGGAATGTAAGTGGTCTTGATAATGGCAGTTACGATATCAGGGCAATAGCATATGATAAATACGGATATTCTGATACTGAACCTGCTTCAATTTATGTAATTGTTGATGATGTAAACTGGGATATTGATGAAGACGGAAATCCGGATGTTGATCCGAATAAGCCGCATAGAAAGTGTGAAAAGTTCTCCCCGGATACAGGCGCTACAGTAACACTTGCAGACGGAACCGAGGTAATAATTCCTGCAGGAATTGATATTTCAGCCAAGAGTATTGAGATTGTAATATTAAACCCTGATGAACTGTCTAACACCCTGCCGCCGGAAGAATCTTCTCTTAAATCAATAGGAGTCTTCCGTGAATACAAATTTTCAGATAATTCCAGGATTTTTAACAAAAAAATAACTCTAACATTCCCCTACCCTGATGAGGATAAAGACGGAATTGTTGATGGCACAGAAATTCCCTCTGAAACACTTAAGCCTTACTGGTTTGACGATGCAAAAGAAATCTGGATTCCTGTTGAAGAAACTCAAGTTCATCCGGTTCATTCTTTCTGCCATAGCGAAAAATCACTGTATCCTTCTATAAAAGTAAAAGTAAATCATTTCACAATCTTTTCCCTTATGGGCAGTTGTCCTCAAGAAGATTTAAAAAATATAATTGTTTATCCAAACCCGTATAAACCGAATTCAGGCTTAGGTCATACACATATTTATTTTGACGGCCTTACTGAAAAAGCATCTGTTAAAATCTATACAATAACAGGAAGACTTATAAATGAAATTACAGAACATAATACACCCGGAAAAATTGAATGGGATGTTTTAAATATAGACAGTAATAAAGTCGTATCAGGTGTTTATCTTTATGTAGTTACTGATGAAAAAAATAAACCGGCAACAGGGAAATTTGCAATAATAAGATGAACAGGAGATTGGGATACTATGAGATTAGGAGATTAGGGATAGTGAAAAAGATAGTTTTATTATTAATAATACTTATTCAGCCTATATTGGGTTATTCTGCTGGAAATACAGGCGCAGAATTTCTCCTGATAGATGTCAGCGCAAAAACAGCTTCCATGGGTTCCGCTCTTGTTGCAATTGCCGGCGATATAAACGCAGTTTCATGGAATCCGGCAGGACTGTCTCTAATAAAAGGGAAAGAGATTTCAACTACTTACGCTAAGTGGTTAGGCGATATCCGCTGGGAATTTATTGGTTATGGCCTTTCTACTGAAAAATTCGGGACTTTTGGCATAAGCGCAATTTATCTCCACATGGGCGATATGGAAGGACGGTCGTTAAATGGTAAGGAGACAGATGATTTTTCTGCTTATGATTTATCTGCAAATTTCTCTTACGGAAATAAAATTTCAAAAAATATTTCTTTAGGAACAAGTGTAAAATTCATTAAACAGAGCATTGAAGATGAAACTGCGAATGGAATTGCTTTTGATTTAGGCGGATTATATGAAATTTCTAACACTAACCTGATTTTAGGAGGCGCGCTGCTTAACCTGGGACCAAAGATGAAGTTTGTAAAAGAAGAATATTCTATGCCTCTGGCCTTAAATTTTGGAATAGGATATAAAATTAATTTAGCGGTTTTTGCTTTAGAGATTAAACACAGACTCAACGATAAATTTACATCTTTAAGTATA
>JAIVZN010000022.1:0-18669 GCA_048634875.1 Deltaproteobacteria bacterium | reverse complement strand
TAATTTTTCTTTTACATTTTTTGTTTCTACACTAACTTCATCTATATTCAACTTAAAATTTTTAAGGTTTTTCTCTAACCTGTGTCGTAACTCGGAAAGCTCACCTTTCTTTTCTGTCTTTTCACGATTAAGTAAGTCAGATTTATTCAATAATTGCGCTTTAAGTTCAGAATTTTCCGTTTTATAACTCTTAATTTCCTCATGCAATTGAGCAATTTTAGAGTCATACCTGTTTTCTAAGATAGCTAAATCATTCTCTAACTTACTTTTTTGTGTTATTAAAGCTGACTCTTTTCCCGAAATATCTGACCTTAATTTAATATTCTCTTCTTCTAACTTTTTGGAACCTGAATCTAACTCTGATATTTGCCGCTTCATATCATCTTTAATTTCCTGCACATCTGATTTATGTACAGCCCTTTCCATTTCTAATTGTTTTAGACTCTCACTTACTTCCTGTCTCAGCTTTGATATGTCCTCTTTCCTGCGGGGTAATTCACTATTCATTATGCTTTCAATTTTGTTAATCCTTCTTTCCAAGGCGCCCTTTTCCTGCAACCATTTACTTTCCCTGTTTGCTAATTCTTCCACAAGTTCTCTTTCTCTTTTTTCCTTATTTATCTTTAAATTTTTATATTCTACCTCTTTCTCCTGACACTCTTTTCGCCAGTTTTTTCTGTCTTCCTCAAGCTGAACCTGCATTCTCCAGTTAGCATCCTTTAATTCTTCAAGTCGTTCTGCAAGAGAATTTTTTGTAACATCTCTTTCTTCCCTGATTGCTTTAATCTGTTCTTCCCTATTTCTAAGTTTCTCCTCCCAGACTTTTCGCTGAGCAGCAACTCTTTCTTCAAACTCCTTTAATAAATTATTAAGTTCTTCTCTCACTTTATTTACCTCCCATGTTTTTCTTGCAAGGTTATCCTTCACATCTTCAATGTCCTGACATAGCCTGCTTTTTTCTATTGAAAATCTGCTTTTTATATTACTATTTTCCTTTTTAAGAATATTGCTTATTTCATCTTTTTCAATCTTTAATTTTTTAATCTCTTCTTCAAGTTTCTGTATTTCAGTCTTAGAATTTCCATATTTAATCAATAAACTTTTACTTTCTCTCTCGCTATCTTTAAACTGTTCAATAGTAGAATATAATTCAATTTTAACCTTCTCATATCTTTCATCAGCATCCCTTAAGTTTAATAATATACTCTCTTTTTCTTTCTCATGTTCCTGGTTTAATAACTTATTTTCCAACTTTTTATCTTCTAATTCCTGATTCTGCTTCTGTAGCTTGCCGGTATATTCCTCTACTAATCTATCTTTTTCATTTTTTAAGCTCTTCAGCCTTTCATTTAACCCGCTTAAAGTTCCTGAATATTGTTGCTCTATGCCTGCTATTTTATCCTTTAAAGCTGAAACTTCTTCTATCCAGCTATCCTTAAGTTCCTCATTCTTTATTTTCTGCTGATTCAGATCCTTTTCAAGATTTTCCACACATACAGATTTTACCTGGAGGTTGTGGAGAAGTTCATTTATCTTGCTTTCTTTATAGCAAAGTTTTTCCCCCCATGCTTTATTTTCGTCTTCTCTTGCCTTACATTCTAATGAAAGATCAGCGCTGAGTTTAGCGCCTTGAGCCTTTAACTCTTCTATCTCCATATCTTTTTCTTTAATATCAAGTAGACTCTTGTTTTTCAGATTATTTATTTCTTCTTCAAGCAAAATCTTCAAACTATTTTTACTTTCATTGAGATTAAATATATTAACTTCAAGTTCTCTTATCTTATTATTCTTTTCTTTAATAGAATCATTCAAACCATCTTCAATAATTCTCCGTGTTTCAATCTCGTTTTCTAACCTTATCTCAAACCCGTTTTCAATATCTTCTTTATGAATTCTCAAATTCTCGTACTTTTTATCTGCATTCACTAAACTATCTTTTAAATTCTCAATATCTTTGTTAAAATTGATAATTTTTCTATCTTTTTCTTCTTTTAATCTTTCATTTTCTTTTACTTTTAACACTACTTCATTTTTCGTATCTTCTAATTCCAGTTTAATTTGGTTAAGTTTTGCAACAACAATTTCATTGTCTTTTTCTAAATTATTCAATTGAATTGTGTAATGTCTTTGTCTGTCCGCAATTACATTTTTTAACTCATTCACCACCTGATTTAGATTTGTAATTTTTTGTTCATGCTCCTGAAGATTTTTTTTGTGTTCTTCTTTTAAATCCTTAATTTCTTTTTCTCTCTCATACCCTAAGTTCTTGTTTATTTCGTTTAAAGAAGCAACTTTTTCTTTTAAATCTCTTATGGCGTTTTCCTTATCTGTTATATTATTCCTTAAACCACCTTCAATGTTTTCTCTCTCCCTGAGGACACTTTCTTTTTCATCCTTAAGTGTATCTTTTATAGATTCCATCTCCAGTATATGATTATTTTTCTGCAACTGTATTTCCTGCTGGTATTTAGCAGACTCAAGACTTAAAAGTTGCTGCAGTTCAATAATTTCATGTTGTTTGGAAGTATTTTCACGGTTTAACTTTTCATACTCTCTTATCTTCTGCTGGCGAAGAATACTATTTTCTTCTTCCAAAACTGCTGATTTCACACTGTAATCATCCTTGAGTTCACTGAGTTGATTATGAAAGTCAGAAGCCTTATCAGCTAAATTTACTTTTAATTCATCAATAACCTGCTGTTTCTCAGCTAATCTTTTTACCCACCTCTGCCGCTCATCTTCAAATGAAGTATCTTTTGCTATTTCTCTCTTAAGTTTCCCTTCAAGAGAGTCCCTTATTTTTTCAAGTTCTTGCTTTTTAATCTGATATTCAGCACGGAGCTCTGCCTGACGGAGATTCATCTTTGTTTTAAGGAGATTTATTTCTCTCTGTTTTGTGATAAGTTTTTGCCCCCAACTCTCTCTTTCACAGGATATATTTTCTTTCAATTTTTCCATCTCAACCTGCAGGGCATTTTTAGAACTGTCTATTTCCTGAATGCTTTTTTCAGGAATAGAAGAAGCTTTTTCAGCCTTTAGCTCCTTGATTTCTTTATCTATCTGAATTAAGGTGTTCTTGATTTTTTCAACCTTTTCTTTATCTTCGGCAGGATCAAACTCATTGAGCGCGTCTAACAATCTATTGCGCGCATCTTTTTTTGCAGAAAGTACAACTTCAAGATTTCTTGTTTTTTCCTCTTCCATCAGTAAATCTTTATTTCACTATTAGATGTGAAGATTTTAAATTTTGAACCTTTTGGATTTTAATTTGTAATTTTGATTTTTTTGAATTCATTCTGTTATATAAACCACTCCCTGCTCTTCTCTTTTACTTAAAAAAAGAGCAGGGATAAACCAACTCTCTAATCATTGTATAGAAATTTTAAAAAATTCCTATACAATAAAAAAAGCTAACACACAACATGGCGGGGTGGACGAGAATTGAACTCGCGACCTCTGGCTTGACAGGCCAGCGTTCTAACCGGGCTGAACTACCACCCCCCCCCGCCTACACAAAAACCCTATATACTAAACCTGAGTTATTTTTTCTTCTTGTGTGCTGCGCAGTATTTTGATATTCCTACTGCTTTAGCTTTGCACTGCCTCTTTTTGCCAGTTTTTTTGTCTACTACTGTTGCCGCACATCTTTTTGATACTTTCTTCGGAGCAGCCTTCTTTTTCGGCGCAGCCTTTTTCTTTGGCGCTGCCTTTTTCGGAGCAGCTTTTTTCTTTGGCGCAGCTTTTTTCTTTGGCGCAGCTTTTTTCTTTGGTGCAGCCTTTTTCTTTGTTGCCATTTTACATACCTCCATTCGCGTGCTTTCTACCGCTAAAAGTTATGAGTTACGAACTATAAATTTCACTTATAACTTATAATTTTATTTAGCGTTCGTTTGCCCGCTTATCCTACTTCTCACAACAGGGGATTTCCTCATCCCCCATAAACCATTTCTAAAATTATTATACAAATTTTTTACCAAATGTAAAATTTTTGGATTATCTCCCGACTTTTCTGCTTTTCCGTCTATTCTGTTTTATATCAAAAACAATGGTGATTTCCATTTGAACCTGTGTAATGTTCATTTTTTCCGGAATAGGCGGAAAAGGTTCAGCTCTTTTTATAATGCTAATTGCTTCATTATCAAGTATTTTAAATCCTGATGAACGCAGAAGTCTGACTTTTGAAACAATGCCATCCGATAAAATTACAAATTCAAGATAAACACTTCCTTTGACTCCCCGACGCTCTGCCCTGCAGGGATATCTTCTAACTTTTTCTATTTTTTGTTTTACTATATCCTGATAGCGAAACATTTCTTCATCTGAAGGATTCTCATTCTTTAATACTGCTTTTTCAATCTCTTTCTTAAATTCAGTTGCTGTCTTTTCTGCTATTTTTTCTTTTTCAAATTCAGGCTCCGGCTCTACTGGCTCTACTTCCTCTGTTACTTCTTTCAATCTTTTCTCTTTACCTATCGCATCTATCTCAGGAAGAAGATACGGCTCTTCTATATTTACTTCAACTTCGATTTCTGTCACTTTATTATACGGTAACCGCGGTTTAAATACCGGCATACCTAAAAATAAACAATGTCCCATCAAAGAAATTAGGGACGCCACTCTAATCACCTTATTATTCAGCATCCTTTTTCTCTACCTTTGTTGATATTACCAATCCTCTCACTTCTGCCTGTTTGGCAATATCCATAATCTTTACTGCCAAACCTAAATTTATTGTCTCATCCGCTCTTATAATTACAATCTTTTTCTCAGTCTCTTCCAGTCTTACTCTTAATTTATCCAGAAGATTCTCAATGGTTATTTCTTCTTCATTCAGGTATAAATCATTATCTTTAGTGATAGTGACAATAATATCTTCTTTTTGATATGTTTTTCCCGTTACAACGGCGGGCAGGCTTATCTTTATACCTGCCTGTGCGATAAAATTAGAAGAGAGCATAAAAAAGATAAGGAGTAAAAAGACAATATCTATTAAAGGAGTAATATTTAAATGGACAAAAATCTTTTTTCTTCTATTAAATTCCATAGTCTTCATTCTCATTTCTGCCTGCAGCAGATATATTCTCTATCTCTATAAGCTCCGATGCCGCATCCTTCATCTGCATAGCCATATTATCTACCTTGCCATCAAAGTAATGATAAAAAACTACGGTTGGTATAGCTACAGATAAACCCGCAGCAGTAGTAATAAGCGCCTCCCAGATACCTCCTGCTAAAACTGTTGCATCTACTATCCCGCCAAACTCATGGATCTTCATAAAAGCCCGGATCATTCCGATAACAGTTCCCAATAATCCCAACAGCGGCGCTATATTGCCTATTATAGCCAGCCCCCGCAGATTTTTTTCCAAGTGACATATTTCCCTTGAACCGGCTCTTACCATTATCTTCTCCTTCTCTTCTATGCTTCTATTGCGAATATGAATTCCAATAGATAGAATATGGGCTATAGATCCTGATGTATTTTCGCATAACTTTAAAGCTTCATCTGCTTTTCTATTCTGCAAAAAGCCTTTTACTCTTGAGAAAATATTAGAGACTTTTGTTTTTGCCTGATATAGATAATAAAAACGTTCTAAAATAACTGCGGCAGATACTATTGAACACAACAGAATCGGCCACATTAAAAGACCTCCTTTTAAAAAAAATCCTATCATGACTATCTCTCCCCTTTCAATTGAAGGGGCAAGGCACTCAAGACCCTGCCCCCGATCTCCTGTCTATTATTCTGGCTCTTTCTTATTTATGTTGCAAAAGTATTTTGAGAAACTTAGTCCTTTTAGTAAAAGACAGTCCGGTTCTTGTAGTTGCCTGATTTATCAGGCAATTGCCCCATAAATGGGGCAACTACAAAAACTGTTTGAGCTTTAGGACTGGCTTTCAAGTGCCAAAGGCAAAAGGACTATTGGAACGAACAAATACCTTTTGCAACTTAAAACAACTTTTAAACGATAACTTCACTATATTTAAGAAAGAACTATTATTCTTTAATAAGCAGCCTTAATCCCTGCAAAGAAAGACACTCCTAGCTTATTATATCCGTAGTTCTCCTGATATTCTTTATTAAAAAGATTCCCAACCTTTCCAAAGATCTGAAAATACTCTGCAAAATCATAAGAAGCAGCAATATTAACCATGGTATAAGGATCATTTCTTCCTACGGCAGGCCACGCTGTAATCTGTTGAGATTCTCCAACATAGCTTATATCCAGATTAGAATTAAATCTTTCAAGAAAACGCCAGTTTATATCCAGATTAACCTGCATCTTTGGCCTGTTTAACAGCTCTGACCCTGTTTCATTGTCTTTAGTCTCTAAATAAGTACCGTTGATATTTACTGTCAGCTCCTCTGCCGGTTTAAATCCAAATTCTGTCTCTACTCCCCGTGTCTCTGCCCTGCCGATATTCTCATACTTAAAGGAAGCAAAACTATAATCAATCAAGTTCCTGAAATCATTATGAAAATAACTTACACCAAAAGATACTCTGTCTTCAAAAAGACTCTGCTCTAATCCGATATCATAGCTTTCACTTTTTTCTGCTTTTAAGTCAGGATCTCCATAGCTTGAGTAAAGCTGGTATATTGAAGGGGACCTGAATCCCGTACCCCAGTTACCTTTAAATCTGGTGCCAGTCTGTGGAATAATATATGAAAAGGATATCCTTGAGGTAGTCTCAGCGCCAAAAAGCTGGTGGTCATCAGTCCTAATGCCAAGTGTAGTAAAGAACCTCTGCCAGAGTCCGAGTTGATTCTGGATGTAATATCCTTTGTTAGAGACTATCTCTCTTTCAACCTCTGTAATATATGTTCCTGATCTATAGTATGTTTCACCTCTTCCTTCTTTGTAGTCAAAGCCGAATGTCAGTTCATCAAAGTCAGTGAGGAAGAGATTATGCTGCCAGTCAATTTTTTTAATATCTCCTTTATACCAGCTATCTATATCTTCGGTTATATCTATATCATCGGCAGGATCGTCATATACCCTTTTTGAACCAGAAAAGGAAAAGAATAACTTATGTTCCCACCAATCAGTTAAAGCCTGGTCAAACTGTATTTTGGAACTGAATATCTTCTTCTCGGCAGTAGAATTGGGGTCATCATCATTTGCCCCATCATCCAGATCTGTTTCAGCGTCTGTGTATCTGAGAACTAATTTCAATACTGTGTCGGAATATAATTTAAGACCGAAGCTCCCTGAATAACTCGTAATCGCGCATCCGTCATCTTCATCGCCTTCAGCTGCAATGGATATTCCGTCAGAATCTATTCTTGATACAGACAGGGAATAATCAGCTTTTTCCGTATCTCCGTTTAATCCGAGAGTCTCCTTAAATGTATTATTAGAACCTCCTTCCAAAGAGACATTAAACTTAGGCCTGCCTTCACCTTTTTTGGTAATAATATTGATTACGCCACTCATAGCCGAAGAGCCGTAAAGAGTGCTCTGCGGCCCCCTTATTACTTCTATCCTTTCAATGTTATCCGTAGTCAGGTGAGCAAAATCAAAAAATCCGCCAGAATGTTCCATAGAATATTTAACTTCCACTCCATCAATCATCACCATTGTATATCCCGGCTCTCCGCCCCTCAAGCGCAATACAGTAAAACTACCCAGACCACTGTTCTGGCTGACACTAATCCCGGGCACAGTCCGCAGCAGTTCCACAACGGTCATCTTTCCTCTGTCTTCTATTTCCTTTGCGGTAATTACGGTAGAACAACTGCCAACCTCAGCCTGATGGAGCTCGGTCCTTGTGGCTGTAACAACTACTTCTCCAAGATCATACTTCACATCAGGTTTCTGTACCTTTCCTGCACGGATGCTGCAGAACATTCCGAAAACCAAAATTCCTGTTAAAATCAAACTTTTATTTTTCATCTTCTTCTCCCTCGAGAATACTTCTGTGTCAGACAATTGACCGGGTTCTCCTTAAAATTGTAGTTGCCGAGCTTGCTCGGCTAAAAGGAATTACCGTTGCGGGGCAACGGAAGGAATCTCACCTTCACTTCCTTTGTCTGCACAGTTTATATCATCTTACAACAAACAGAATCCAGGCTAAATTACAATTATCTCACCTCCTTTTTGCCCTTTGTCTATTCTATACCTTTCAACTAATATTCAATCCCTTTTCTTCCAGGCGCACCTGTATCAAAAGGATGTTTTATCTTTTCAATCCGGCTCACCAAATCTGCTTTTTCAATTATTTTCTGTGTTACGCCGCGGCCTGTAAGAATCAGATTTAGATTCTCAGGCTTGGAATCCAATATATCCACAACCTCTTCTTCTTTTAAGAACCCATCGCGCAAAGAAATGATTATCTCATCTAAGATGAGAAGATCATACTTCTCATCTCTATAAATTTTTTTAATAAACTTCAAGCCATCTAAACATTCTTTGCGGAGATTATCCGAATCTACTTCTTTATAAAAATGAGGGTGCTTTTCAGCAAATTCATAAATGTCTACACCAAGTTCCTTTAATATCCGGTACTCTCCATATTCCCATTTCTTATGGTCTTTGTGAAAAGAGATATAACAGACTTCTAAATTATGCCCTCTTGCCCGGCAAGCTAATCCTATGGCTGCAGTTGTCTTGCCCTTACCATCTCCGGTATAAACATGAATTAAACCTTTTCTATCCATCTTTTCCCCTTTTCCCCCAATTTATATCCATAATTCCATAGATTCTTCCAAATCCGACTCCGAAAACACCTCTAAAGTAAGAACCCCATTATATTGAACAAAATCAAGATATTTTTTAAGCCATGCTATGATTTTCGGGTCAACCTCTCTTAAAGAGCCGTGTAATCCGGAACTGTTTATCCCGCAAAGATGAATTACCCTTGTTCTTTCAATGTATTTTTGAAAATACTTTTTTATATCAAATTTATACTGAACCATATGCCCGATATCCAGACAGACTGAAAGATTAAATTCAGCAATAATATCATCTAACAACTCTAAGGGATAATCTAAATTTTCCACGCATATTGTTGATGGACATACAGAAACATTCTCCATTATCTCTTTTACAGTCTCTCCAGCCTGCTTTTGCCATTCTGTCTTCAAATCCGGGAGAAACCCATTTCTGTCAACCCAACTCCTACGTGCAGGGGCTGGGTCAATATGGAGTATGTATCCATACGGTTCAAGATATGCCGCCTTCTCTATAAATTTAATAACCTTATCTACTGAGGCCCTGCGTATACCCGGATCTGCATCAGTCAACCTGAGATCAAGAGGCAAATGCACAGTATAGGAAAATCCAAATTGCTGACTCAACTCCTTTAACTCATTCATTATCTCAATTGACGGAATACTCTCTGATTCAAAAAAGAGCAGTTCAATATCATCAACTCTCTCTTTTAACCTCCGGACATTGGGCAATATTTCTTCAGGAAAGACATAGGAAGTCGTCCCGATCAGGTAAGAATTTTTTGTTATTTTCATCTCATTGTCTCTTGTTTCGCGCTTCTTCTGAAACAACCAGTATGTGCGGTCTTAAAGAAATAGGATTTTCTTTTACCACAACTACTGTATTATATACCTCTTCAATACTTTTATAATTCAAAACCTCCCAGGGTGAACCCATTCTATGAATCCGTCCCTTGTTAATCAGAATTAACCTGTCGCAATATTCACTTGCCAGATTAAGATTGTGTAAGACCATAATCACTGTAACACCAAGTTCCCTGTTTAGCCGTTTTATCAGATCCAATATTCCCACCTGATGAGTTATATCTAAATGCGCTGTAGGCTCATCTAAAAGAAGCAGTTTTGGCTCCTGGGCTAAAGCCCGGGCAATATGAGCAAGCTGTCTTTCTCCTCCGCTTATTTTTTCTATAGGCTGATCTCTGAATCCAAGAGTATCTGTCAAAACCATATATCTTTGGGCAATATCTTCATCCCTTTTTGTTTCAAGAAATTGAAACTTCCTGTAATGAGGAATCCTACCTAAAAGGACAAATTCTTCAACAGTCATATAGCCAGCCTCAAAACTCTGAGAAACCACTGCTATTTTCCTGGCTAATTCTTTAAATCCTAACTTTTCTACACTTTCACCTTCAAAAAGAATTCTGCCCCTGTCGGGTTTCAATATCCTGCTTATCGTTCTGAGAAGTGTCGTTTTTCCCGAGCCGTTTGGACCGATTATTCCAAGAATCTCCCCTGGGTCAACCTTAAAATTAATGTCATGCAGAACAGGTTTTGAATTATATCCGCAGGTTAAATTCTTTATTTCCAGCATTTCAATTTTTCCCCAAAACAATCTGCCTTTTAGTCAATGCGTAGACAAAAAGTACACCACCTATTATGCCGGTGATTACACCAACAGGCAACTCCATGGGAGCAATAATTGTTCTGGATAATGTGTCACAGAAAATCAAAAAGCCTGCTCCTGCGAGGTAAGAGCTAATTAGGAGAATCCTGTGGTCGCTTCCAATAAACATGCGCACAAAGTGCGGAACAACCAGACCTATAAATCCGATTATTCCGGCTATTGATACACTAAGTCCCGTAAGTATTGACGCCAGAACAAAAAGCAGCCGTTTGGTTCTCTCTGTATTTACGCCTAAATGGAAGGCGTCTTCTTCCCCTAAAGAAAAAGCATTAAGATCAAAACAAAAACAATAAGAAACTATCAGGCCAATAAAGGATATTAAAACTGCTAATTTTATAAAAACCCAGTTTGGTTCTTCTAAGGACCCCATTATCCAGAAGATAATACCATGCAAATTCTCTGCGCGGGTAACTGCCATAATAAGCATAATAAGCGATGAAGAAATGAAGCTTATCATAACCCCGGTCAGCAGAAGTCCCTGTATCTTTAATATGCCCTTCTTGATGCTCAAAAAATAAATCAGTGAAATAACAAGCACCGCGCCGCAAAAACCTGAAAGAGGCAATGAGATAATACCCATAGAGCTGTTCAATCCCAGAACAATATTTAAACATACTCCGAGAGCAGCCCCCCCTGAAATACCCAAGGTATATGGTTCAACCAGAGGATTGCGGAACATTCCCTGCAGGATCACCCCGGACAAACTCAATGCTCCTCCTATGGCAAATCCTAAAACAATACGCGGCAAACGGAGATTAAAAAGGATATCATACTCGGCAGTTCCACTGCCTTCAAAGATTAAAGAAATGATTCTTTTAAAAGATATTCCCGCCGAACCGATGCATAGAGAAAAAGCAGCTATCCCTGAAAGAATCCCCGTCAGAATCAGCACCCAGATAAGCCATTTTAACAATCTTCTACTCAATCTCTTCTCCCTTTCATGTGTAAACAAAACTCCTTAATTGAGACCTAAAGGATGCATTTTTTGCGACTTGTGACTTTTTAGTGAAACTATGGCGTTTAAAAACTAAAACTTGTTTGACCCAGCTCTTGCTTGCAAAGGCTGGGGAGTTTTTTAGTTTTAGGCATAGTTTCGTGTGCCAAAGGCAAAAAGTCTCCGGAGCAACAAAATACATTTTTAGAACTCAATTATTTACATTCGTTTTTGTACCAGCTTGCAGGCATGTCCGTTTCACGATGTAAAAAGCCGACCAGTTCTTCAAGTGCATCTAAAAAACTCTCAGGCGTAGGACTGCAGACCTTGTAGGAATCCATAATATGAATTCTATTGTTTTTTACCGCATTTAATGTTTTGAACTGCTGCCATATTTCCTTCTCCTTTTCACCCACAATTCCCATGGTCACAATGATAATTACTTCCGTATTGGATTTAAGCACTTCCTCGCGGCTATACAGCCCTGTCTTTGCCTGTGACGCAATATTTATTCCACCGGCAAACTCTATAAAATCATTCAAAAATGAATTTTTATTTATTGTAAATAATGGTTTTGCGCCTATCTGGACAAAGACCCTAGGCTTAGGCAAATCCCTGGTATTTCTCTTGATATTATCCACTTTTTCCTTTATCTGATTAATAATCCCGCCAGACTCCTTCGCCTTTCCTACAAGCTTTCCTAATTCCAAGAATTGCCCGCATATCTGAGAAAAACTCTCAAGCTGCGGAAAAATCTCAACTCTCAACCCCAGACTTCTCATTTTTTCTATCTGGTCAGAACCTGTTAAAGATGTAGCTAAAATCAGATCCGGTTTAAGTACCATAACCTTTTCAATATCAGCCTTTATTACTGTCCCTATCTTCTCCTTATTCTTTCCCTCAGGCGGCCTTTGACAATATACTGTATTGGCAACAAGCCTGTCTCCTACTCCTAAAAGATATAGATTCTCCGTTATTGCAGGGCCCAAAGAAATAATCCTTTCAGGAAAGTCACCCACAGTTCGCCCGTAGAGATTATAATAAAATGTAAGAATAATTATATATATTATTATATTTATCTTTTTCATGTTCTATTAACAATAATCTCCAGAAACCAATGATTGTCTTTTAAAATTTTTCTCCCTTTCTTAATATCCAGCCCTTTCTTAAAAACAGGGCCACTATATACAAAAGTGTGGTATTCGCCATTCTCTCCACAGATATCTATATCATCCATTGACTCAAGCTGTTTTATAAACTCGCTATTAATTTCTCTGCCAAGCAATTCTTCACTCAGGAGATTGGCTTTAACAGCGCAAATAACAGCTTTAAAACCGGAATCTATAAACTCTTTCAGGATTTCTTTTCTTTTTAATCCCCACAACGGGAGAACAGCCTTAACTCTCAGTTCCCCGCAGACCCTTTCCACCCAATCCCTGTGCTCCTGAACATCTATATCCCCGAATATCCCTGTATCTATACCCCTGTCTCTCAAATCTGAGACAATCTTCCTGAATTCATTCTCATAGTTCTCCCAGGATGTTCTTCTCTGAATAATGGGAACTCCCATTGCCACTGCCTGCAGCTTTAAACAACCTGAATCAATTCCATGAGAGCGCGAGCGGCTGCCGTCACTTGATATCATATTCAGCAAATAAGAAATACTCATTCCAGATTTCCATGCCCTGTAAAACGACAATATACTGTCTTTCCCGCCGCTCATACAACAAAATGCCTTTGTCTCTTTAATCATTATATTAATCTCACCCAGCCGCAAATCCGGCAGTGATTTCCTTCTCTCTTCATACCTGCCCCGCAACCAGGGCATTTTTCTTCCCCACTCTCAGGGCAAGGTATTTCTCCCACTACATCTTTATAAATCTTGTAATAATAAAGATGCTCCTTGTTCAAAAGAATGGCTTCCTTTTGCGCTTCTCTGAACTCCTCATCCGAAACCATTGCGCTGATATACCTCTTAAGTTCAGTCATTCCCGAGCCGCACTCTAAAGGCCTCTTACTCTGCCAGATACTTTCCGAAGGTAACTCTCCTTCAAATGCCTTCCTTAAAATCCACTTTCCCCATACGGCATCTCCTTCCTTTCTAATCTTTAAATAAACAGGCACATCAGAAGAAAAATCAACCAGTTCTTTATCCAGATAAGGCTGTTTTATCTTTATATCAAAGAACTCCCCCAGCCTGTTAGAGTTAAACATCATCTTCTTACTTACTTTATTAATATAATCCTCTAAATCTTCCATATCCTGCATATAGGAATAACCGGCAAAAAGTTCATCAGCGCCATCCCCTGTCATTACTTCTTTAAATCCCTTTTCTTTAGCTGTTTTCAAACCAAAATAAACTGTTAAATCATTGGGGATGGCAGGGTCAAAGGTTTTAAGGATTCTTATAACTTCAGGAATAGCCTCAAGAGCCTCTTCTACCTTAACTTCTCTGTGATATAATTTTAAATTCAAATACTCAGATAAAATCTCAGCATAATGGAAATCTTCTCCAAAAGATTCCAGACTTACATTAACAGCAAAACTTCCGGGATTCAGATAAGATAAAATAGCGGTATCCAGCCCCCCGGAAAATAGTAAACACGAAACCTTATTCCTTTCTACAATTCCCTGCAACTTCTCTCTTAACATTGATATTATTATCTCTTTCATTCTCCTTTTTCCATTGAAAGAATCGCTGCAGCGCCAAAAGCTGCTGTAAACTGAGGTTGAGGGAAAACCTTAATATCACGCATCAGCTCCTCTTTCACAGCCGATACAAGCCCTCTGTTTCTGGCTGCCCCTCCATCCAGATATATATCATCTTCAAAGGACATGCCGCCAGTAATATCAGAAATCCTTCTGGCTACTGATTTATGAAGTCCTTCTATAATATCATTCTTGTCTGTCCCGATTGACAGCAGGGATACAAGTTCGCTCTCGGCAAACACGGCGCAGGTGCTATTTACGCAAACAGGGGACCGGCTTGAAAGACCCAAATCTCCAAACTCCCCGACAGGTGTATTCAATATCCTTTCAGCCATTTCAAAGAACCGGCCTGTGCCTGCCGCACACTTGTCATTCATTTTAAAATCCAGAACCTTTCCATCATGAGAAAGTCTGATTATCTTTACATCTTGCCCCCCTATATTTATAACAGTCCCGGCTCTTCCAGCGCTTAAGATATGAGCTCCGACAGCATTAGCAGAAATCTCACTCACTATCTTCTCTATGCCTGTGAAGAGGCGTTTACTATATCCTGTTGCTGCTATGCCGGCAAGAGCTTCTTTCTGAACTGAAATTGTTTTTAAACCTTCTTCTATAAGTCCTTCAGCAACTTCAATCTGCTTCGGCACCGTAGGCATCGCCTTCGCCCAGATCAAACTGAATCTATCAATAAAGACAACCTTAATAGCCGCAGTTCCCAAATCAATCCCTGCTGTTATCATATCTCCTCTCTTTTCATTCCCTTTTGTGGATTGCAAGCCCATGTCCATTTTAATAGAGTGTCTCCCTGAAAGCTTCCAGCCTGATCAAAATATTCTGTCTGTCTTCTCTGGAATAATCAGTCTCTATTTTTATGAATTTCAATCCATTCTCTTTAACCACCTTCTCAAAATAATAACTCTCTATATCATAAGGATGGCATCCTTTGAGAAGGTGATAAACCACTCCCTTTATATTAGATGTCCGCATTGTTGCCACAATATTTCTTACACGCCTGTCATTATCCGTAAAAGTCGGGCAACTGCAGGGAGACATATACCTCTCAGCAAGCGCCTTAATAATCGCATACTCTGACGGCTCATCATAGACAGGAGCGCTTACTAAATTCCTCTGGGAAGTGCATAACTCATCCGCAGCAATAAACATCCCGGCCTCCTCAATTAATTCAGAAATTTTAAGATAAGGAAAAAGTACAGGAGATCCGGCAAGAAACACTTCCGGATTACCTTCCTTTTTCGGTCTGCTATAATTTCTGAGAACTATGTCAATCTTTTCTGCCCAGGTTTCAACGTCATCCACCATAAATGCGTTCGCCAGAATAATTCCCCATGTGCCGGATATACCCTTTTCCCTCCTGAGTTCAACTAATTGTCCGAATGCCCGCCATGCCTTCATGTATTTATTGATAGACATTAAAAGCCACCTGCGGTTGAGTCTCCGGCCTGAATACTGCTGAAGCACCTTTTTCAACTCATACACCTCTTCCAGCCACCTTTTCTGCCCTCTTTCACTCTCTTTTATATGCGGCAATTCCATCATATGTATATCCCTGCCTTTATCCCCTATCATCTCAGGAAGTTTAGTATTCCAGTCACAGGTGGTTGGTATAATTATCAAACTGCACAGGTTCTCCAGAGACTCCTCTATATAAAAATTACCAAGACACGACTTTATAACAGGACATGCCAACGCAGGAATAAAAGCAGAAGAAAGTCTCTGGGCAGCCAAAGAGCCGCTACACAGTCTAATCGGATGAAATCCGAATGCATCAAAGAGCTCTAAAGGCGCCTGAATGCAGTAAATACCCGCACATGGTTTATTAAACCTCTTTCCGAACTCCGTAGGAAAAACACTTAAAGAGAGAACATCAAGAAAATATTCTAATTCTTGAGAAAAATCATCTCTCTTTTTAAGAGAAGTAATTTCTCTGACATACTCTTGTTGAACCTCTTTTTTAACCCTCTGCTGCAACCTTTTATCTAATTTATCCCTGACACGGATTTCTACTTTCACAGCCTTAATCTCCCCTCCCGAATAGTTTAGCAACATACTTTCTTGAAGAAGAAAAAAGTGTCTTTTTCAAAAACTTAACAGAAAGCGCATTATCCTGCGGGCAGGCCTCGACGCATTTTAAACAGAGTATGCAATCACTGGTAAGCACTTCCTCTTTCTCTTTCTCCAAATGCACCTGCCTTATATTGACAGGGCATACACGCTGACAGTTCCCGCAACCAGTACAATCATCTACCCTCTTTTTGAGCCGGATGAATCCAAATTTATCAAAAAGGCTGATAAGGGCAAGCATAGGGCAGAAGATACAGAAGAATCTGTCCTTAAAGAACATTCCCACAAGAAAACCGCCGGCAAAAACGACGGACAATAAAGTCATAATAGTTGTTATTGGATTAGTAATATCTATTGCAAGATTTTTTAAGTTTCCTTCAAATAAAGACATCAACGGCTTTGCGGGGCATATCTGGCAGAATGGAAGCCCGAAATCCCTGTGAAGTCCTGCATTAGCTATAAGAACAGGAATAATTATAAGTAGAGCAAGAAGTACATATTTAACAGGTTTTAATCTATCCCTCAACTTCCAGGAAAACTGAGACTCTCTTATTGAAAGTTTTTTTCTCAAAGAAGTAATCCAATCCTGAAGTGTCCCAAAGGGGCAGATCCATCCACACCATGCTTTATACAAAACAACAGTCAAAATAAAAAATCCAAGAAACATTCCCAGCGCCCTTAGTCCCCATACACTCGCAAAATGCTTAACAGATAGTTCAAAACCCCACTGAGAACGCTGCAGCGCCATTAAATAGCAATGCCCCGGACAGCCGTGTACATAAGGGCAAGAGAAACAGGGAAAGAAATGGCCTAATCTCAATCCAAGGTAACCACCATAAGTCAACAATAAAAAACTTATATACTGAACTAAAGAACGCAGCCGGTAAATCTTCATACAGAAAAACTCCTTCTTCTTGCAACAACAACAATAAAAACACCTGCCATTGTGCCTACAAAGACACTGCTGCCAAGCAAAAGGTTCTTATTGCCAAACCTTGAACGGTGAAGCAAAAGCGTATAAGAAGATTTATAATTCGTATTCCCCCTTATTTCTTTCGCCGCTATCACAGTCTGCTTGTATGATGCTTCACATTTCAGGTTTAACTGTTTATCTTCAGGAGGCACATATATAGAGCCTCCATTCTTACCGGTCACTATGTTTATATAATCTCCATTTTCATCAAATATATGTATTTTTTTTCCAGCCAGAGGAACATCATCAAATGAAGGTGTTATTTTAACAGGCTCACCTGTCTCGGGCCAATATGAATGCTTCTGAACAATACATATCTCAAAGAGGCTGTTAATATCATCGAATGGAAAAGACTTTATTTCACTCCTTTTGGCTGAAGAGTGCCCGAAAAGGACAAACGACGCCTTTGCAAGATAACAGTCTTTAACTTTCCCTAAATTCTTCTCTCCTTCAACCAGTACCGTAAAATGGTTTGTCTTCAACGAATTGACTCTAATGAGGGCGGACTCCTTTTCTTTTTCTATATTTACAGGATAAAAAATATCCTTTCCATTCTTATCTTTCTCTCCTACCGTATAAAACCCTCTGAGACCTTCTAATTCTGAAATACTATTCTTCCTGTCGGGAAATCTTCCATAATAGATATGCATAAGTTGAGTTAATGACCCGTTTGTCTCTTTGATCCTTTCTGAAAATTCAACCCAAAGATACTCATTATCTAAAAAAGAAGCATAACTCTTTACAGCCGGGATAATAGAGAAATATAAAGATAGAAAGACTATTGCAAACATATTATTTTTCATAACAACAGCATCTTTTTTTTGAATATTACTGCAATAAATAAATTTGTATAACACACATAAGAACTACTCCCATAACCACCATTAAAATAGAAGCGACCAAACTAATGGCTAAGGCTTCCTTTATAAGCCAAAGTCCTGTTTCTCTTTTTTCTACGCCAATATACGGTTTAACAATGAGACTGCCGTTATAAAAAGAGTCTCCGCCTAATCTTATTCCTAAAGCTCCTGCCATGGCTGCTTCGGATACGCCGCTGTTCGGCGAAGTATGTTCTCTTCCATATCTAAGCATTGTCTTAAAAGAATTCCTGAAACCTCTGGCAAAAATAAAAGAAGAGCACGATATTAAAAATCCGCAGATCCGCGCAGGAATAAAATTGGCAATATCATCAAGCTTTGCCGAAAACCATCCAAAATAAAAGTATTTTTCATTCTTATATCCCACCATTGAATCCAGCGTATTTATTACTTTATATACAACAGCCAGCACCGGGCCGCCCAAGATTGAATAAAACAGCGGGGCAATAACTCCGTCATTGGTATTCTCGGCAATCGTCTCCACTGCCGCGCTTATAACTTCTTTTTCATTCAAATTAATAGTGTCCCTTCCGACAACCATTGAGAGACTCTTCCTTGCTTCGCTGATATTTTTTCTTTTCAAATCACGATGAACTTTCATTGTCTCATCCTTCAGGTCCTTTACGGAAATTGTGGCATAGATTAAGAAAACTGAAAATATCAAACCTAAATACTCATTAAATGCCCATGCTTTCTGAATAATCAAGAAAGACAAAAAAGCACTGAAACCAATAA
>JAIVZN010000021.1:0-18693 GCA_048634875.1 Deltaproteobacteria bacterium | reverse complement strand
TAAAGTTACTAATCTCGCAGCCGGTGTAGATGAGATATGTCCATAGCGATCATCAAGGAGTTCATAACGCTGGTCAAGTTTATTAAAACTAAAAACATCAAATGAGTTTTCTATATCTTTATAAGTCTCACCTTTATCCAGAGCGAAAGCAGCATTGATATTAAGTGTCCGGACAGGTTCAACCCACGGCAGCACTTTGTTTACAGGAATACCTCCGCCTGCTTTCAGGCTGAAGTTTCTGGTGACATCCTTGGTGCCTGAAAGAATAGAAATTACACCAACTTTATTGTAATTGTAATTTTCATTTATTTTTATGCTATATGAACCATTTGGCCTTAACCATTGGAGCAACTGCAGATTAGATGAAAGGGCTATATTCTGGTCCTGCGACCACTTCCACCGCGGATTTTCACCTTTATATTGACCTGTGTAAAAATCCCATGTTTTATATTTTTCATTTTTGCTGTATGAGGGTTTTAAAGTTAAACGCTTAAACATATAAAAATCAGTGTTACCTGAATATTCTATAGTTTCTTCATCTAAATTTTCATACCCGCCCGCTGGATTTTCTGTCCGCTTATAATCTTTCCACCGCGCTAAATTATATGTCTGCCTGTATGAACCGCTTATATTTCTTGGAAAAATAAATAATCTGAGCGGTACGGAATATGACGCGCTGCCTTTAATACTGTCAGTAATATCTTTTTTGCCTGTTAAATTTGAATCACTTATACTGCCTGAATAATCGCATTTTAAAGCAGGCAGCCTTCTCATGGAAAAACCCGCTCCCACACTGCCTGATTCACTTGTTACTTCACCGGCATCTTCTTCCCTGAGGTATGGATTGCGCTGGCCCGGTGTAATTCTATCTGAAGGAGTAATAGTCTCTTGTTTAGAATAACTTCCTGTAACAGGCAGAAATTTAACTGCATATAACTTTGCATTTGCCGAATAAGTTGTATTGTCCTGATTTTTAGGCGGAGTGGTTATTGTCTGAAAATCTTTATCTATTGTCTGGTAACTTCCGCCGAAATCTAAAATTCCGGGCACAGATGAAGAAAAACCTACGCGCCGCGCATGTCCTGTTCTTTTTTTCGGACCTTCAATATATAACTCATTTACCCATAATTTACCGCTCTGCGGAGCTCCGGTATTATTAATAATACCAAGTCTGATTTCAAGAATATTTATTAAACTGGGACTGCCTGTCTTTTCAAAATCCTCGGGTATATTTAAAGAATATTTCTGCCAGCCTATATGGATGTCTTTAGATTCTATTTTTTTAAAATAAAAATTATTTACTGCGCCAAAACTTATAAAAAAATCAGCATTACCTCCATCGCCATACAGTAAAAAGTTTATTTTATTGTGATTTGAAAAATCTACTGCCTGAGTGTATTTTGAATATACATAAGCTGTGGTGCCGGATGCAAGATTATCATATTTTAATTCAAGCGCCTGTTCTTTTTCAGGTCTTGCGCCGCCAACTTTTTTGTATATATCTTCATAAATATCTTCTTCTAAAGGTTTATACTCTTTATTGTCATAATTATTAACTGCATTAACGGTAAGTGTACCTGTTCCTGAACCTACTTCCCATTTATTCCCTACAGCTTCAATCGCTGCAATACCAATACTTCCTGACACATTAATTCCTTTAACTGTAATTCTCACATGTTTTACAGCCTCCCAGACATCGTCCGAACCTTTGCGTGGAATTATTATATTCTTCCAGCCTGTCCAATCAACATACAGACGATCTCCCCCATCGCTGGTTTTGTCAAAACTTGCTAAACTCTCTATAGTATCAAGATAGCCGTCTCCGTCAAGGTCATTTGTATCTATATTCCCATTATTTGCTCCAATTGGACAAGTAGAATTCTTATATATATAATTCCAGCCAATATCTTCGCCCCTGTCTATAGTGCCGTTTTTGTTTTTATCCTCGGTTTTTATACTACCTGTTTCATCCGCGTCTTCTGAAATACTGCCAAAATCAACCTGAATTTCAGACCCTCTGCCATCACCGTATATCCACATCTGAATTGTATCTTTATTGCTCAAATCAATTCCGGTTTTTGAAACAGGATATACAATTGACCTTTCATGCGGGCCGCCTGCCGGAAGACTGTAATTCAGGAATAGAACATTCTTTTTTTCATCATCTGTTTCAGGAACCGCGCTATTTATTTCACTTAAATATACATCCTCTTCAGAAAGAACCAGCCATACAGGATTTGCCACTCCATATGTTGGAGTTTTTGCTATTTTCCAGCTATCTTGAACTGTTGGAACTGAAAAGGAATCTCTTATCCCTTCCATATTATCAATCATCGCCTTACCTAATGTATTCGGGTTATATTCACTCCATGCTAATTCTCCGTTTACAGAAACAGGGAGAGGAAAATATTTGTTCTTGGGAATTTTAAAATTAAAATCAGTGTCCAAGACAAGAGTACTTGCAGGGGTTGAATGGATATTTGGTATTTCAGGCGGAGCAGATGCCCAGTTGTAGAGAAATGTGCCGCCCATGAATGCGCTTTCACTGAATTTATATTCTCCCCTCATGCCGACAAGAGTCTCCTTAAATAACCCGCCGAACGGCATATACTCATAAGTTACATGAATCTTTGTAGTTTCATCTATTTCATCAGGATTTAAAAAAGTTAAAAATCCTGAAGGATAATCTATTATATAATCATTGTCCCTGCTCAAGACCCTCCCGCTTAACAGCACTCTTTCACTTCCCCTTAAAATATTCGGACGAAGATTATAACTTTTAATCTTGTTTTTATATTCTACATATATGATATAGTGCTGCTTTGGGACCTTATTATCATATATATCAGCATAACCAACAGAAGTTGCCTTATAAAATGGAGTATTTTCAGTAAATTTAATTATGCCAAGTTCATAATCAATTATATAAGAACCGTTTGGCAGAGAAATTGAATTTCTGTTTAAGTCAAGAAATCTTAACACAAAATCATCTCTCATAATCTTCCTTGCGCCAAGATTATACCTGTTTTTTAACTCATAGTTTACATCTTCATTCTCATCCTTAATAATTACAGGATAACCTGTTGTATATCCAACTTCGCTACTGCCATCATTATATTTATATTCTACAGCTACTACATAGTTGGAATTTATGTTTTTATTGAAAGTTATAATACCTTCTATATGGTCAACATAATAATCTCTTCCTGCAATAAGTTTGTAAAAATATTTTTTTTCTATGCCGCCGCCATAGGTTCTGGTAGATCCAAAGTATGCAACAGTCATTGTAGATTTATTGCTTTCAGTTATAGTAGTATAGCCCATATCATCTATATAAATATTAATACTGCCCGCATCTATAGGAAGATGCGATGTTGTTGTGTCAATGTCAATATCGTAATATCTTCTTCTTGTATAGGATATGTCTTTAATATCTTTTTTAGTAAAAGTAGTCTGGCCTGTAAATTCTTTTACATCTGTTTTTCCTTTTGTCTGTGAACCTATTGCCATAAAATTCAGCCTTTTATACCTTCCTTTTACACTTATACCGAAAACTTTTTTTGAATACCCCACAAACTTAGTTGACGGTATACTTAATGTAATATCTCCAAATGCAGCTTCTTTGATAATTTCATCTTCATCGCCTTTATATATAATTGATATTTTTCTCGCATTCTCATCATAGGCAGGCTTGGTGTCATCGTAGTTGACATTTACTGTAATTTTTTCGCCGACTTTTCCCTTTATTCTCACCTTGAGTTCCTGCTCCATTTCAAAACCTTTAGTTGTCCCTGTAGGAGCCCCTTTTACTGTCCGGTCCTCTTCATCTCCATAAAGATAATATACATTGCCATATTTTATTGAGATAGATTTTCTCCCTGAAATACTTAACCTTGTTTGATAGGGCAGCTCAATCTGGGCCGGTGGTAATTCTGCATCCCGCGTAACTGCTGTTGTTGAAACTTCATCACCATATTCTGACATATCCAGTTCAGGAACTTCAAAGACCCCTTTTTCTTTTTCATCTCTTATAGTATCCCACAAATTTTCTTCAAATTTAAGCCAATCTTTTTTTCTTAAAAAATCTTCAAACTCTTCAGATATGGTGTCAGGCGTGGATTTTTCTACTTCAAATATTTTCAGGTCTTTACAATCAATTAAATTAAAATCCCGGGCTTCTGCCAATCCCGCGATATTTAAAACAATTAATAAGACGCATAGAAAATTTATCATATCTTTAAAATTATAATTCAAAAACTTGTTATAATCAAATAAAAAAATAAAATAGTAATTATTATGAAAATTCTTACTAAGTATATATTAAAACATTTTTTTGTTCATACTGTATTAAGCCTTATGCTTTTTATATTCATTCTTTTAATGGATAAAATATTCCATATAATAAACATGCTCATAAATAAAGGACTTGGAATTGGCTCAGCTTTAACTCTTGTTGCATATTCGCTTCCTACAATACTTGTTCTCTGTATGCCGATGGGAGTGCTTTCAGGAGGAATTTTAACTTTTGGAAAAATGGCGTCAGACGGTGAAATTACTGCAATTAGAACTTCAGGTAACTCTCTTAAACCTGTTGTCCTGCCTGTTATTGCTGCTACTGTGATTATTGCATTGCTCATGGTGCCTTTTAACTACTTTGTCGCGCCTGCGGCACAATTTAAATTCAGAGAGATTTTTTTAAATATTGCTATAAAAGATCCTTCTCTCAGGCTTGAGGAATCAACCTTAATAGAAATACCTCCTTATACGCTCTTGTGTTTAGATGTTAATCACAAAAAAAAACTGCTCAGGGAAATTATAATATACAAAGACGCCGTTGATGGAGAACCGTCACTATCCATAACTGCGCGGGAAGGCACCTGGCACACAACATCTAAAGATGAATTAATATTAAAACTTTTTAATGGAAACTTACGGCAACAATCAGGTAAACAGTCTGAGAGAATGAGCAATATAGGTTTTGAAAATTATTCAATTACTTTAACTTCACCCAAAAATTTAAAAAATATGAGTAAGAGCATAGAGTCTATGACTGCCTGTGAATTAAAAGCTGAAATAAAAAGGCTTAAAAGCAAAAAACTCCCAACCCATAAGTTAGCTGCAAGATATCACTTGAGGGGCTCACTTGCAGGCGCAATTCCGGTTCTGTTAATAATTGGAATCCCGCTTGGAATCCGCGCAGAGAGAAAAGGTAAAACCATAGGCATAGGAATGAGTCTTGGTGTAATTGCGCTTTATTATTTTTTAATGGTTACAGGCATAAAATTAGCATTTAACCAATTTTTTACTCCATGGATTGGAGTATGGCTGCCTAATATTTTATTATGCGCAGCAGGCATAATAATGCTCCGTAAAAGTTACTACAAATGAAGACAATAAAAAAATACATACTTTTTAGTTTTCTAAAACCTTTCCTGTGCGGTCTTATTGCCTTTTTACTTATAATGATAATAACTCATTTTTTTGACTATTTACATAAGTTTTTAGAAAACAAACCTCCGCTTGCGCTGTTAATTAAATATTTTTCATACAGGCTGCCCGAATGGTTTGTAATCATAACTCCTGTAGCCACACTTCTTGGAATTCTTTTTTCTTTAGGTACATTAAACAGAAACCACGAACTAACAGCAGTAAAAAGTTCCGGAATAAAATTAACATATATACTCAAACCCATAATTATATTCTCTGTTTTTTTCAGTATTTTAATAGGAATAATATATGAAGGAGTGGTTCCTAAAACAAACCTCAGGGCAGAAGAACTGTTCTTAATTATAAGAAACAGAGATCCTCATAAGATAAATACTGTCAGAACAAATTTTACTTATATGGGTGAAAATAAGAGACTCTACAGGATAAAAAGATTTGAAGAAAATACAATAACAGGACTGAATATTATTGAATTTTTCCCGGGCTCTTTGCAGGAAAAGAGACGAATTACTGCTGAAAAAGCAATTTATATTAGTAATACATGGAAACTCACAGATGGCAGTATAAGGACATTTTCCCGGGAAACAGGTCAGATAATGTCTTACCTGGAGTTTGATGAAAAAATGCTGAAACTAAAAGAGACAGCCGATGACTTCAGGAAACCAGTAAAGTCCGCTGAACAGATGGATTTTTTCAGCCTGCTTACATACATAAAAAAATTAAAAAAAGGCGGATTTTCCACATTAAAGGAAAGAGCAGCGCTGCATTACAAAATATCTTTCCCGTTTTCAAATACAATAATTTTAATATTAGGCATTCCCATAGCACTCTGGGGCAGAGTGAAGAACAGGACAACAGGTTTTTTCATATCAATTGTAATTTGTTTTATTTACTGGGGAGCAATATCAGTTGGGAGGGCTCTTGGAACAAGCGGGATACTGCCGCCAATTGTTGGAGCCTGGTCAGCAAACCTGATTTTCCTCATAATAAGTTTGATGATGATGAAATTTGCCAGAGTTATCTGAATGGGAATAACGACATAAATGTAGTTTCCGAGCTTGTGATATTTTACTGTATAGGCCGAGTTGGGTCGGCACAAAAACGAATGAAAATAATTGAGACCTAAATGATGCATTTTTTGCGACTTGTGACTTTTTATAGAAACTATGCCATTTAAAAACTAAAACTTGTTTGACCCAGCTCTTGCCTGCAAGGGCTGGGGAGTTTTTTAGTTTTAGGCATAGTTTCATGTGCCAAAGGCAAAAAGTCTCCGGAGCAAAAAAAATGTATTTTTAGGTCTCAATTAAGGAGTTTATTTACAGGTGAAACAAACAACTGCATTAATTACAGGAGCTTCAAGCGGTATCGGGGAAGCATTTGCCAGAGAGTTAGCCAGCCGTGGATATGATCTGGTCTTAGTTGCAAGAAGAAAAGAAAAATTAGAGGACATAGCCCGGAAACTCCTGAAAAAACATTCTGTCCATATTGAGGTAATAGCAGCTGATTTCGCTAAAGAGGAAAATATTGAAAAAGTAGAAAAATGCCTTACAGAGCATAATATAACCATGCTTGTAAATAATGCCGGTTTTGGTGTGCACGGCAAATTTACTGAAATTAATTTAAGCAGACACCTTGATATGATTCATGTCCATGTAATTGCTGTTACCCGTTTATGCAGACTGGTTCTTCCTGGAATGATTGCTGAAAATAAAGGAACAATTATTAATGTTTCTTCTATTGCCGCATTTAATCCTGTTTCTAAAAATTTAATATATAGCGCTACTAAAAATTACATCAACTTTTTTTCCAGAGCTTTGCAAAAAAATTTATCCGACACAGATATTAAGGTTCAGGCATTATGCCCTGGATTTACATATACGGGTTTTCACGATACTGAGGAATACAAACAGTGGAACCGCTCTGTTATTCCTGAGTTTATGTGGATGACTGCGGATAAAGTAGTATCATTATCTCTTAAAGCATTAAAAAAGAATAAGCTTGTTGTAGTTACTGGTTTTAAAAATCGTTTGCTTGCAGGCTTGCTGGCAAACAGGCTGATTTTTACATTAATTACAAAGTTTTTCAAAAAATTACCATAGAAAATGTCATAAATGTAGTTGCCTGATTTATCAGGCTTTGTAACGCTGCCCAATAAATTGGGCAACTACAGATATAAAACAAATGGTTATTTGCAAATGAAACAGACATGGACTTGGTAGGATAAGCGTCTCGTCTGTCATAAAAGGAGATGGAAATAATTGAGACCTAAAAATGCATTTTGTTACTCCGGAGACTTTTTGCCTTTGGCACATGAAACTATGTCTAAAACTAAAAAACTCGCTAACGCTCAAACAGTTTTAGTTTTTAAACGCCATAGTTTCTATAAAAAGTCACAAGTCGCAAAAAATACATTATTTAGGTCTCAATTAAGGAGTTTTATTTACACATGACAGAAAAAGTCATAGCAGTTGATATTGGAGGAACAGAAAGTATAGTTGCAGTTATTGATACTGATTATAAAATTCATGATAGAGTAAAATTTGAAACTTCCCATGAATTTAACATTGTTGTAGAACGGATAAGAACCGAGATTGAAAAGTTTGATCCGGAAAGAAAACTTTCTGTTGGTATAGCAATATGCGGCCTTCTTTCTCTTGATGGAAAAAGACTTTTAATTGCTCCAAATTTAGGATGGAGGAATCTTAATATACATGAGTCGTTTGGTTGGCTCGAGAGAGATTTTATTGTTGTAAATGATGGCACAGCAGCAGCCTGGGCAAGTTACATAACAGAAATTCCCGGTAATATAAAAAATCTCCTCGCTATTACATTAGGCACAGGTGTTGGTGGTGGGATTGTAAGTAATGACAGCCTTCTTATTGGCGCAGGCGAGCTTGGACATATAAAAGTTGATATAAACGGTCCGCTCTGTAACTGTGGAAAGCAGGGGTGTTTAGAAACATTTGTAGGCGGGAAGCATATTCCCGATAGAGCAAGAGAATGGTATGAATTAAACATAAAGTCGCCTAAAGAATTGTTTGAACTTGCTGAAGGCGGTAATTTAAAGGCACTGAATTGCTGGAAGAAAATAGGTAATATTTTAGGTTACGCATTATCAAGTGTGGTAAATTTAAATGGTACCCAGGTAATTACAATCGGCGGAAAAATTTCCAGAACCCAGAAATATTTTTTAAAAGAATTGAAAAGTTCTCTTAACAATAATTTAATGGTTGGGGAATTTCAGAACTGTGAAGTTTTTATCTCAAAATGGAAACATAATTTTTCATTAATAGGGGCAGCATCATCTATCATCAAATCGCCGGGAAAGTCTCTCCTTTAGGAATCCACATCCCAGGAATCCACATTCCTTAACTTGAAAAATAAGTATAAACTAATTATAATTCTACTAAGGTATATAGTTATGTGTTAGTTTATTGGGTAAGATAAGGCATAGTACAGGTGTCGAGCGGGTGAGGTGTATTAAAACTTTAAACCTGTTTCCTATTGCAAATAATGGGTTAATGGTGGTTGCTTAAAAGAAATGCTTGTAAAAAGCAGATTGGTATTATTAGAAAGTAATGAATGATAAAGAAACTCAGAAAAAATTAATTAATGTTGTTAGCCATGAGATAAGAAACCCATTGGCAGCAATTAAGAATGGAGTGTATTACATTGGTTATGCTGTTAAATCCGATAATCCAAGAGTGAAAATGACTTTAGATATAATTAATAAAGAGATAGAAAATATTCAAAAAATGCTTGAGGACTTGCTTGCTTATTCCAAACAGCGTCCGCCATCTCTTAGTTTAGTGGATGTGAATTCTCTAATAGATGAAGTTGTTTCCATAATTAACTTGCCTGAAAAAGTGAATATTGTAAGAGAATTAGAGAAAAGCCTTCCTGAATTTGTTTTAGATCGTGAAGAAATACGACAGGTGTTAATAAGTATTATAAATAATGCATGGCAGGCTTGTGATAAAGAAGAAGGAATTGTAAATATTATTACCAGCCTTGAAAATGGAAATTTAAAAATAATAGTAAAAGATAATGGTATGGGAATACCTGAAGATAAGTTAGATAAAGTTTTTGAGTCTTTTTACAGCACAAAAGAAGGAGCGGTAGGTTTGGGCCTGACAGCAGCTAAAAATTTGATAAAACGTCATGAAGGAAAGATAAATTTTTCTTCAATAAATAGTAAAGGAACTGAGGTTACTATTTTAATACCTCAAATAAAGAATAAAGAATGAGGAATGAAGGAAGATAGAAAATTGTTGATTGTAGATTTTAGATTGAAGATTGAAAATAAAACCAATCAATAAATCGTCAATCAACAAATCTAAAATGTAGTGATTTCCCTACTCCCACATTCCTTAGAGAAGGAGAATAACAATGGCTGAACCACAAAAACATTTGCTGATAGTTGATGATCAGATAAATCTTTTAACTACATTAAAGTTTGTTTTTGAAGATAGTGGTTTTAATGTAACTATGGTTTCAAACGGGCGAGAGGCAATTGAGAAAGTAAAGGAAATTGTTTTTGATTTAGCCCTATTAGATATAAATATGCCTGAAATGGATGGACTCCAGACCTTTATGGAAATTAAAAAATGTTCCCCAACTACTTCAGTGATTATGATGACAGGCAACAAGGAAAATATACAAGTAAGAAAATGTATAGAAGAAGGCGCAGTTACAGTGGTATATAAACCTTTTGCAGTAAATAAATTAATTGAACTAATGGGCAATGTTTTAAATAGACCAATAGTTTTAGTAGTTGATGATAAACGTGATGATAGAGTTATGTTAAGGAATGTTTTGGAAATTCAAGGTTATAGAGTATTTGAGGCTTCGGGTGGAATGGATGCCTTAGATAAAGTTAAGAAAGGAAATTTTGATATATGTCTTATTGATTTTAAAATGCCCGGTATGAATGGTCTGGAGACAATAGATGAAATTAAGGAAATTAATCCAGATGTTGGCGTAATATTAATGTCTGCTTACACTGTAGAGGATGCGATAAGAACTGAAATTAAAGATAAGAGAGGAATAGCTTTTATTAGAAAACCGTATGATATTGATAATGTAGTAAATATAATAAACGAAACGATGAAGTAGACTGTTCGGTGAGCGACTATGGATGAGGGAGTGAACGCTGACCTAAGTCAGGATGAGTGAACGACCGAATGGTATGAAAAATAAAGATGCCTGAAGAAAAAATTAGAATACTTGTTGTTGATGATGATGAATCAATAAGAAAAAGATTAACATTTATTTTACTTGACCGGAAATTTAATGTAGAAACTGCTTCTAATGGTGAAAATGCTCTTAAAAAAGTAGGTGTGCAATTTTTTAATATTGCTGTTTTAGATTACAGGCTGCCTGATATGGATGGGGTAATATTAGGAAAAAATATTAAAAGGATATCCACTGAGACAGAAGTTATTATATTAAGCGGCAGGGCAACTTTAGAAAGCGCTATAAGCGCAATAAAAGAAAATATTTATGATTATTTAACCAAGCCGGTTGACCCTGATAAACTTATTGAAGTAATAAATAGCGCATTAAAAAAGCAGCGGTTAATTTTAGAAAATAACATGTTATTGTGGGAATTAAAAATGTCAAATAAAAAATTGGAAAGATTAAATAAGTTTAAAGATGGTGTAATTTCAATGATATCCCATGATTTAAGATCTCCTATAAATTCAATTAAAGCGTTTAATTACTCTCTTTTGGAAGGTTATACCGGAAAATTAAATAAAGAGCAGCGAGAAATAATTAAAACAGAAGATGAAAGTATAGATATAATGATGGAACTTATTAATAATCTTTTAGACATGAGGCAGATTGAAGCAGGTGAACTTAAAATGAAAAAGGAACCTGTTGATATGGTAAGGACAGTAATAAAACCTGTAATAAGAATATTAGCTCCACAGATAAATGAAAGAAAACTAAATGTTAATGTAAATTGCGAGGAGAATTTGCCGTTAGTTAATATGGATGCAAGCAGGATTTCGCAGGTAGTTCGGAATTTGCTGCAGAATGCAATAAAATTTACGCCGAAAGAAGGGCGTATTGAAATAAACCTAACAAAAACTGAAAACCAGCAAGTTGAATTGCAGGTAAAGGATACAGGAAAAGGGATACAGAAAGAGTTTTTAGATACAATATTTGAGGTTTTTTATACAGAAGATGATAGTACTAAAGTAAGAGAAAAGACAGGCCGGGGTTTAGGGTTAGCAATATGTAAGGAAATAATGAGGGCGCATTCCGGGTTGATATGGGCTGAGTCAGAAGGGCTGGGTTTTGGAAGCACATTTATATTAGTGTTACCTATAAAAGAAGTTATAAGTGATAAGTTATAGGTTATAAGTTAACTCATAACTTGTAATTCATAACTCATAATTTATTTGAGAGGAGGAGGGAACAATGGGCAAGAAAATATTAGTTATAGAAGATGAGGAAGTAATAGCTGAAGTGTTAAGAGATAATTTAAGAGTAATGGGGCATGAAGTTATAATAGCAAATTCAGGGATTGAAGGGTTGAGAAAAGCTGAGAGTATGCATCCTGATATTATTACTTTAGATGTTATGATGCCAGGGCTTAATGGAATACAGGTTCTAAAGGGATTAAAGAACAATGAAGTTACTAAAGATATTCCTGTAATTATAGTATCGGTGGAGGGTGAATTTAATAAGGTAGAAGGGTTGAAGTTAGGCGCACTGGCTTTCCTCCGAAAACCTTTAAATTTTGGACAGTTGAATCAGAGAATAAAATCACTTACGGAGAGAAAGACAGTTTTAGTTGTTGAAGATAGCCCTACAGTTTTAAGTTTAATAGAAACAAGATTAAATTCTATGGGATACAAAGTAATTTGTGTATTAAATGGTGAAGATGCTCTTCTTAAGGCAAGGGAATTAAAACCTGATATTATTCTTATGGATGTTGTGCTTCCAAAAGAAGATGGCTTTGAAATTACAAAAAAATTAAAAGCAGAAGCAGAGGTAGCTGAAATTCCTGTAATAGCTTTTTCAGGACAATTTAGTGAGGGTATTGATGAGAAAAAGGTTATAGGAGCAGATAAATTTTTAGGAAAAAAATTTTCAGCAGAAGATTTAGCAAATGAAGTAAACAACTTTTTAAAACAATCAGAGCAAGATAATATGTCTGGAAAAAAGGTTCTAATAGTTGATGATAGAGACGATGATAGAATTATATTAAGAAATGCTCTGGAAACTCAAAGTTACATGGTATTTGAGGCTTCGAATGGAATGGATGCTCTAGATAAGATTAAAAAAGAAAAATTTGATGTTTGTTTTGTTGATTTTAGAATGCCCGGTATGAATGGGTTGGAAACAATAGATAAAATTAAGGAAATTAATCCAGAAATTGGTGTAGTATTAATTTCGGGTTATATTTTAGAAGAAGCTCAAAAAGCCGAAATTAAGAAAAGAAAAGATATTCCCTTTATCAGTAAACCGTATGATGTAAACAGTTTAGTAAATGTGTTAGAGAAGTTAAATAAAGAGAGAGAAATTACGAGCGGAGCAAGTTAATTTATGCAAGAAGAAAAAATTAGAATACTTATTGTTGATGATGATGAATCAATAAGAAAAACATTAACATTTATTTTACTTGACAGAAAATTTGATGTAGAGACTGCTGAGAATGGTGAAACTGCCCTTAAAAAAGTAGGTGTGCAATTTTTTAATATTGCTGTTTTAGATTACGGATTACCTGATACAGATGGGGTAATATTAGGGAAAAATATTAAAAGGATATCCACTGAGACAGAAGTTATCATATTAACCGGCATGGCAACTTTAGAAAGCGCTATAAGCGCAGTAAAAGAAAATATTTACGATTACTTAACCAAGCCGGTTAATCCTGATAAACTTATTGGAGTAATAAATAGCGCATTAGAAAAGCAGCGTTTAATTTTAGAAAATAAAATGTTATTGTGGCAATTAAAAATGTCAAATAAAAAATTGGAAAGATTAAATAAGTTTAAAGATGGTGTAATTTCAATGATATCCCATGATTTAAGGTCCCCTATAAGTTCACTTAAAGGATTTAATTATTCTTTATTGGAGGGGTATTGTGGAAAATTAACAGAAGAGCAGAAAAAAGTAATTGAAATAGAAGATGAAACTATAAATACAATGATGGAACTTATTAATAATCTTTTAGACATGAGGCAGATTGAAGCAGGTGAACTTAAAATGAAAAAGGAACCTGTTGATATGGTAAAGGCAGTAATAGAACCTGTAATAAGAATATTAGCTCCACAGATAAATGAAAGAAAACTAAATGTTAATGTAAATTGCGAAGAGAACTTGCCGTTAGTTGATATGGATGCAAGCAGGATTTCGCAGGTAGTTCGGAATTTGCTGCAGAATGCAATAAAATTTACGCTGAAAGAAGGGCGTATTGAAATAAACCTAAAAAAAACTGAAAACCAGCAAATTGAATTGCAGGTAAAGGATACAGGAAAAGGGATACAGAAAGAGTTTTTAGATACAATATTTGAGGTTTTTTATACAGAAGATGATAGTAGTAAAGTAAGAGAAAAGACAGGCCGGGGTTTAGGGTTAGCAATATGTAAGGAAATAATGAGGGCGCATTCCGGGTTGATATGGGCTGAGTCAGAAGGTCTGGGTTTTGGAAGCTCATTTATAGCAGTGTTACCAATAGAAAGAAGCGATTAAGAGACTAAGAGATTAATATCTATTCTCTATTTTCTTAATTTCTAACACAATTTCTCAATCTCTGAATTTCTCTGGAAACAAGAGGAGGGAACAATGGGCAAGAAAATATTAGTTATAGAAGATGAGGAAGTAATAGCTGAAGTGTTAAGAGATAATTTAAGAGTAATGGGGCATGAAGTTATAATAGCAAATTCAGGGATTGAAGGGTTGAGAAAAGCTGAGCATATACATCCTGATATTATTACTTTAGATGTTATGATGCCGGGACTTAATGGTATCCAGGTTCTTAGAGAACTGAAGAACAAAGAAATTACTAAAGATATTCCCGTAATTATAGTGTCAGTGACTGGTAATTCTTATAAAAAAGAAGGGCTGAAATTAGGAGCAGTAGCTTTTTTAAGAAAACCTTTAGATTTTGGAGAATTAAATCAGAAAATAAAGTCACTTACAGAAAGAAAGACAATCTTAGTTGTTGAAGATAATCCTTCGATTTTAAATTTAATAGAAACAAGATTAAGTTCCATGGGATACAAAGTAATTTGTGTATCAGATGGTGAAGATGCTCTTCTTAAGGCAAGGGAATTAAAACCGGATATTATTCTTATGGATGTTGTGCTTCCAAAAGAAGACGGCTTTGAAATTACAAAAAAATTAAAAGTAGACGCAGATGCAGCTAAAATTCCGGTAATAGTTTTTTCAGGATATTTTACTGGAGATATTGATAAGAAAAAGGTCATAGGAGCAGATAAATTTTTAGGAAAGGCATTTTCAGCGGAAGATTTAGCAAATGAGGTACATAATTTTTTAAAACAATGTGAAAAGTAAAGGGTTTACGCTTTACGCTTCACGGAAATAAGGAGAAGATAATATGACTGAAAAAAAAGTTTTAATTGCTGATGACGAAAGATCTATTTTACTGGCAGGAAAAATGTTTTTTGAGCGTAATGGCTACAATACAATAATTGTAGATGATGGCGAAAAGGCTGTTGCTGCAGTTAAAAAAGAAAAGCCTGAGTTTGCGCTTATAGATGCGATAATGCCTGTAAAAAATGGTTTTGAAGCCTGTAAGGAAATCAAGGAAAACAGCGAGACTAAAGATACAGTGGTAATAGTGTTTTCGGGGAATGTTCCAGAGATAGAGATAGGATTTGATTATGGGGCAGATGACTGTATTATTAAGCCGCTGGATTGGGATAAGTTAATAGAAAGAATGGAAAAGTTGGTAAAAGGGGATGAAGAAAACATTAGCAATAATAAATAATCAATATTTGATAATAAGAGAGATAGGCGTAGGGAGATTTGCTACAGTATATAAAGCCTGGGATAGTGTGTTGCAGAGAGTAGTTGCCATAAAAAAATTCCATAAGGAATATTTTAATAATGCTAAGTATGTGGATATGTTTCGTAAGGTAATAATAAATATAGCTAAATTAGAACATGAGAATATTGTAAGAGTAGTTAATTTTATTAAAGGTGATAATGAGTTTTATATAGTTATGGACTATGTGAAAGGGGTGAATCTTGAGTATTTACTAAATAAATGTCGTAAAAGTTCTATAAAAATTCCCATTGATATTGGTCTTTATATAATTTTAGAAGTTCTTAAGGCGCTTGATTATGCCCATTCAGTTAAAGATGAACTTACAGGTTCGCTGCTTGACATAGTTCACAGGGACATGTCACCAGGAAATGTCATGCTGTATTTTGACGGAAGAATTAAACTAACAGACTTTGGTATAACAAGAATTGATCAGCAATATACAAAAAAGATTCAGAAAGACAAGATTACTTATATATCGCCTGAGCAGGCAGAAATAAAGATTAATATAGATGCGCGGTCAGATTTATATAGCTCGGGTATAATTCTATATGAGATACTTACTGGTGAAAAAGCCTTTGAGGGTGATACTGAACTGGATATCTGGCGAAAGGTGAGGCGTGTAAATGTTGATTTTGAAAAATTAGTGAAATATGAAATTCCTGATGAGATTCAGAAAATTCTTAAAAAGATTTTGCAGAAATCACCGGAGGAGAGGTATCAAAGTGCAGCAGAGATGTACTTAGAGATAAAGCGGTATTTAAAGAGGTGTAATATTGAAGAATTAAAGAGGCAATATAGGAGTTTTTTAGCACAGCAGGTAGATAGAGAGATTGAAGAAATGAAAAAAGAAATGGAAGGAGATTCTAAGATAGATTTTCGGGCAATGTTAAATGTTATTTAAATAGAACAAAGAAATGGGAAGATACTGGGCAATAATAAATAATCAATATTTGATAATAAGAGAGATAGGCACAGGAGGATTTGCTACAGTATATAAGGCATGGGATAGTGTATTACAGAAAGTTGTTGCCATAAAAAAAATCCATAAAGAATATTCTAATAATGCTAAGTATGTGGATATGTTTCGCAAGGAAGCGGTAAATACAGCTAAGTTAGAGCATGAAAATATTGTAAGAGTAATTAATTTTGTTAAAGATAATGACGGGTTTTGCATAGTTATGGATTATGTGAATGGTGTGGATCTTGAATATTTACTAAGGAAATGTCATACGAATTTTATTAAAATTTCTATTGACATTGGTCTTTATATAATTTTAGAAGTTCTTAAGGCGCTTGATTACGCCCATTCAATTAAGGATGAACTTACTGATAAACCGCTTAACATAGTTCACAGGGATATATCACCTGGAAATGTCATGCTGTATTTTGACGGGAGAATTAAATTAACGGACTTTGGTATAGCAAAAGTTGGTCAGCAGCAAAGAAGAACCAAAGAAAAGATGAAGGGTAAAATATCTTATATGTCGCCCGAGCAAGCAAAAGTAAAAACTAATACAGACTTGCGTTCGGATTTATTCAGTTGCGGTATAATCCTATATGAGATACTTACTGGTGAAAAAGCCTTTGATGGAGATACTGATTTAGATATCTGGTGGAAGGCAAGTAAAGCAAATGTTGATTTTAAAAAGTTAAGGGCATGTAAAATTCCTGATGAGATTCAGGAGGTTCTTAAAAAGGTTTTGCAGAAATCACCAGCCAGACGGTATCAAAGTGCAGCAGAGATGTACTTAGAAATAAAGCGGTATTTAAGTAAGAGGGTTAATACTGAAGAATTGAGAAGGCAATATAAGAATTATTTAGAGGAACTGGTAGATAGCGAAGTTAAGGCAATGGAAAAAGAAATGGAAAAAGATTCAAAGTTAGATTTACAGGCTATACTGAGTGTGGCAGAAACTGTAAAGCTTCATTAAATTAGGAGATTAGGAATTAATTCTAAATTCTTAATTCTTTACCCAATCTCTTAATCTCATAGTTTCCTAGTCTCCTACTTTCGCAATTTCTGAATTTCTCTGGAAAAAGGTTTTATTTATGAGTGAAACGGACATGCCTGCGAGCCGGCACAACCCAGCCCCTGCACGCAGGAGCTGGGTGAAAATAATTGAGACCTAAAAATACATTTTTTTGCTCCGGAGACTAAAAAGTCACAACTCGCAAAAAATGCGTACTTTAGGACTCAATTAAGTTTTATTTACGGGTATAAAAATGATTGAGAAAAAAATACTGATAGTAGAAGACAATCCTGATGATTTTGAGCTTATATTGAGGGCATTTCAGAAGAGCAATATCACTAATGAGATTATACCTGCTCATGACGGAGCAGAAGCGCTGGATTACTTATTTTTTACTGGAGCTGTCGGCGATGGTCTTTCTGTCGTCCTGCTGGATTTAAAGTTGCCTAAAATCAGCGGGCTTGAAGTGCTTCAGCGTATGCGCAGCGATATGCGGACTAAATTAATTCCGGTAGTAGTTCTAACTGCTTCCAAAGAAGAACATGATTTAATAGACAGCTATAAGTTAGGAGCTAACAGTTATGTCAGAAAGCCGTTTGATATTAATCAATTTGTTGAAGCTGCTGGGCAGCTTGGGTTATACTGGCTGGTTTTAAACGAACCGCCAATCTTTCCCCCTTTATTAAAGGGGGATGTAGGGGGATTACAAAAAAGCTAAAGCTAATGGCAAAAAGATGAAGTTTTTAAAGTTTAAAGATTTGAAAATAAGGAAGAAATTCATTGTTTTGTATCTTATTATCTTTTTGCCTGTAGCTGCTGTTTTGGGCTGGTGGCAAATCAAAATCCAGACAAAAACATTATTAACAGAAAGTATAGAAAATTATCGCAGGGAAGCAGATGCTGTTATGCATTTTATTACTGCTGATATGTACAGATGTTTGAACAATCTTCCATCTTTTGCCGAAAGTCCTGTGTTTAAGGAGAAATATTCTGTAGATGAGATAACACAGAGAATGCAGAAATGGAGAGATAGGTATGGATATTTTTCTATAGCCTATTATGATATGAACCGTGTGTGTATTGCAGATACGGATAATATCGGCATTGGTAAAAAGCATCCTATGGAGGGATTTTGGAAAGATGTCATAGCAGGCAAAGTAAGCATGGGAAGTGATTTTCGCCTGGGTCCTGAAAGAAAAGTTCCGACCCTTTATTTTGCAGCTCCTGTTAAAAGACAAGGAAATGAACCAG